>NZ_CP037920.1:2715722-3041796 GCF_007748195.1 Gimesia aquarii
GTCAGCGAACTGAACCACAACAGCAGCCAGAGTTCTGCCAAAGGAATGATCGTGAATAAAAGAAACAGCCGTAACAGCACAATCAACTACCAATCGTTTAAGATTACAAAAGACACTCATGGCTATTCTATACCAAACAGATGTTGCTGAACATCCCCACTCTTCTGATCCCAGAAAGGATTTCATTGAACGAATTCTCAAAAATTTCACAACCAGCCGCGCTCATCGTGATATCAGGGCAGGGGCTAATCTCAAACGGCCTTTCAGTTTGAAGTCATTTCAGGAGAAAGCTCCTTGCCATTTTCAGTACTTATTTTCAACTTGACACCGCCGCGCCTCTGACGAAATTACTCACTTTTGCGTCGCGCGCGCGAGTGAAAAATTTCTGGATGCTGAATTTAAATTCTCCTGCGGATGTTATCACTATAAAACCCACTCGTTTGAGAAAGATTTTTGTTGGCAAGCTAGAAACCGGTTTCCAATTTTCACTACTATTTGTACTCAATTTGACTCTGCCAGAGCATAATTCAGCGATCCACTGGTCACGAAAGTACCAACCCTCAGACAAAACTGCGCAAATATCAAACTTGACCCACCTGCGCCATTTGCAAAGATAGTCAGATCTCAACCAACAAATCTTTCCCCAACCAGAAAGCAGATCCAAATTACGAAAAAAGAAACACAACATCGCAGACTTCTTTTCCAAAAGCGTCAAATAAAACCCGTAGTGTGAAGAGAACAGACTCTGTCCCCACACAGGCGAAACAAAACTCACACGAAACGATTCTATCTGATATCGCTCGAAAACGCAGAGATGAATATCCAACAGTGGTGTTGTATGAGCAGGTAGCAAAATGGCATGGAAATCTGAATCAAAAAAAACATGGGGATGAGGTTATCGTCAGTAAACCGTAATTTACCGGACAACATCACAAAAAGGTACTGACCTCATCACCAAAAAGAAAGATCGTTACGGCAATCAAAGCCAGTCCGATTCCGAGCCACTTCGTCCACGCATTCAGCTTCTTCTCTTCGAATAGAACAAATAAAAAGCACATACCGGCTATACAAGCAACAAAAATTGCGTTCAAAAAGAATGCAAGGAGAGAACTACTGAAATAAACAAAGTACATCTCGCGGCTAATTGGGATTATTGGGAAGTAGGCAGGTAATACAATCTCATGTGGATGATCTGACCGCCAATGGTCGCAATAAAAACAGGCTGGCCAGCCAAAATACCTTTCGATTTCGCGACCAGGCTTGCGGTCATTTCGACCACCCCAACCAGGGTTCCATGAAAAGGCATTGATAACGATGAAGGCGATCACACCCCATTTGATAACGGATTTCATTTCTTGTCGAATGGATGAGGTCATCGTGATACCAATTGAGAAGTAGTCGTAATTGAGATCCAGACGAAATATGATACCGCACCAAGTGCCATTATATCGAAGAATAGGTTGATCAGGCAAATTCCGAAGGTGAATTGTCTGTCGAATATTCATTTACAGGATACTCTATTTTTAGAAAATAACTTGATGTCTTAACTACGACGAGATAATTTGAGTTTGTTAAGGATCCCTATTGAGAATTGAAAGCAAGTGATTATAGGTCTGATTCCATATCTTAGATCAAGTTAGGTAGCATTCGATAAGTCGAGAAAACGAAAGGTTCTGCAATGACTGAATTGGAGATCTGGATCGAGAAACAGAAGATTCACGAGCTATGTGCGCGTTACACGCTTACTATAGATCGCCACGACATCGAAGGTTGGACCGACTGTTTCACCGAAGACGCATCGTTCGGATTCGGTGACGTCGCCTTGCGCGGTCGAGACAAGATTGCAGCATATGGCCAAGTTCACAAAGAGCTAGGATCGCGGCATCTCAATACATCGTTGCTGTTCGAAATCGATTCAAGTGGGCAGCGCGCCACAGGACAATCGACTACCGTGGTCATCTTTGCGACGAGGCAGGGCTACAAACTCGCCTTTCTGGGGCGCTATGACGACGAGGTTCTCAAAGTCGACGGACGTTGGCTGTTCTCGCGCCGCTGGGTTGCCGCAGACCCGCTTCCGGAAGATCCTGAGTTGGATCTGCTTGGTACGGACCCAGAGTTGGCGCCCCTGTTTCAGCAATTGCTGGATGTGTTCCAGAGGCTGGGAGATCCCGCATAGCAGTAGGGTTAAAAGGAGGCAGACCCCGATGCGGACTGTTGATTTGATATCGAACTTACAGCTTGATAATGTGATTTTGAAGAAGTAGTGAAACTTCAACAGGTAATTGGGCATTCTTCGAAAACGATATTTTAAAAGCACGAGGTTTTTATGGCGATCACAATGAATGATCTCACGATTAGTCCTGAAGGTATTGATTTCGACTCTCTTCTGAGCGACTGGACATGGGCAATGCCTGAACCGCTGAGACCTGTCCTGCTCACGGCGATGGGTGATGTCTTTGCTCAAAGTGAATCAGGAGCCGTCTACTTCATCGACATGGTTGAAGGCCTCGTCATACCTATTGCCGACGATGGTCCTTCGTTTCAGGGATTACTTTCCGATACACAATTCGTGACCGACCACTTTTTTCCATCGCGCGTTGTGCAATTACGCAATGCGGGAAAAAATCTAGAATCACAAAAGGTCTACAGCCATAAACAACCGCTTGTACTTGGCGGGAACGATGATAGTGATAATGTTGAGGTAACGGATGTTGGGGTTCATGTCAGTATCCATGGACAAATCCACCAGCAGGTCAAAGATCTACCAGATGGAACACCCATCTCAGACATCAAGATCGAATGATGATTCCTGATTCATCCTTAAAGCGAAACCAGATTTCTTTTAATTTCAATAGAAAAGCCAAGAGTCAATACTGACAGAGATCATGAAAAGAAGAAAGAAATTGCGCCTTGACAGAACAGACTGAGCCACCGATGGATATGGTTTTCTCGTTTTACGAGGGAGTGAAACGTAAGGGACCAGGCAGTGAGGCATCTACTCTAAAAGCGTTTTCACTGCTACATGATCTGCCCGAACTTCCTCGAATTGTGGAGTTCGGATGCGGTGCGGGGGTCGCATCGATTCCATTGGCTCGAAGTCTCCCCTGTCACTTGTCAGCAGTGGACATTCACCAGCCATTTCTCGATAAATTGAATGCGGTAACCGCTCGTGAGGGACTGGCAGATCGGATCACGACCGTTAAAGCTGATATGACAAATCCACCTTTTGCAAACCACTCTTTTGATTTGATCTGGTCGGAAAGTGCAATCTACAATGTTGGATATGAGCATGGCTTGCGATTGTGGAAGCCTCTTTTGAAGCCAGCTGGGTATATCGCGGTAACAGAAGCCGTGTGGCTGACAACAGAACCACCACACAATGCGAAGGAGTTCTGGGATGCTGAATATCCCTTAATGACGACAGTGGATGAGAACCTGAAGAGAATGTGCGTTTCGGGATTTGATCCCGTTGATCACTTCGTCCTCCCATCAGCAGACTGGCAAAACTACTACGGCCCACTACAGGACCATGTAAATGATTTTCGGTCGAACCGTTTAACAGATGCAACAGCTCAATTATTCGCCGACAGCCTGCAGAGAGAAATCGATGTATGGAAGGATTGCAGAGACAGCTTCGGATATTGCTTTTTTATTGGCAAAGCGAGTGAAATCTCCAGAACCTGATTTTGATCTATATCTAATGTGAATAAAAGCAATCGGTTGTCTCTTGAAGGGCACGTTTCCGCTCCATATCATTTGCGGGATAGATGACAGAGTTGAATTCTCTGAATTGTGAAATTATTAATTAATTTTCAAGCTTAGCCTTGCCTGTTGATCAGGCTCTATGGATCGAATATGGACTATAAGACAATTGAAAATGTAATCCGAACTCGCAAGACTGAGAAAGTGCTGTGTGACGTCGAGGAATTTAAGCCCGTTCCTGCAGACATTGCTGAACGCAATCGGGAAATCGTGCTTCAGGCGATTAAGACCGCTGGTTGGGCGCCGTTTCATTATCCGCGGAAAGTGGAGGAGATTGCAGAACCGTGGCGTGCTCATATTTTATGGCACGAGGATGTCAAAAAAGCGGCGAACTACCTCCGCGATGAGTTAAACGTCACTACCAAAGAACCCAGACTCACTGCCGCATGCAGCGCGTTAGTACTCGTGACATGGTTGCCAGAGTTCTATGACCTCGAATCACAAAATGCTTCGAAACTCGCTCGGGAAGATCAGCTTGCACGTGATGAAGAGCATCTGGCTGCTGCTTCCGCCATGGTTCAGAACCTGTTGCTGATTCTCACCGCTCATGGCATGGGAACCTACTGGTCGAGTGGTGGGAAATATCGAAAATCAGAGATGTTTCGTTATTTGGGCATTCCGAATGAGGAACGTCTGCTGGCGGCAGTTTTTATCGAATACCCGGAAATGAGAGATGATTCACGGGAACGCAAAGCGGGGAGCCAGCGAAATCATCGGTGTGAAGAGTGGATTCGCGAAGTGACCATTTAAAATGAACAAATAAAGGGCAGTAAATATCGATAGCGGATTGCTTAGAAATCGGTTTCGAACACAAACAGCACAACAGGCAATGTTTTTTTCAGATCAGTCCCTTATCCGCCAACCAGGTCTTCTGGTTGTGACACCGAATTTTCTTTCAGACCGATGAAGATTTTTAATGCATATTTTGCCAGGTTTTGCATTTCGCTGATTGTGCTCACGTCCTGGAGTGATTTCATACACTTTTTCAGTTTATAAAAGTCGAATTCCTCTGTCTCATCCAGATTATAAAATCCCATCTTCCAACCCTCAAAGTAGCGGCGCTGGATCGAGTGGGAAATGATTCGGTTGACACGACAATGCCGTTTGTCAACCTGGATTCTGGCAAATACTGATTCGACGTCATTATATTCACCTTCCAGGACCTGAAAAAAATGGCCGCGATCATAAACCAAAATCCCAGAAATATCCTGGTTTGTATTGTTCTGATGTGCAACACTTAAGATTTTATTTAATCCGGCTCTTGTCATAGGAGCCCTACTTTTACTGACATAGATCAGTTGATAGAGTTTCATAAAGATTTAACCGGTAAAACGAAGATCACTAATGAAAGCACGCATTTTCTGAATATTTAATAATCTTTATCGGTTTAATGGGGAGGTAAATATATCAAAAAACTCTTTAGTCATCTTCTTTTCAGTAATTTGATTAAAGACTTTTCTATGGCCAGCTAATTTCGGTCAGGCTTAAATGTGTTTGGTTGACTCTAAATTCGGTTATCTTGAATGTTAGCCGTCTACAGGGGGTAAAATGAAAGCCAAAATATCGACGGTGATTAAAACGAGCGAAAATCAAATGTGGGACGAACTCCAAAAAACTTCCTCTTTGATGTATGTTGCTTCGCCAATATTGAAATTTAAACCGGAGCAAGGGCATCCTGTTCCGGAAAAGTGGGATCTGGGAACCGAGTACAAACTCCAAGTATCCTTTTTTGGCATCTTGCCTCTTGGAAGTCATATTATAAATTTGGTCGAATTGAACAAGGAAGAAAATCGGATCGTTTCTCATGAACATGGTAGCTTAACAAGCACATGGAATCACATTATCAAATTTAATGCGATGAATGATGAAACGATTGAATATACAGACGAAGTCGAAATCCATGCCGGAATAGGGACATTATTTGTTTGGTTGTTTGCTCATATTTTCTACAGGCATCGACAAAACAAATGGAAAAAACTGCTTCATAATTAACCGTTTTATGCACATAGATGAATTAAATTAAGTGATCAGGTCCTTTCAGCTCACTTCAGAAGAGATTCGATGGTGTTTTATTCTGGAGTACTTTCTGCTTCTGCTTCTCTCGGGACAATTGTTTCTGCTTCGCCACCAAAATTAAAGAGTTCGTCGTTTGACTGATTTTCAAAATCGTCCAATTGATGACCTATGGAACGAAATGTCTGGCTGTTTCCCGTCAGTTTTGGGGCTCCATTCGTAAAATCAAAGCTCATGCCCTTCCAAAGTGCAACAACAACAATCACGGTACCGAACAAAGAGAAAAAAGTCCCGGGGGCTGCCTGTTTCAGTAAGAGTCGATTTTTGCCCCAGGCTGCAGAGAGGTCTCCTGCTTTATCGAAGACTCCGTGATCAAATAACTTATATCCCATATAAGCAAAACCGAGACCAACCAATAACGACACAATTCGATACAGGCTCAGCATGATGACCATCATAATAATTTCTGAGTTCATGTTATTGCTCCTGGGATGTGTGCTTCTTCAAGAACTTTCAGGACTAAGATGATTTTGTCTATAAATGTAATTTTGAATCACAATCGAAAAATAGCAACAACATTAATGTTATTCAGCGGGATATTTGCCAAAAACAGTGTCGCAGTACTCTGTTCTCACTTCTCAGGAGTCTCATAGAAAGAATATGGTGTTAGGCTTTTATGAGCGCATCAAAAAAGACGGAGCAGCGATACCCCGTCTTTCCTTTACAGAAATCTAGGTCTTATTCAAAATGCTGCGGGGTCATCAGAAGCGGCGTCAATGAGTTCTCTGCCGTTGATAATTTGGTAGTTCCCTTTTTCGATACAGTTGACCCGTCTGCCGTAGTGATCTACTAAAAATTGAACTTTGTCGTCAATTTCGATAAATCCTTTTTCAAGATCAAACTCATGCCGAACTCTCTTGTAACTAGATATTAAGACGGTTTCACCTGAATCGGTGGTCGCATTAATTTGTCCAGTTTTCTTTAAAATCATTCTCAACTTCCTTTAATGATTTGTACTTTCAATAGAATTACTTGTTAATACTTATCGAGTTTCTACACTCTCTTAACTAATAGCTTTTTCTTAGTACAAACACTCATTTTACATCATAAATTAGGGGATTTCCCCCAGCTTTTTTATGCACTGTTGATACAACTCTTTTGCCACACACAACTGTTGTAATCTGCATGATATGAACGGAGATCAGGCTTAAAAGCGAGCAGAATATGATTGGAACGACAGTCGTTAGATGTTAGCTCCACGGCTCGAAAAGCTGGAGGTGTAGTAGCACTCGGTATGACTACTTAGTTAGTGCTGTCATTCGCGAGCGAGTAGCAAACGGCTTCATTGTCATTACGCAAATAGAGTCTGCCATCTGCAATCGCGGGGAAAGTCCATACAACGGTCCGGCCCATCGTATTCGAGGTTGGCTTGATGGCATGGAAACGTCCGGTTTCGCGGTAGCCTGCTGGTGAGAGTTCCGCGGAGATGATGTCTCCTGTTTCGCTGAATAAGATATAGTTGTGACCGGACAGCTTCATCAGGAATGCTGTACCGTGTGCACCGCCACGGCCTCGTGTCGAGCCGGTTGTGGGCAAGGCGGACTGCCAAAGTCGCTCGCCCGTGTCCCCCCTCGCGCAGATGACGGCTCCACTTCGAATATCGGCTCCGTACAAATATCCTTCATAAAAAATTCCATTACTGGTTGCGAGATAGACTCCTCGCTTCGGTGATCCTCCCCATAATTTCTCGACTCCCGAAGCATTCCGTTTCAGTTTTAGCATCACACCCTTGCTACCCTCACCGCCCGTGAATAATAGATCTCCATTACTGATGGGCGGTAGGATCGACATACCGTAATCTGGCTTCAGCGGATGTTGCCAATAGAGCTTTCCATTGGTTGGGTTCAAACTGCTGATTTGCTCAGGGTCCCAGATCATCAATTGCTCACGACCGCCATGTTTCACGATCGTCGGTGGACAGTAACCGGTTTCTGAACTTGAAAGCGCACGCCACTGCTCTTTCCCTGTCTTCAAGTCAAATGCGACAACCAGACTCCCCTCACCTCCAACCATACAAATCAGAGTATTGCCATAGACGAGTGGTGATGCGGAATGACCCCACAACGGAGTTTTCGCTCCATATTGTTCTTTAAAGTTGATGTGCCACACTTTTGTTCCACGCTTTGCATCAACGCATGTCAAATCACCTTCAGCCCCCAATGCATAAACCATCTCATCATGGTAACTGGGAGTAGCCCTCGGTCCCCCTCCATACGAAACGGCGTAGGACCGTTCGTATTCGTAAGACCACAACGGCTTGCCAGTCGTAGCATGGAAGCACAGTAGCCGTTCTTTACCCGTCAATTTGTCTCGTTTGCCTGCGTTGTTGGTGATTTCGCCTGTTGCCTTTTTGTAATCAAAGATAAATGTCTTCCCATCGGCAATGATCGGACCAGAGTATCCAAACGAGATTGGCTGCCGCCAGACTAGCTTCAATCCATCGGAAGGAATCGTCGTTAACAACTCCGATTCGTGCACCGATCCATCACGGCGTGGACCGTTCCACTGCGGCCAATCTTCGCCAAGGGTAATCTGGTCGGACGCTAGCAGCACCAAAAAGCAGAGCAAGAGATGTCGGAGAATCTTGTTCCATCGAACTGAATCAGTCATTAGCTACCTCAAAAGATTAGCCAGCACAGGTGGAAAGTCGAGTTTGGCGCTGCTCGTGTATTTTCCGCTTTCGGACAGCTTTCATAATAAAAATATCGAGTTGTGTCTAGTTCGCCACTTGAGAATTTCCTCTTGATTTAGCAAGACTCGCAAGACTAAGCATTTTCATTTCGCCGAGCTGTAGAAGGAACAGATTCAGTATGAAGTAGAAGTCGTAAAGAGGCAGATCTCGATATCAATCTCAACGAAACGTTGCTGGTTTATGAAATCCCCATGAAGCCGCGAGTGCATCGGCGGCTTCTTCCACATCAGTGATTTCGCCCCAACCCCCGTTTCGAAGAAACGCATGGGCGAACTCGTGAGCGATGATGTATTTCGCGTATGATTCAGACGCCATCTCCAGTTTGGGTCTCAGCACCACGAGACGACTTCCCTCGCCGATAGGGCCAGGTGCGGGCAAGAAGAGTGTCCAGCCTTTCCCAGGCTCGTAGTTGTCGATCGCAGTTCCGAATCGAGGATCATCCAAAAAATCACGTTGCACATCGACGGGCAATGCCTGAAGGACAGATAAGACTCGTTCCTGCAACAGTGGGTAATTAGCAAAGGGGGCGATAAATGCAGCAAAGGTCATATTGAGAATGCTTCACATCGATGGAAAATGTATTTCAGTTCTATCATTCTGGACGATAGCCATGCCAGGCCCAAACCAGTGTGTCTGCCAGCGTTTGTTCGAATACCTTGCGGTCACAGTGTCGAGTGCCACGACTGAAAATGTATCGGTAGTCATAGCCTTTGGCCTTGAGTGCTGCGGCCGTACGTTTGTTGGCCATCACCCAATTATGATAAGTCTCTTCCGGATCTTTGGCACGAAGATCATTTTCTGCGACGTGTGTGAAAATTCTCAATGGTTTTTTCTCACTCTTTTCAATCAGCTTCATACTGGAATGGTATTCCCAAGCACCGAGCGGATACTTCGCTTCTTCGGGGGCATCATCATCCTGTTGATCGACGAACGTGCCAGAGTACGTAATCAAACGACGAAACAAATCAGGACGGAACCAACCGATTGTGAGTGCAGCCGCACCGCCGGAACTGCAACCCATCGTAGCTCTGCCCCAGGGATTTTCTGTAAAGGCAATCTTCGGGTAAGCGGCTCTGATCTCTGCATTCTTCAGCACAGCCGGTAAAACCTCATCATTGATGAATCGCGCATAGCGGTCAGACATCGTATCATATTCCAGACCGCGCTCGCTTCCCTTACCATCGTTACCACCGTTCTGTACAGCAATGACGATGAACGCTGGTAGTTTGCGTTTGGGGTCCTTAGAGACGGTCAGATTATCCAATGCATTGCGAATCAGGTTCAGACGACTCGGTCCATCTTGGGTCACGAGAATGGGTGCCTTCGTGCCGTCTTTATAGGCGGCTGGAACGTAAACGAAAATCTTGCGCGATTCACGTACGGGCTTTTTGGGATCGAGCGTCTTATCATCACCGGGAAAAATTTTGCTCTCTGCCAAAGGCATTGAGAATTCGAAATTCTTTCCCTTGGGATTACCTTGATCAGTGAGATCCGGATCGATTTTATACTCGGGACCGATGACGAAATTCCCATTGTCTTCCGCGCCTGGGTTTTCCGTATATTTCTCAGCAGAAAGCACGATGTTGGATGCAAAGCCAACAACAACGATTGTGATAAGACAACAGGTATAATTTGACTGGAACTTGGATTTCAACAACATAAAAATCAATCGCTTTGTGTAGATACTTGGGAGAAATATTGAGAACAGGAATATTAGAGTACTCTATTTCCTATCCATTTTGAATTTCTCAATCGAAAAATACAAGACAGGCGACAAAAGCGATCAGAGATTTTAGAATGGTTAAAAGGTTGAAGGTTGGGTAATAGATCGATGACTAGGTCTATTTACATTGCTGTTTCCATCTGTCACGTTCATCAAACACAGAATGAGGCATTGTAAGGCAGTAAATTAATGTGTTGTGGATTTGTATTTGTCGTTTCAATGGTACTTTTTTTAAGTTTTGCAGTGCAGGTAATTATGAAACTCAAGAACAAAGAAGATGAATGAGTGGGGAAGATGAAAGTATTAGTTCATTTGGGTTGTGAAACTTGATCGATTCTGATTCAGAGAATTTACTTGTATCACAAAAGTGTGTTGTTTACGATAGCTTCCTGATTTGCTGTCACACTGGCAATGACGTAAGAGTGAAATAATATGATTGAGTTGTGCACAAATCTCAGAAAACCTCTTGACCAATTCGTGGATTGTCTCTGGTACTCTGATGGTGAATCTCGATCTCATAAGAAGGAACGCTTGCTGCCAACCGGTACGGTCGAACTGGTCTTCAAGCTAAAGGAAGATCGTGCTCTACGCATCTTTGATAATGCTCGCGACACAACAGGTCGATGTTTCAGTAGGGCAGTTGTTTCGGGGGCCTATTCTCACCACTTCGCACTCGATACCTCGGAGCCATCGCCGACAGTTGGTGCTCATTTTCGTCCCGGTGGTGCGTCCCTCATTTTGGGCGTTCCGTTGAGTGAACTGATGGATCAACATTGCGGGTTAGAAGAACTCTGGGGCCGACAGGCCGTTGAGGTATGGGAGCGCCTGATGGAGGCACCGTCAACGACATCGCGTTTCTCAGTGTTGGAACAGGTTCTCTTGGACCGATTGACTCAGCCATCTCATGACTATCCGGCAATCATGAGTGCAATTCAACAGTTTAGCGCTTCATCAGCCATGGTTGGGGTGCGAGAGGTGAGTGATTCAATGGGCTATCCAGCCAAACGGTTCATTCGACTGTTTCATGATTACGCGGGACTGACTCCGAAGTTGTTCGGCCGTATCCAACGCTTTCAATCCGTTCTGGACCAGATCGTAGCTGGTAAACCGCTCAAGTGGGCCAGCATTGCGCTAGATTGTGGATATTACGATCAGTCTCACTTGATCCGTGATTTTCGTGCGTTTTCAGGAGTGACGCCTGAGGAATATCAGCCGATCGAAGCAGATCGCAAGAATCACATGATCCTGGAATGACGGGCGACAATTTTATCCAATACAAGTTTTGTGCAGGTGGCTATGCTAGCTCAGATGTTTAATAAACCAACTACTCGCTAATGAGGAGCCAACGCGATGACTGACAACACGAGACCTGTCAACCAAATCGAAGAAGTCTATCCCTACCTGAGAACACGAGACTGTAACGCTGCCATTGAATTCTACCAGCGCGCTTTCGGAGCTGTAGAAGATTTTCGATTGACTGAGCCGGGTGGACGCATAGGACACGCCGAACTTAAGTTTGGTAAAGCAACGATCATGGTGTCAGACGAATACCCGGAATACGGAATCCTTGGACCACAGGATTCTGTACCCACTGGCTCGTCAGTTCATCTCCACGTCGAAGATGTGGACACCATGACGCAGCAGGCTGCAGAAGCGGGTGCTACAATTGTCATGGAACCACGCGACCAGTTTTACGGCGAGCGATCCTCCAAAGTACTCGATCCATTCGGTCACGAATGGTTACTTGGTTCGCACATTGAGGATGTGTCACCCGAAGAAATGCAGAGACGATTTGATGAAATGTTCAAAGAAGGCGAGTCCGACAGCAAGAATACATCCTCGTGAGGTGTGAATGATAAATCAAATATGACCTTCTAAAAATCGGTCCTTTATCATATACCAATGTCACTAATTCGAAGTGTTTTAATTGTTAGCTAGTCATTTAGATCATAGATCTTCGATACATCAAATCGGTACGCGCGACGTATTTGACGCCTGAAGTGACTAAGCTTCCTTCATGCATGAGGGGGTGTTGAAAAATGAGCCCCATTCCCGTTTGGGGTTGAATGGCAACTTCCGGGTCTGTCACAAATGTGGTAGCACCGCCAGTGAAATCTTCGTTGAGATAGACAAGAAACGAATAACAACTTTGCTCGTATTCATCGCGATAGAACGAACCATCTGCGTGCGTTCGGAATTGCATACCAGGCTTGTAACGGTAACATCGAAAACGTTCATTGGCTCCCACGAGCGACATGTTATGGATTTGTTTTGGCGCTCGTTCACCGACACGCGATAATAGCGTTTCTGCTAACTCTGGATCATCGAACATAACACGGTCATTATTGCGAACGTTCGGATTCACTTCAGTACCACTGAGTGTGTTAATGGTTGCAATCTCAGGTTTGAGTCTTTCGATGCGCTGGATTAATTGCGCACATTCCTCCGGCGATAAGACATCGGGGACTTCGAGGATGTAGGGCTGGTTCGGATCAATATTAAACATGTAATTCCACGCAAAAAGTCTTGTTGACTTACAAAAGATCGACCGTTTCTCCTGCATCGAATTTATGACAGTGTATAAATTGATTTGAAGAGAATGGTATTTAGTATATGACACGCTGGGTCTCGCACAGGTTCGAGGCAATATGAGCAACCAATCCTGTTCGTCAGAAAGCTTAATCTCGTCAGACTATCAATTGATAAAGCCGTTTTAGATCACTGTGGTTGTGAGCACATTGCCTGTCTTGAACAGTGTCTCATTTTCAATGAGCTGCTATTCTCGATTTCGCTTTGTGCGAACTCCGGCATCCCGTACAGATGATTGATCGCGGAGCCTGAAATCACCGTGGTCGGCATTACGAAAACTCGGATTTTTGCCGTAGCTTCCCTTGATCTCTGTCGTCGGCAATCCGAGACGATTGCTCCGCTGTGGATTGTCGAGGCAGTACCAGTGGTTCTTAGCAAACCGAAACGTTTCTGGAGATGTCCCGCCGCCAACATTGATGATTGTACGAACCTCATCTGATCGAAAGGCGATGATGTTGTTCGAGAACACACCGTTACGACAGGGAACAAACTTCGGTTCCTGTGATTCCTGAAGGATGCGCATCACCCAGCGCTTTGGCCGGTAAATCGTGTTATACCGGACAGTCGCCCCGTCCACACCAACAAACACGATCGGGGACATCGAACCAATAAATGTGCAATCTTCAATGGTAATGTTCTTTGCTTCGTATGTGGCATTCGCAGGACGGAAGTAATCACGACCGGTGCTGCCGCCAATGTTGATCGCACGCCCACCTGCATTTTCAAAACGGCAGCGGCTGACGATGATGTCGGCACTGCCCCCTTTTATTTGGACTCCACTACCGAAGATATCTCCTCGATACCGAAACCTGCAGCCTTTAATCTTACCCTTGTGGCAACCGACCATGTCGATTGCTGATCCTCCGTCTCCCCAGCGTTCCACTTGACAGTCTTCGATTACAAAGTCGTCCACACCAGACAGCTTGATACCGTCACGATTTCCCTTCGGTCCGACGTCTCGCACTTGAAGTCTATGCAGGACGATATTTCGAGTCGGTTTTTGCGTATTTCCACTGTCGTCAATGTTAAGCCCGTTGCCCGTCGCACCAGTCAGTACAAGATCACGCAATTCGACGTATGCGGGGCCGCGGAGGTGGATGCCCGAAGTGCCCGCAACAATCTTCGGAGGCTGACGCGAGTCCCGAGCCTGTAAAACGATCGGCTTTTCTTTGGTTCCTCGGAGACCGGCAAACGTCAATCCACCACGATATTCACCTGGGGCAATCAGAATACGAGTTCCGGGCTCTGCCTCATTGACCGCCGTGATTAGTTCCCTGCGATCGGCAACTTCAACCCTCAAACTCTCCTGCCAAGCGTACACTCGTGACTCGAAACAGGAGAAAAATAACACAACACTCAATAACGGACATCCACACACTCGAAACACTTGGGCCTCCGGTTCAATCTTCACATCGCTGCTTCATCAAAAATGGCAGACTATGGGACTTGTCTGCAATCAGAGTCTATCACATCCACACATGTTATTCCTGCGTGAAACTCCTGGTCATTTTATCGTCTTGAAATACATTCACACGGGTCCCTGTTTCAAAGTCCAGTTTTGTAAAGATATCTTTTGGCAGTTTTGGATCAAGTTCAACCGTTTCCACACTGTAATCATAGCGCCACGATGTTTGCTGCTTCCCTGTCCGTTTTAAAATCATCGAATTGTATCGTTCAGTATATGCCTTCCTGGGAAACCAGACACCGGGACGGACTTCCTGCCATGCTTCGACAAGGCACTCCATGTTTGGCAACTCGGTTGAGTCGCGGTAGTAAAAACACAGTTTGCGAATAGGAATCAAATTCCGGTCCCGGGCCAGCCAGAGGTCTCGTCGAGATTGAGAATTTCCTGTAGGGTCAACAGTCTCAATTCGGACGACTGTGCATTCCAGGCCCTGAACTTTCTCAATGCCACGAACTTGGACTCTGGTTTTGTATTTACTTTTGAGTTCCGAGTCACCGGTAAACTCCCGCACGGCTTCGATTCCCTTGAGATAGACCGATAGGGGAACGCGAGAGCCGATAAATTCAAACAGCAGCATATGCGGTCGAGCCAGGTTGATCACTCCGGGTGTTTGATCCGAAATTATACCTTTTTTCCGGATGCGGGGCTGTTTCTCTTCACCTTTGGCATCGTAAATATCTTTCCAGAAACTGCGGAAAATTGTTCCATTGAAAACATTCATGTTTTCTTCGGTACCAGTGTTGACCTTAATGTTTGGTAGGGGATGATCACTGCTCGGGAATGCATATATAGCCCGACTCACAAAAAGTCCTTTGGTCTGAGTCTGGTTGCGAAACATGTTTCCCTGCACTATGAGAGAGAGCTTCGAATTCTGCCGAATCGGTTTGGGTCCGTCATACGGAAACACATCAGCCTGATCCACCATAGAACGGGCCATGCCAATCTGAAGCTTCTTGTACAAGGCTTCGTTTTCTTCGATTTCCTGAATCAGGGCCTCTAGCGCTGCCGCCCCCTCGGTCTTACTGGCGGAAGTGGGAACATCGATATCTGTTTTTTCCTGTGCACGACAGATCCTCCCTGGCAGGAAAAAAACTGCTAGCAGTATCACCGTAATACGACTGCAGGCAACAGTTCGAGTCACCAGCGTTTCTTGTGGCAGCATAATCACGCTCCTTTGAGAGTAAACAATATGCTCAAAACCGTATCGGTTCACTTTTTTAGTATGTCTCCTATCTTACCATAGCGTCTCCCCCCGTGCCTAGAGATGGTTACCAGCGCAGGTTCGAATGGTTCTGCCCCAGAGATTTTGTTTGTAGCGCAAAAGTGTCTCGTTTACGATAGCGTTCCGGCGAGCTGTAACACTGGCGATAACCTGAGAGTGAAACGAAATGATCCTGAATGGACAGGCTGACAACTATTATCCAATACAAGTTTCTCGGAAATGGTTATGCTGTCTCATACGTCAAAGCCGACTACCTGCCAATGAGGAGTGAAAACAATGGCCGACAACACGAAACCAACCAACCGTATCGATGCAGTGTATGCCTACCTGCGGACTCGGGACTGCAAGGCCGTCATTGAATTCTACCAGCGCGCTTTTGGAGCCGTTGAAGATTTTCGATTGACAGAGCCAAGCGGGCGTATTGGACACGCCGAACTCAAGTTTGGCGAAGCAACAATTATGGTATCAGACGAATACCCGGAATACGGAATCCTTGGACCGCAGGATTCTATACCGACAGGGGCGTCAGTGCATCTTCACGTCGAAGATGTGGACGCGATGACGCAGACGCTGGCGCCACAATTGTCATGGAACCCAAAGATCAATATTACGGCGAACGATCCTCCAAACTGATTGATCCATTCGGCCACGAATGCCTGCTTGGTTCACACATTGAAGATGTCTCACCGGAAGAAAAGCAGCGACGCTTCGATGAAATGTTCAAACAAGGCGCGTCTGAAAACAATGATTCGGCTTCGTGAAATGTGGGGGCACTGAAGCGGTGTCATTAAACGAACCGATAACTCTAATCGAGTGTCACAGTTTCATATTGACCTACAGTTTGGTATAAATGAAATTTGTCGGGCTATTATCAAGGTTCCTTCTCTCGTTTCCTACGACTTTTACTTTGGTAGCTTCCCCGGCTTTTAGTTCGCTTATTATCTTGATGTATTAAAAAGTTGATTGTGGTTGCAAGTTTCGAGTGATTCTTCTATCTAGATCTGTCAGGCTTCCTTAAGCTAATTTTGTTACAGAGCTACCAGAATAACATCCATACTGTAATCGAACCCAAAAATGATGTTGCCAATGTTCGACTACTTTTAGAGTGAGGCGAACCGGTAACTCTCCCCGTGTGTCACTGTTCCATCGCTTGAATTTTCAGAACCTGGAGCAGCAGGGACGTTCCCTGTTGATTCAGAGTTTGGTATAAATGGAGACTGTCGGGCTATTATCAAGGTTCCTTCTATTTTGGAACCGGTAAGCACTTCGGTGCCCCGGTTAAATCTACTTTGGCAACTTCCCCGACTTTTAAATTCGCCTCATGACAACACTCACACAAATAGAAATCTATCTCACTAAAAGTCTCAAGGTGATTCTACCCGAAGGCCAGGTTAAGGCTGCACCAACGGTTGTTTCCACAGTTGCGAGAAACTTGCAATCACTCGGCTTTGGTCTGAGTGCACCTCTTTTAGAACGGTTGTCTGTGTTACTCGAGGAAACCGTAATTGAGTGGTATGATGAAGTCCTGCCTGTCCTCAAAAAGATGGTCGGTGCACATCGTTCATTCGATCCAATGTATCCGAACTTTCCCAAACAGGTTATGGAAGCATCGGATGCTGAGTTGTTTTTCAATGCCATGACACACTACTACGGGTTTGTGCTGTCGGATTTGTTGGACAACCCGAACCTCGTCGTGTTACCACACTACGAAAAGGAAGCGCGTCCCCTCCTGGAAGAGTTTCATGAACTTCGCTGGATCGACCTTGGTTCGGAAGAAGATTTCGACTCCATTTTTACAAAGCTGGCTGCGTCCAATGGATCACTGTCTGAATCAGACAAAGAAATTTTGAGTTGGTTTGCAACCAACCGAGATGTAACAAATCTGATCCCTGAAGCGATTCCACAGAAAGAAACGCTGGCATTTCTGGTAGCAAAACTACCTGATCCTGAGTGTCTGTTGTCAGCCGTTAAGACGGCGACCGATGTGTTACGAGTAGCCGTAACCATGTCGGAAGGAGATGTCTCACTGGCAGAGCCAACCAAATTTCGCAATTTTTCAAAGCGGGAACGTCGATTCCTGTTGCATTGCCTGAATGAAACTGGCAGCTCACGAACGGAAGATATGCTTCGTTGGAAGTCTCGCTGGATTCGGCTTGGAGAGCGTTTACACCCCGGTGATTACAAAAAACGTTTTCCGGAGGCGTTGAAGTCTTTTGACGTTCTTCGCAACAGTGAGCCATATAAGACATTTAATGGGAAGGTTGAGGCTGCCATCTCTAAAGGTAATGCTGAGCCTACGCTCGCTTTATTGACCCAGAGACCAGGAGATTTTGCGCGCCGACTAGATCATGTCCTGCGATCTCATGCTAATCAGGAAGCGATTCTTGAAGGCTTTTTCTCGGTGATACAGAAAGTTTCAACACCGGTGTTGTTGCAGGCTTGGTCACATTTTCACAACCGTGATTCAATTGAGAGCAGGGCCTTCTTTCCGAAGGGTAATGCAGCCAAAGTTCAATTCAAAGCAGGATCCCTTTCCCCTCTGGGTGATGGTATTGCTGAAAAAGTTTCCCGGGGAATACGAGATGTACTGGTGCAACGATTCAGTAACTTATCTTCCCTTGGAAAAGTTTTTATAGATGAGCGGCTCAAGAACCAGTTTGTACCATTCTCTCAGCGTTCCGCCAGCCGCTCGCTACGGGCGATTACCAGAGGATCGAAGTTTGATCTTCCCGATGGTGATACGGTTCGTTTTTTCTGTTGGTGGAAAAACATCGCGCAAGGGGACGAATGGCACGCACGCGTGGACCTCGACTTGTCAGCTTCACTTTTCGACTCAGCCTGGGAGTTAAAAGGCGACATTTCCTACTACAACCTCCGAGAAGGACAGTGTTATCACAGCGGTGACATTACCTCCGCTCCACAGGGAGCCTGTGAATTCATTGACATCAACTTGTCGTCGGTACTTGAGATGAAAGCCCGTTATGTTGTGATGAGCGTGCTCTCGTACAGCCATCAACCATTCATTGCGCTTCCTGAGTGCTTCGGTGGATGGATGATGCGGAAGAAGCCCAATTCAGGAGAAATCTTTGAACCTAAAACGGTTCAGGATAAAATGGACATCACTGCGGTAAGCCGTGCTTGTGTTCCTATCATCATCGATGCTCAGGAGCGTAAGGCTTATTGGGCTGATCTCGGATTGAAGAGTATCGGTCAAATCAACAATGCTTTGCAGAACTCTGTCGGCTTTACCCACATTGGAAGATCCATTGTTGAACTGCAGAAACCAACACTCTGGGAACTATTCCAGATGCATCTAGAAGGACTCGTCGAATCACCCGAAGAGGCCGATACGATTTTTGGTTTGCATGAGGGAACGGTGACGGCATTCGACACCAGTGTTATTATGAGTGAGTATCTGGCTTGAATGAACAGAGAGCTCATATATGAGCTCACGAACATCTAACTGATCTTGAGTTGCTCAAATATCATGGTGACAGTTGGAATCGAGAACACGCTTAAAGTATGCTCAAATACCTGCTAAATTGTGACAAATCTCACTTTCCATAGATCGCCCCTTGATGCAGGTGTAGTGTTCCCTTGCCTTCAAGGCCGACGCGAACATATTGGGCACGTGTTCCTTCTGGCAGTTCGATGGTCCAGTCTGATTGAACTTTTTCAGCAGTCCAAACTTTTTCAAAGTTGTTGCCATCGCTGGAAATCCAGACCGTTAAGCCTTTGGCACGTTGTGGCAGCCCTTTACGATTTCGCAACCACAGGTATCGGATTTCTGAGTCTTTCGCCAACCGAATGGTGACGTGCGGAGAGTCTGTATCCAGATCTGAGTGAAATGCAAAATCGAATGTCTCACGTGGGACGTCGGTCAGGAACAGATGGATGTCCTCATTCCAGCCGGAATTTGAATAGCGACCACTGGTCTTGATTGCAGCGTCGCGTGAGATTTCCGGGTAGCCATTCAGTTTTCGCAACTTGACTGTCTTTTGTTTTGTGCTGATCCAGCCATCTTTTTCTCGAACAGCGCGAATCTGTCTTTGCTGTGAAAGATAGGCAACCAGATCGAGAAATTCGATGGGTGCAATGGTCTTAATCAGGCC
The DNA here is from genome assembly GCF_007748195.1 of Gimesia aquarii. Taxonomy (NCBI): domain Bacteria; kingdom Pseudomonadati; phylum Planctomycetota; class Planctomycetia; order Planctomycetales; family Planctomycetaceae; genus Gimesia; species Gimesia aquarii. The sequence continues at coordinate 2,735,361 of NZ_CP037920.1, forward strand.
TTCAGGCATCGAACTGGCTTTGATCGGCTTACGAAGCTCAATCTGATCCTTGGGGACTTCGACTTTTTTTCCTTTGGCGATACCGAGTGAAATCATGTCCTCATTTTCGCTTAGAATGAATCCTGTATGAACAATGCCTTCGTCGGTAACGATAGCGACTGTCTCAAAGCCCTTGGCGATCTTATCATTTGGCATCAAAATAGATGTCATTAGTTCGGTCTTTTTCATCTTCTGACCAATGTCGCTGAGATCAGGTCCGAACTTCTTTCCTAGATCGCCAACCATGTGACATGCCGAACAGACCTGCTTGAACACGCCCTCGCCCCGTTTGACATTACCACCGCGCATCGATGCCAGTTGTCTGATGGCCGCTTTGCGTTTGCTTTCGGGAGCGTCTTCGGTCTCTGCGATTTCAAGTGGCTTCACTGCCGCTCCTCCCGGTCCCATCATTTTTTTGTACCGGCTGAGGTATTTTTTCGCAGCTTCCGATGACTTGGAAAGGAATTCTGGTTTCGTTTCGGCTACTTCCCATGCCGGCTTCAAAGCGTGGAGTGTGTGCTCCAGTGTATAATCAATCCAGTAATCCATTTTCTGATCCGTCGCAGAGAGGGCCAGTTCGGTTGCTTCTTCTGAACCAAAGAAGCTCAAACCACGAATCGCTTCCAGACGAACACGTGGATGGGGATCTTTGATTGCTTTAGCCAGATAGTCTTTCAGATTCGGCTGACGTTCCATTTCATTGGTTAATGTGTGTATCGCAGCAGCCCGGGCACGATACTCGTCCGTCGCGAGGATTCGATCAATCAGTTTGGTATCAACCGATCGAAACGCTTCCTGTAGCCACATCGCTTCACACAACTGTCTGGGATCGTCAACGCCATCGATCCATTGATTGACGGCCGACAGAACCTGTGTCTGATCACGATCCCAGAGTTCTCGTCGTGCGCGATAGCGTGTTCGCAATTCGTATGCATTCAACTGTTCCAGCAGTTCTTCGATTGACTTGCCAGCCTGGGTGACTGGTTTCAACAGTGGCTTCTTGGTATTCACCAGACGATAGACGCGGCCATGTTTGTGGTCACGGTTGGGATCACGCTGGGAGTATTGCATGTGGCCGATCAAGGCATTACACCAGTCGCCAAACCAGACAGCACCATCGGGGCCAATTTTAGGATCGACGGGGCGGAAGATAATGTCAGTCGACGAAAGCAGGTCGTCGATGCGTTCACCTTCAAAACCAGCGCCCTCTTTCTGATCACGGATGTTGAAACGCGGGAGACCATGCATATTAATCACACAGGCATAGATGAATTGATTTTGAACGTCATCAGGCAGGTGCCGTGAGATGAGAAATTCGTTGCCGACAGCAGGTCGCATGCCCTGATTGTCGAAGTTGGGTTCGAGCGTGCGTCGCGTACTGACTTCCAGCCCTGAAAGGGGGCTGGTCCAGTGCTGTTTGGCGTTGGTCCCATCCCCCACCATGCCGTTGCCCCATTTGTCAAACACCAGACACCACGGGTTACCATAACCCGGCGTTCGAAAATGACGAAACTTCAGCGTGCGTGGATCGAGTGTGTAACAACCGGCAGTGCCTTTGTTGCGGAAAGCTCCATACGGAGTTTCCAATGTAGTGGACAGTGAAACTCCTTCAAGCATATGGAGCAGTCCACCGTTTGAATATTCCCACGCGCCTACTGTATGGTGCGTGTCGTCTGTTGCAATTCCATCAATGAGTTCTTCGACGAGATCGGCCTTGTCGTCGCCGTCTGTATCTTTCAGAAACAGAATGCGGGGCTCATCCACCACCAGCACACCGCCATTCCAGAATTCAAAGCCAGTCGGGCAGATCAGTTTATCGTAGAACGTAATGCATTTGTCGGCACGACCATCGCTGTTAGTATCTTCAAAGATCAGCAGCTTGTCGCCCGGTTTTGCGGAGCCTGGCAGCCACTGCGGATAATTAGTCATGCAAGAAACCCATAATCGTCCCTTATTATCGAAGGCAATCTGATTGGGATTCGCCAGTTCGGGGTATTCACGTTCGGAAGCGAACAGTTCGACTTTGAATCCTTCAGGGACTTTCATCATATCGATTGACTCTTCTGGAGTCGGGTACTTGAGTTCTTTAGGCTCGCGCATTTCGCGGAAGCGTTCGTCACGACTGCCAAACATGGTCTCGGGGATAAATACTTCCCCCGTCTTCGAATCGTCTGGTTTTTCAGGAACTTTACGGTCTGCGGCCAGATCCCATACATAATTGTCACGTACGGCGACCATCTTACGAATTTTCTGATACTCTCCGGGAAACGTTTTCAAATCCCAGGTACGACGGCCGCCATACACATACCAACCATTCAACATCCGATAGTCCTGTGCGTGGAACCAGGATTTATCGTTGACCCAGTGCCGTACTTTTTCAAATTTTGAGCCGGCTGTGCCTATCGGATGGCTCGATTGAAACAGTTTCGCATCCAGTAACTCGCCAATCAGTCGATCACCTTTTTCGTTGGCGTGCGCACCATTAATCGTAAATTGCTTCCCGGTATCCTTCGCAAAGGCTTGCTTTGTTTCTGCAAACAGGTCAACAAATTGATGTCCATCTTCTGCCGCCAGTTTTTTGATCGCAGCCGTATACGCGGCCAGATTCTTGTTATGCTCGACGCCGGAGGGTTGAAGAGGGTTTCCCGTAGATTCAAAGGCAATCGGGCTGATCAGTACGAACCTCGGCTTACGGCCCTCTTTGGTGAATCGTTCCGTTTGTGTCGTGATGTACTTACGATAATTGGTTACAAACTCATTTAGGATTTCCTGAGAATCGCCGGCAAATGATTCATTAAAGCCGAAGAAACAGATGAATGTTTGTGGGGAAAACACTTCGAGAGGATCATCGATCTTTGTGTAGTTGCTTGGCCGTTGTTGATTGCCTACTTCATCCGCCGGCCAGCCGAAATTACGAAAGACAATTTGTTTCTCAGGCAATCGTGTATGCAGTAACGTTTCAAAGTGTCCCCAGAGGTTCATTCGTTCTGCCAGTGAGTTTCCAACTACAGCGACCCGTTCGTTTTTGCGAAGATCCAGAGGGCCATCCGTCGAGGCAGCAGAAACTATTGATATCGATAATGAAATTCCACAGAGAAAAGAGAGAACGCAGGTAGGAAATCGCATGAAGACTCAGCCTTGATTAATGCAAAGGGAAAGACGAAGCAGAGAAGCGTGGGGTTCAGATACTATACCGCTTCTCCAGAAGCCCGAAACTCCTTGATGGATTGGGCATTTAAAAAATTATACAGGCCCATCAGAGGCTTGTAAATATACTAAAATGCGCATATTCATATAACAGAGTTGCTCTCTTAACTTTCTTAAGTTTCTAATTTTGTGAGCCCCGTTGGAAATTCTTGTCGGATAATCCATGAACGAACACACGAGACAAAGAGGTCGGGAGCTTCTGCCGGCCATGCGTGTCCGAGATCAGGAGCGATACCGGACATCCCATTTGACAAAGAAGATTGGAGTGTTGAGAGCGACTGAAGAATGGCGGGGTGTTCTTGGCTTCCCGCCACTGCAAGGATTCGCGTTGAAATCGATTCGAGTATTTCTTCTGACAATTCAAAACGAGTCACTTCCTGCAGAATACGACGCAGGGTAGAGGGCGTTGTTTTGGGACCATCTCGCCAGCAATCCATGGCATTTCCTTTCGGGATGTTCATGGATTGCTCTGACAGACGACGAAACCAACGCTGAGTCGCAATCGGAGAGATCACAGTTCCCATCACTCTCAGCCACCAGCCGTTGGGAATCTGATCTACAGCAAAGCCACTCAAAAACGCGGAGCTTACCAGGTGTGGAAATCGTATAATCAAATTAATCCCCACATAGCTGCCAAACGATAAGCCAACCATATTAATGGGCCCTAAACCATTCCAATTGGTGGATAGTGTTTCAACAACGGCATCAGCAGCGTCGGCAAGTGTAGTCAGAGGGACTTCGCGACTTTTCCCATGACCGGGGAGATCAACGACAATTGAATTGAACCCCGGCATCGCATTGATGATGTCGTTCCACATATCTCCGGCGTATCCTCCGCCGTGCAGAAAGAGAATGGGAACATCTCCTGTATTACCATGATTATTAATGTATAGCATCGGTGTACCTCTATCGTTGGTGTTCTCTCAATATTGAGAATGTTTTGAATAAATATGAGAATCGTCTCAATTAATTTTGGAGCTTTCTTATTTACAGTGTTTGGAAGCGTTCGTGCCTAGCGTATTCGTATGCGATTTCTCTGATGAATTGTCTGATAAAATCCGCATGCCAGATGTCACAGCAGGCACGTCCCAGACTTCGACAACACGACTGCCCTCAAATCGCCAGATCAGCGCGACGTCAAACTCCACTTCTCGTCTACACCAACTGGTTCGGTTGCGCGTATGCATTAATAGCAGTTCGTCACCTACAGGGTGTGCGTGTATGACTTCAACGTTTAACGAGTAGTTTTGCGTATTGAGCACGCGTTGAAAGAAAAGGTTGAGACCTTCGACGCCGTGTACTTCACCTCGTTGCTCTGGCAGCTCGGCGTTCTCATAATGCCAAATCAAGTCAGGCGAAAAGCATTCCTTACATGCGTCCAAATTGGAAATATCAATTTTTGAAAGTGTGTCGAGCATCTCATTTAGCTGGTGTGTCATTATAGAAATCCTGTTTCCGAGAATGTTGTTGTAAGTCATAGATTTGACTATGACTGCCTCCTATACTTCCTACGCCGTTTTGGGAAGCGTTCGTGGCTACCCTGTTAACACACTGTGGCTATTTCTGGCGGCGTAACAGCAAATAAATAAATGAATTAAGTGCATATGTATTTTGAGGGTCGGTGCACTGATGGCTTGTACGACAAGTTATGGACACGGATGAAACCAGGGAAATGGATACTCAAATTCAGACGTTTATATCAAGGTTTATCAACACATCATCAAGTCGCATTGCTTACCACGGAATTGAGGATACCGATATGTTGCGGATGCTCAAATCGGAGGCGGCACGTCTGCTGGAAAATGGTGGCCCCGAAAGCGAGGCGATAGCATTACGCGAATATATTTTAAGTTATCGCAGGGAAGCGCACGCGACACGCACATCCAACAAACGCAACTTGAACGCAGTCAATGTTAATCAGATTGAATTGAACCCGTTCCCCACCGCGTCTTCTCACTTAATCACCGAAATGATTTATACTGCCGTACAACGCTTTGCGACGGCAAAACAGAAGAAATGTTATTTTGCAGTGCGGGGCGGGATGGGGCAGGCACAGTATGGGCGCTCGCGTCGACCTCCCATTTCGCGGGCGAGAGTGACCAAACTCATGCAGGCGGCCACCGATTGGGGATTGGCTGGTGCATTAGTGATTGCGTGCGAGGAGAAAACTCCTGAAGCCACCTTAGCGATATTGTCGCCAGGCTTTGAGCTCTATCGACCGCTGTGCCAGAATGTCATTTCAAAATTTGAGATGATTTGTGCCTTTCCCAATAAATACAAAGTCGACATCGAACAAATCAAAACCGGGTTTATGATGTTATGGCAGCAATCCATTTCTCGTCTGCTTGATACCGCACGAGGTTCCGTCAAGTCACAGGAGCTGTTGCTGACGACACCCGTAGCAAGTTTAATTCTATTGATCGCCGGTCGTTGGAAAGGTTGGCTGACTTCACAGATAGTACGTGACTTGCAACGTGAATCTGAGAGTCTCTCGTCTCATTCAATGGTCGAACGAATCTTCGCTTTGATGCTCTCCTATGGCAATGCCGACGACAAGCTCATCAAATTTTTGGGATCGAGCAAAATGAAAGATGTCGAGATTGCATCCGTTAACTTGTTTGTGAATCGGAATCGTAAATGGACAGATAGCTTGCTGCGCGATGGAGATGTCAGCAAAGTGGTTGATAAAATGAACACGAATCCTCAGCAGGGAATTGCGGATTTGGCACCTGCTTCCATTGCAATCATGGGTGAGCCAGGGCGACAGCTCAGCCCAGGATTATCAATGATGGTGATGACTTGGATCGAGCGGGCACTCTTGTATTTCAAGCAGGATCAATGTCCGGAATCGGCTGCAATGATGTTGCGGGCCTGTGAATCACTCGAACGTTACAAATACAAATGGAGTAGGGACCAACCAGCTACCCAATTCGGAGAGTCATTACATGACGAAATCATGAAAGAACTTCAGATTCGAAAATGATTCATAAACTGACATTAAGCCAAGTGCGGGTGCACGAATTGGAAACTACGAAATCGCCAGATTAAGTTCTCTATTGCGCAACACAACTCCTTAAAAGTAGCTGAATTTTCAATAAACTCCACACTAAATTTTGGATTTGCTTCCTAATCGATTGCATAGCTGACCGCGGACTCCAGGTTTCAATGCCCAGAGGTTGCCTTCGTGTGGGTTATTGTTGAGATAATCCGGGCTCATTGTGAAGCGTGCTGAAGTGACAAACAGCGTTTCTAAATTGTCTCCGCCGAACGTGCAGCTTGTGGGCCAGGTGCAGGGCAAGTCGACGACCCGATCAATATTCCCATTGGGGGCATAGCGAACAAGACAGCCTCCGCCAGCGACACGGCAATTCCACAAGAATCCTTCTTCATCCAGACAGGAACCATCAGGGCTGCCTCTTTCAAAGGCGGGAGCAAACAGGTTCCGGTCGGAAAGTGTCTTTGTTTTGTCATCGTATCGAAACGCGTAGATCTTATTGGCCAGGGAGTCAGCAGTTAAAAATCGACCGTTGTCGGTCCACGCCATGGTGTTGGTGATGCCATAAATATTTTTGGTCAGCCTTTGTAACTCGTCATTGGGAGTGACTCGATAATAAGCACCAAGGCTCGCGGTGACCTCCTTGGGACTACCGTTTGAATGTAAATTGTTCTGCATGGTTCCTACCCAATATGAGCCATCCGGGGCAACCATGCATTCGTTGATCCGATTGTCGGGTTGGTCGGGTTCTACTTCCAAAAAAGCGCTGAAATGTTCGTCAAAATCCCACCAGCAAAGTTCTTTCGATAAACTGACAATGGCGCCTTTGTCTTCCCGTAGTCCTAGCGATGTGATGAAATCAGGAGTTGGCCAGACTTTGTGTTTACCTGTAGTCAATTGGAGCCTGTGAATACATTTACCGACGATGTCAATCCAGATGAGGTTTCCATTACGGTCATCCCAGATGATGCTTTCACCTACGACATCCTGTGAATCGAAAACAGATTTAACTGATATTTGGTTATCACTCTCTGAGGGAGTCATTTCAATGACAATCTAGTCGACACCAATCCAAGTATACGAGATACGTCCTGTAGATTTGTTAAAATAAATATCTTCGGTTTCGGTAGCAAATCGCTCTGAAAACTTGCGGTGAAAATGTTGTGTTTTTCCGATGTCAGGCATTCGTTTAATTTTATGTTTGATTATCTGATCAAGAACTTTTTGATCGGCCATGAATGACAAGGTGATCTTACCATAATCACCAAGAATCCATTGTGAAGATTTCAGGTTATGGACAATTGAAGGTGGAGGAAATCCGAGTTGTCTTTCGAATACTGCTGATGGGCGTGAACTAACAAAGAAAAAGGCAACAATACAACCGCAATAAACGACAAACGTTGTGTTGATCCATCTAGCTTTTCTTTGTTTACCAAATAGGATGAGTACGCAGGTAACAAGCGTAGCAATTCCGGCGAAGGTGATTACAAACAAAACGAGCAGAAATAGGACATTCAGAAACACCATATTGCAATACATCCCACTAGATGATAGATTTAAAAAATCATATCAAAGTGGCATATACTGTCAACATCGGCCCTTTAATAAGTCCTCTACCTAAAAATGATTGGTCGATCAACATGTCTAAGTGCGTGTATGGATCTGTATCAAAATTCTAGGGATTGACGAAATAAGGATCCACATTTTTTTTTCGTTTAAAAAAACTTGACTGGCTCACTCTAGTTGCAATACTGCAGGCAAGTTGGATCACAAATTGCGATTCATGAAATCTTCATCAAAAACACATGCGAACCTTGCCAATACATAGAGAGCCTCCCGCCAAGAAAGATTAATTTGAGCTCAATCCTGTGAAGTCAATAAACTCTTTCAGTTCCACTGGTGCATAACTTAATAGAAAAGAATCCAAACTTATAGGTAGGATTGTTTAGAAGTAATGAGCCAATAGAAATCGTCATAATTGTGAGTCCAAAGATCAGTTAGCTATTTGTGGACAGAATAAGTGACTGGTTGTTACAGTATTAATATATGTTGAAGTCAGGGAAGACTAAAATCGGTTCCTGATTTCTTTGTTGAATCATGTGTGCCAATCTCTGTGTGTGGTGAAAATGACAGAGTAGCAATATTTGAGGAAATAACATGTCAGATCCCCTCTCTCCCGAAGAACTAAACCTCATCAATGCATACTGGCGGGCAGCAAATTATTTGTCGATCGGCCAGATTTATCTTTTCAAAAATCCGCTGCTGAAAGAGCCGTTACACAAGGAACATGTGAAACCTCGTTTGCTCGGTCATTGGGGAACAACACCGGGGTTGAATTTTATCTATGCACATCTCAATCGTATTATCAAACAACATGAGCTTAATGTTATGTTTGTTACCGGACCCGGGCATGGCGGACCTGGACTTGTGGCGAATACCTACTTAGAGGGTACCTATACCGAACATTATCCCAACATTACACAAGATGAAGCCGGAATGAAGCGACTATTTAAACAGTTCAGTTTTCCCGGTGGTATTCCCAGCCATGTCGCTCCCGAGACACCGGGGAGTATTCATGAAGGGGGCGAATTAGGTTATGCCTTGTCGCACGCGTATGGCGCTGCATTCGATAATCCAGGCCTGATTGTTGCCTGTGTGATTGGTGACGGCGAAGCAGAAACAGGTCCGCTTGCTACCAGCTGGCACTCGAACAAATTTCTGAACCCTGAGCGCGACGGAGTCGTTTTGCCAATCCTGCATTTGAATGGATACAAAATCGCCAATCCGACCGTTCTGGCGCGTATCAGCCATGAGGAACTGGATCACCTTTTGCGTGGCTATGGCTACAATCCCTATTATGTCGAAGGCCGAGACCCTGAGAAAATGCACCAGCTCATGGCTGCGACCATGGATCATATTACTCAGGAGATTCGAGACATTGTTACCAAAGCTCGACAGGACCCAGGTTTTATACGTCCCCGCTGGCCGATGATTGTTCTCCGATCGCCTAAAGGCTGGACTTGTCCCAAGGAAGTCGATGGTTTGCCGGTCGAAGACAGCTGGCGTAGCCATCAGGTGCCCCTGGGGCAGATGCACGAGAATCCGGAACACTTGAAGTTGCTCGAACAGTGGATGCAGAGTTACAAGCCCGAAGAACTGTTTGACGAGCAGGGTTGTCTCAGAACAGAGATTGCCGATCTCGCGCCGAGTGGCGAATTGCGAATGGGAGCCAACCCACATGCGAATGGTGGGACTCTTTTAAAACGATTGAGGTTACCAGACTTCCGGGATTATGCCGTTGAGGTTCCTTATCCAGGAAGTGTGAAAGGGGAAGCAACACGCGTCCAAGGCAAGTTCATTCGCGATGTGATGCAGCTCAATCTTGAATCACGGAATTTTCGGATCTTCAGTCCAGACGAGAACGCTTCGAATCGCTGGGCCAACGTATTTGAAGTGGCGGGCCGTGGTTTTGTGGGCGAGATCTTACCGACTGATGACCACCTTTCACCTGAGGGCCGTGTGATGGAAATGCTTTCAGAACACCAGTGTCAGGGTTGGTTGGAAGGTTATCTATTAACGGGACGACATGGCTTTTTTAATTGCTATGAGGCATTTATTCATATTATCGACTCGATGTTCAATCAACACGCTAAATGGCTCAAGGTTTCGAAAGAAATTCCCTGGCGACGTCCTATCGCTTCGTTGAATTATCTCTTGTCATCACATGTCTGGCGGCAGGACCATAATGGATTCAGTCATCAAGATCCTGGATTTATTGACCATGTCGTTAACAAGAAAGCCGAGATCATTCGTGTCTATCTACCACCCGATGCGAATTGTCTGCTTTCGATTACTGACCATTGTCTGCGTAGCCGTGATTATGTAAACGTTGTCGTGGCCGGCAAACAACCTTCGCCTCAATGGCTGTCTATGGAACAAGCCATCAAGCACACTGCAGCAGGAATTAGCATTTGGGACTGGGCGAGCAGTGATCAGGGAAGTGAACCCGATGTCATTCTGGGATGTTGTGGTGATGTGCCGACGCTCGAAACACTGGCGGCCGTCGATATCATTCGGCAAGAGTTGCCTGAGTTGAAGGTCCGCGTGATCAATGTTGTCAACTTGATGAAACTCCAATCTCCCCGTGAACATCCCCACGCACTGTCGGATACCGATTTCGATAGCCTGTTCACAACGAATAAGCCAATTATTTTTGCGTTCCATGGCTATCCCTGGTTGATCCATCGCTTAACGTATCGCAGAACAAATCACAAAAATCTTCATGTCCGCGGTTACAAGGAAGAGGGAACGACAACGACACCGTTTGACATGGTTGTGCTGAATGATCTCGATCGCTTTCATCTTGTTCAAGATGTAATCGACCGTGTTTCCAACCTTGGGGCTAAAGCTGCCTACTTAAAACAAGCGATGCGCGACAAACTGATCGAACACAAGCAGTACATAAGAGAATATGGCGAAGATATGCCGGAAGTTCTCAATTGGACGTGGTCGGGAAGGGAAGAGTAAGGTTTTTTGATGTCGATTCTTGTTCTGAATTCCGGATCCAGTACGCTCAAATTTGCGCTATTCAACAAACTGGCTGAAGAAGAACTGGTTCGAGGTACGCTTGACTGGCAAAGTCAATCTGAGGGGGTCACGCTGGCTTACGAATCTCAGAAGATCAGTAAAACAGAGTCTCGTTTAGATATTTCCAATAATCGTGATGCCGTCGAATGGATTCTGCATGTGTTGGCCGAGATTAATTTGGGAAAGTCAATAAGAGCTGTCGGCCATCGCGTCGTTCACGGTGGTACTAAATTCTGTCAACCCACTCTGATTAAGGAGAAGGTTCTCCAGTCTTTAAAAGAAGTTTCCGAACTCGCGCCGCTGCACAACCCGCCTGCTTTAACCACTATTGAAGCAGCGCAAACAATTCTTCCCGAGGCGGTACATGTCGCTGTATTTGATACTGCGTTTTTTGCTGCTTTGCCGCGAAGTGCTTATCTCTACCCGGTCCCTTACGAATGGTATGAACAATTCGGTATTCGTCGATTTGGTTTTCACGGGATCAGTCACGAATACTGTTCGACTCGCGCTGCCGAACTGCTGGATCGTCAAAACGACGATTCACTTAAACTGGTGATCTGCCATCTCGGTAACGGCTGCTCTGCGACAGCCATGCTTGGTGGGAGTCCACTGGCTACAACAATGGGTTTCACACCGTTGGAAGGATTAATGATGGGAACCCGTAGTGGGTCGATTGATCCTGGCATCTTGATTCACCTGATGAAACAGCAGGGCTTCAATCCAGAACAGCTTGATCAAAGTTTGAATCATCAATCTGGTTTGCTGGGTGTCTCGGATGTTTCCTCTGACTTTCGCCAAATTGAACAAGCAGCTCAGGAAAAAAATGAACGCGCTCAACTCGCAATCAAGATGTTCGTAGAACGAATTCAATCCACCATTGGTTCGCTTTCGGTTTTACTGGGTGGCATTGATGCTTTAATCTTTACCGCCGGCATTGGCGAGCATTCTCCCCTGTTGCGCAGCAGTGTGTGTGACAAACTTCAGTTTCTGGGTCTTGAACTTGATGAAGCCAAAAATCAAACCGCTCATACTGATACCGATCTCGCAACGAAACAGTCAGCAGGCCGCATTCTACTCATTCAAACACGAGAAGAAAAAATGATCGCACGCGCAGCTCAACGATTTATCAGGGAACCAAATTGATGGCGTGTCGTTTTTTATGAGACGAACTTATGAACCACGAAAGACACAAAATTCACGAAAATTTATGAAAACCATTAGGGTAAAAAGAATAAGCAGTCTGCTCTAATCGAGTTCCGTGTAGTTTAATCCTGATTCACAAGTATTTCTTTAGAAGGGATGTTTCGTGCTTTCGTGCATTTCGTGGAAGAAAAACCCCTACGCTTTTTTATCGAAATATTAACCGTTTTCAATTTGACTATGACAGAATGCCTCGTTCAATTTTGTGACTTTTGAGTTGGTATAAATTTCAGTTTTGCTAACCAGTCCAGTGACTGTGCTTGCCAGGCATCCCACATTGGTCCTTTGTAACCGTTCAGACCATGACCGCCTGAAGGCAGTTCAAGATATTTTGAAGGCACTTTCTTCGTTTGTAACATTTGAAAGAGCATCTGACTATTCTTGGGTGGCACTGGTTTGTCGTCGAGTGCATGGGCTAAAAACATAGGGGGAGTCTGGGCAGTGACTTGCCTTTCATTGGAGAATAGTTCGATCAGTTGCGGCGAGGGATCTGACCCCAGTAGATTCTTGCGAGATCCTTTGTGAGTATGTTCTCCCATGGTGACGACAGGATAGACCAGGATCACAAAGTCAGGGCGACTGCTTTGACGATCAACAAGTTGTGCTGCCTGTGGATTTCCAGCGTCAAAATGAGTTCCTGCTGTCGAAGCCAGATGTCCGCCTGCGGAGAAGCCCATAATCCCCACGCGCGCAGGATCGATGCTCCAGCTTTTTGCATTTGCACGGACCATACGGATCGCTTGTTGCGCATCCAGGAGTGGTACAAAAGGTCGGCCGGCTGGTAGACGATATTCCAAAACGACTCCTGTGATACCTTGACGATTAAGCCATTTGGCGATGCCGTGACCTTCTGCACCCGTCACTAATCCACCATAACCACCGCCGGGGCAGATGATGATCGCAGCACCATTTCCATTCACTGGTTGATGCACGGTGATTTTTGCATCTGATTTTTCGAATTGATCATTTCCAATGGGAGCACGGTCTTTCCAAAGTGGAATGGCTTTGGGTTGATGGCTTGTCTTCGTTTCGGGTGTAGAACTTTCTGGCGGTATGAGCAACGTCGATATCACTTGAGCGTAGACACGATGGCCAAAATCGTTGGGGTGATTCACACCGTTCCCGGTCAAATCCCAGTCCTGTTTTCGTTTCAGAAATTCTGTCCAGATCGAAGTCATGTCAGCCAATGCAATTCCTGGTTGACAAATCTCAGCGAGCGCCTCTCGATACTGGGGAAAGAGTTCATGTTTCAGTCGAATCCAATCCTTATTACCGAGCATGGAAGCTACGAGAATGAACTCGGCCTGAGGGCGTTTTTCACGAATCTTTTCTATCACCGCTTTGGTATTGGCTTGATAATCTTTCGCAGATCGACCCGCAGAATCGTTCATGCCAAATGCAATGATGACTAAGTCGGGATCAGGCTCAACAACCTTATCGATGGCACTTAATACCCAACGTGTGTCTTTGCCACTGACAGAAGGATTTGTAACTCGGACCTTGGTTTGGTATTGCTCGCTCAGGTTCTTTTCTAACAGGCCAGGGTACGAAGGCTGAAACGGTGCCTCACCAGCCCAGCCCGAAGCATTACAACCGGCAGAAATACTGTCCCCAATTACGACGATGGAAACGGGCTGACGATTGCGTAGCTTTTGAATCGTGCGCGGGAGTGCGTTCTCATTAAAATGGGGCACAATCCCTTTCCAATCGATGGGATCGTGTGTGTATGTAATACACGTCTGCATGTTGTGATATTCAAGCTTCCCGCCAAAAAAGATTTCCCCGTTGCCATCGCGATGAGTCAATTTGTATTTCTGCGTTCCGGCAGGCCGACGCAGGTCGTCTGGTGTCTGTGAGTTAATTCTCGAATTCTTGGGAAGTCTGATTTCTCGTTGTCCTGGATTCCAACGATAGTCTCTGCCCTCTTCGTATGTGATGTCTCCCGTCGAATTACTGATTTTAAGAACTTTCTTCATGGGAAACAGAACAGATGCGTTTGCTTCACCTGTTTTTGGATCTCGGATAAACAGCAACGATTCGCCTTCAATCGTGTCTCCCTGCCAAAATGGCTTCAGAAGCTTTGCTTCATATTTCCACTCAGGTTTTGGATCAGCAGCCGAGAGCGTTACTGCACTGGATAGAATGAAAAATCCAGTACTCAAAACGTTTATGATGAATTTCTTCACAATCTCATTCGTTGAGTTGCCTTGAATCAAAGATCGCTTACTGATCAGAGGATGTCGTTTCACAAGTCTCTCCGTGAAAATAAGTGGAATAGTCCTGTTTCTTTATATCGATTGTTTGTGATTCAGCTCTAGTTTCTCACGACGTGTTGTGCGTCCTTCAACTGGATGGCCTACTTCAATCACCACTGAACCATCATTGCCTTCCGCATCTGCGTAATCTGGTACATTGGGCGGGTAGATCGCTTCGACAGATTTGACGGTGGCACTCTTTCCGTTCACGCGAAGATTGCCAAACCTGACTGTGAGTTTGGGGATTTCGACAACAGGTTTGCGTTGACCATAGACTTCAACAAAGCTTGCAATTTTTGGTGAAAGCATCAGGTCGTGACCTTGGAATCGTAGTGCACCAATAAAAATATTCTCATCTTTCTCGTGAGAATAAACAAATGCGCCAACCCATGTATAAGGCTTATTGTTGATGATCTCCTTGTCCATGCGAACGATTTTGTAGGTAAAGGTTCCCTTGGTCCATTTGAAGGGACGGCGGATGCTCACAAAATCACCCTCGTGACCGGAGCTTTGGTAGTACCCACCAAGTGAGGGACGAATTGCGTCAATACTTCGCTCCCCCCACATGGACATCAGAAAGCCAGGTCCAATCTTGCGAAGTTGCTGATTGTGTTTCGTATAGCCGTCAGACTGTGTCTGAATTCCACCGTAAAAGGGGGTCTTGTTGAGATGACCGAGACCAATCGGAGCGATGTAGAGATTCTTCGTTGGGGAAATATTATCGCTGATCGAAACATCGATACTGTAACTTTCGAACGGAACGTTGGTGCCAATATCCCACCACAGATCAACAAGATGCCAGGGCATCCGGGCGTACTGCTTTTCCTGAGCCACAACGGGTGAAGCGATCAGGCATACACTCATCATGAAAAGACTAAAACGAATCGTTCTGTTTCGAGACATTATATCAACCTTGTTACTTGAGTTTTCAATTGGTTGGAGTGTGAGTGAACAAGATTTAATCTTGCTTGTTATAAATTATGCTACATTGAAAGGTGGCTTGAGAACAACGAAGATTGATGAGTTTTAGGGAGTTCATTTCGAAATGTCGAGGTGATCTGGAACAGGATGATCTATTTCATATTTTCATTTTCCTGATTATAGATGACGGGCATTTGTCCCTTCCATTTATTCCATATTTCGTTATCTGTCACCAGTTCAGCCATAAAATGCCCGACGTTAATTCTGCTGGTTTTGCCGGCATTGAAGATAGCGCTTCTCGTTGGTGATGGGTGAAGCTCGTATTCGGTTACTGTATCTTCATTCGTTAAATTGTCTGGTCGGACTGCAGTCCATTCAATAGCCTCACAGTTCTGGCCGATCTTTGTACGTAAATAGTCTGCGGCCTTTTCGTTATCGACATGAGGAGGCAGGAGTAGACGTAAAAGCCACAGCACACAATGTTGCGCAAATGAAACAGATTCACCGAGATCTCGGTTAATGTTTCCCGTTGTATTCATGAGTACAAATTTGACCGGTTTTTCGGGGTGTGTCGCTTGAATGGCTTCGCACAAACGGCGTGTCGCTTCTGTCACCAACAAACGGGGGTGACCATAAATCCCCTTGAATGTCAAATTATGACCCAGACAGGAAACAACGGCACGACAGTCTTTAACATGTTCTACGATTTCAGCGTCTGTCAGTTCGAGAATACTTGCCTGTACTTCTGAAAAATCATCGTGATCCTTGACAACATCATTGAGTAGATTTGTCGTTCGTACGAGGGCTTTCACGTTCTCTCCTCGTTGAAGTAACTGTTCAACAAGAAGTCGTCCGGTCGCACCCGTGGCGCCAACAATAAGGGTCGTCATTTGATTTCTGCCTTAGGATGAAATAAAGAGATAAAACAAGTCAAAGTCTGATGTTCAAGAGGTCAAAGCGAGACTGACTGAATCTACAACGACATACCCTTCGGGTAGATATGCTTGCCAGACGCGGTAATCACGTCCTGGGCGAAGTATATCAGGGTCACCGCCTGGGTCCCCCATAGGACGCACATCAAGCGGGAATAAAACGAGAAACAGATTCACGTTTACGTTCGCGAGTACATCTTCTAATGGTAATTCGCCATACATGTCCGCCCGATCTGGCCGCGTACCGAGACTTGTCCATTGCGAAGCATCAGGAATCAGTTTAAGTGAATGTTCAGTCCATGTTTTTTGCACTTTGATGGGCTGGCCTGTGAGCATCCAACCAGAGCAGATTCCCTTTTGTTGACTCTGTATGAGTACGACAACTTGTGAGCCACGCGACAGTAATTCCCCGCAAATTCGAATTCTGAATTCAGCGTTTGTGAAATCAGTGGAGCAGTTCTGTTCAATGAAACGATTGGAGCCTCCACTTTCTTTTAATGCCTCGTTAAGTGGACCTCGTGTCATGATACCACATAAAAGTGATAGATAGCCGGCCCCATGAGGCGGCGCGTGATTATAGTCAATCCACCACGGTCCATATGAAGTGATGCTTCGATCTTTGTACTCAAGCGCTTTCGGTCCCACAAAGTTATCATGAAAGCCATGCCAACCCCCGGGACCATTATGAAAGTTTTCAGTATAATTCTTTTTCATATTGGAGCCTGACTTCACGGCTGTCTTGCCAACCTTTTGAGGGAAGTTGGAATTTGGTCTAATGCAGCTTCCAGATCAGAGAATAAACGAGTCAATTGAGTTACCAGATCTAAACAAAAAAGCTTGAGAACGTCAGAATATGCAAAGTAAGGAGTCGGAATTTACACGTCAATAGTGAAGTCAACAGCTTCATTCTTTTTCGAACATTAAGTGGCTTTCATAGTGATCTGTAATTCGGTTCTTGTAGGAACTCGGATAGTAAGGATCCCTTAAATACTTCGTAACATTTATTGCTCGACATTGCGATTGATTTTTGAAAGAATGGAATAGAATAAAGGATTTACATCTATTTTCTTTTAAACAAAAGGACATGTCCATGTCAGCCAACAAATGGTTGTTTCGATTCTTAGTCTCCTGTATCTCACTTTTGATGCTCAATACTGTTAAGGCTGCGCCACCAAATATCATTTTTGTGCTCAGCGATGATGTGGCGCAGGGCGATTTGGGCTGTTATGGACAAAAACTAATTGCGACTCCGAATTTGGATCGAATGGCAGAGCAGGGAACACGCTATCTGAGTGCGTATTGCGGCACCACTGTCTGTGCCCCCAGTCGCAGTTCGTTGATTACCGGGTTGCACAGTGGTCACTGTCCGATTCGTGGCAATTTCGAAGTCCCCCCAGAAGGTCAACTACCACTTCCCGCGGAAACAACAACGATTGCTGAAGTACTCAAGTCAGCCGGTTATCAAACCGCTTGCGTTGGCAAATGGGGCATGGGTTTTTTCGATACGACCGGCGATCCGTTAAAACAAGGTTTTGATCACTTCTTTGGTTACAATTGCCAACGCGAAGCGCACTCGTATTTTCCCCGCTATCTATACAATGACCATGAAAAAATACTCCTTGCAGGTAACGATGGTAAGAGTATCGGTAAGACGTATTCACAAGAGCTCATCCAAGAAGATGCGATCAATTGGATACGCAAGCATCGTTCCCAGCCGTTTTTTCTGTTTTATGCGTTGACGTTGCCACATGGTCGGCATGAGATTAATGATTTAGGGCAATATGTTAACAAACCCTGGTCCAACTCTCAAAAAGCATATGCCGCTCAGGTCACTCGCATGGATAGCGACATGGGCGAACTGATGTCAACGTTGAAAGAGTTAGGCATTGCAGAAAACACACTGGTTTTGTTTAGTGGTGACAACGGCTCCTCCTTCAGCACTGAAAGTAAAATGGGATCTCTATTCAATCAAGCCAGTAATGGATTGCGAGGCTTCAAGCGGGGGCTTTATGAAGGGGCTCTGCGTCAGGCAGCCATAGCATGGTGGCCTGGTACCGTTCCTGCAGGCCGTGTATCTGATCAGCCATGGGCATTTTGGGATATATTGCCTACAGCAGCTGAGCTAGCCAAAATCGAGTTGAAAGAAAATGAACCAACCGACGGAAAATCTCTGGTTGCCTTCTTGAAAGGGGGCGAGGCACCTAAGCGGGATTATTTCTATTGGGAATTGCATGAGCAAAGACCAATTCAGGCCTGTCGGTTTGGAAAGTGGAAAGCAGTCAAAAACGGACCAAATGCGAAAGTAGAACTTTACGACCTGAAAAGTGACCCAGGGGAATCAACAGATCTTTCAGCCAAGTATCCAGAAAAAGTTCAACAAGCAGTTCAGATTATGAAACAGGCACATACTCCAGACAAGAACTGGCCACTGACGGGAATCCCTGACTTTCGAAAACGCAACAGCAAAGCCGCCTGGAAAGCAACCCGTGATCGTTTGAAGAAAGCCAGTGACTGATTAAATATGGTTTTTAAAGTTTCTATTTACCTTAAGAGAAAAAAGTATCATCGAAGGCAAGACTGTTAGCTCATTATGGCCGAAGGTATCACCCATAGAAGGAAAGACAAAACGGCTTTGTTACACCTGAATAGTCAAATCATTAAGAAAATGTAATTCTGTATTAATAAAAGTGTCAGTGATGCGAATAATAAAGTATAACAAAAGTCTATTGTGAATCTCTCCTCTTCTGATGAAGCAGCCAGGGAACATGTCATGTCAGATGATTTAGTCACAGTCGCCACGCTGAATACTCCGACAGAAGCGATCTTGGTTCGCAACTTGCTTGATGCCGAAGGAATTCCTGTGTTTCTATCGGATACGGAAGCGGTAGGCATGGCCTGGTACCTTGGCTATGCGCTTGGTGGAGTCAAGGTGCAGGTGGCTGAGTCTGATGTGGAACGTGCGTTTGAAGTTCTCGATGATCACGAGCCAGTGACGATTACCGAAGAAGATTGGAAAATTGTAGAGAGCTTCGAAGAAGAAAGCGAAGATGAGAAAGACGAATGGGAGGATGATGAAGAGGAGCACAACCTTGATGTGCTTGAAGTAGAATCCACTTCAGAGATAGATGCAATAGTAAATCGTGCTTATAAGTCGGCTTTCTTTGGAGTGATCTTTTTTCCATTGCAATTCTATTCACTGGCTCTGCTGACAAAGATTCTACTGGGCTCCTATGACCTGAACTCTGAGCAGCAAAAGAAAATGACCATCGGCTATATATTATGTTCTGTGATGCTTACATTTCTGTTTCTCGTATTCTTTGAATCAAGTCCTTAGCTGTTGAATCGATTCAAATGGTGAATGGGAAAAAGCCTGGGCAAAGATGATCTATATTCATTTGCTGTGAGACTTTGCTTATGAAAACGGGCATTAATATGCAGATAAAGTACCTGGAAACCGATTCGTAAACATTTTTTCTGTTTGTAAATGCCCCTAACGACCGTTTACACTCTTGAGTACACACCTGCTATTTTTGACGAACCCTTTTGATGTGACAGCTACTGTGACAGGTATTAGTTGATGTTTATCACAAAACTGGAATCACTGCGCGGTATCGCCGCCCTGATGGTTGCTGTTAGCCATTGTTTGATCGTGTTTTCAGTCGATCAAAACGAGATGATCTGGGCTACCAGCCTCCAGGATGCAAAGGGCACACAGGCATTTCTCACAAGGCTGTTATTAGTACCATTCAACGGCGGGGCGGCTGTGACCATCTTTTTTGTTTTGAGTGGTTATGTTTTAGGTTTGTCTCTTGATCGTAAATCCAAGAACATCAGATCATATTTTGCGTTTTACATCAAACGGATCTTCCGTATCTATCCAGCATATATCGTCTGCCTCACATTTATCATTCTTTCGATCGCTTTGTTTCATACATACACAAAGTATCCCAATACTTCAGTCTGGTTTCAGGCGTGGTATCAAACTGATATTACATTTGAAAATGCGATGGCAAATTACGCATTACTGGAAACCAATCTCAATCAGGTCGCATGGACTTTAAAAGTCGAACTAATCATATCCCTGCTTTTTCCTTTTGCGTATTTGGTTAATCGTAATGTGGGGACGAAGTTGAATGTGATATTCCTCTTCCTGTTAGTGATAGTCAGCTTTCTGGCTGGAATTATGCCCTTTGGAAATTTGTATTTTTTATATGGGTTTGTGTTCTATATCGGATTGCTCTTGCCACCACTCATTGAAAAACTGAATTTATATGTGGGGCAGGGTGCCTGGAGCACCATATTTATTGTGAGTATTGCGTGCTTGTTATGTTCCCGATCGTTATTTTCCAGCAGCAATCTGTTTTGTGCCGTACTGATCGAGGCGATCTTTGCTGCGTTGATTGTTGCCATTCTTGCTGATGAAAAAACAAACCTCTTTCTGAGCCGTATTTTAGACTTCGAGATCGTCAGAAAGCTCGGGCGATATTCCTATTCTTTTTATATCTATCACTTCATCATTTTGTATTGGCTCGCCTACAGTCTACTCTTATTTGTGAGTCCGGAGATTACATCCAGCTATCCGCTTTTACTGGGAGTCATTTTGGCAATCATTTCCGTTACCATCAGCTATTACGTTGCCATGCTTTCCTACTTTGGAGTAGAACGACCCATGATCAAATATGGTGCTGTCACAGCAGAAAAAATAGCAGGCTTTGCAAAGAAATCGCATGAGCAGGTAGGGCTAATTCAGAAGTAAGGTCGTCCATCACGACGTTATATTGAAGTTGGTTCACAATCTTTCTCTTCCTTCCACTTATGAACCGCTACTTTTGCATTTTCCAAGTCTCTTTGCAGGATAGCTTGACTTGAGCGATGTAATTGTACGAGATAAACCACCGTCCAGACGAACAACGAGCAATAAACAGCTATTGTATTCTGTGGTTCGGGAAATTCAGTCAGTTTGAAGATAAAAAAGACGATTGTTCCTACTGTAAACCACCAACTAAGAAAATGAACCAATTGTCTGTCGTGTTTGTCAGAACGAACGACGAAACCCTGCTTCGGAACCATACAACAGAATATCAGTGAGATCATAATTGATGTAGCTGGCGCAAGCAGAAAACGAGGCGATTGTAACTGCCAGGCTACGATAAGTCCCAAAATAGTAGTGACTAAAATGATAGGGACTAAGATCTTAGCCCATCTTTTGCGTGTAATTAATAGTTCATCGGGTCCGGGTGTTGGAATTTTATCAGGATTGTGGTCCCGAAGTGGTAGTGCAATTTTCGAACAGAACAGATTCCAATTTTGTTGAACAGATTCAGGTAAAGTACTCTGAAAGTAGCGAATCAGCCAGAGCTGTTCGTCGTGCTCAAAGTTATCGAGATTGATTGAAATATTATCCGTTAGGCTCTTTAGTGTAATACCTCCTTTATTGCCCAATTTCCAGTGGACCTGTTTGACATTGGAAAGGTCGATCGCTTTTTTTAAAATCATTCCCTGATGAATGATCGTTTTATGTTGAATCGTCAGAGATTCGTATTTGTAAGCGAGAATCATCCAGAGAGAAGCAATGGACAAGAATGAAAAAAGTATTAACATAAAAACAGCACCGTATAATCTTCGGTCAGGTGGTGCATCAATCCACATACCGTATGCAGAGCCAATACCAGCTAACAGGAAGAAAATGAGGTATAATATTCCCTGATTGCGATATTTCTTCCTTACCCGGAATTCTCTAAAAGCGATCGCACTCTCTGCAATTTCAGTGAAAAGAGGATCATAGTCGTTCATTGCCGCTCAGTACTTTGTTCAATGAAGTATACCGTTTGAAATAGTTCTATCATTTCAAACGAACTACGAACAGCTCTGGTTCAAAAAGTATAATGATAATTATATTTTTGCTCTGTCTGGCATCAAATGCATTTTCAGTGAGAAAGGTGATGGGACGGTTTTTTCCTGAATCCGTGCAGAAATTCGATATTGGAGAGGAATATTTCATGCTCTCATTGAATCATATTATGTGACTTATCTTGAATAGTCACAGCTATGATTCATTGAGGTAAATCATGAACCTGGTCAAAAGCAGCTCCGAATTTCTTGTTCAATCATATAATCAGATTAGAAATTCTTGTGCATTATCTGGTAGACACATTCTGGCTTTATGTCTTATTCTCCTGTTACTGGGGCTCGTTGGGTGTAGCTACTTTTATGATCTGCATCTCGAGGGGGAGTTGCTGTCCGGTCCAGCAAAGACTCCGGTTTCCGGAGCCACAGTAACTTTATATTCAGGGACTCACGATTATGGTAGTTGTACCACTGATAAAGAAGGAAAATGGGAGTTGACAGAATCCATTCATGACAGCGCATTCAGAAAAGATAGAGATGGAAAATATCGACTGCATGTCAACGCTGGTAGTTCTTTACGCATTCGTATTATCACGAACAAGAAAGCATATATCTTTCCCTGTCCGCGAGTCGCCATTCCTGAGTCCGGTTCAGATATCTATGCTTTTGTGCTAACTGTTCTTGAGGTTGAACCGGAACTTCAACAAGGAAATGTAGAAAAGGAGATTGAACCTTAGTCCGTTGCGATACATAACAAAATTGATTCACGTTTCAATGTTCTGAACGCTTTCAGGACCCGTTTCCCACTGCTGCACCGCTTGTTTTGCTTTTTCTAAGTCTTTCAAATGATCGATACGATAAGATCGATATAGTCTCCAGTAGATTACTGGCGTCCAAAGTGCCATCACAATAAATCCAGGAAATTCGCCGAATAAACCTGGGGGATTTAGTAACTCTAGAATGATAAAGATGATCAAGCAAATACAACTCCACCAAGTGATGAATTTCCATAACTTAACGAATTCTTTGTCCGCACTAATTCGTTGGGTGGGCTCCCCTTTTTTGTCGGTAGAGTAACGCATCAACAACCAAATTATGATTGTTGGGATGGGGATAAGTAAGTGACGAGGTGATAGAAAAATCCAGGCCGCGATAATGCCACCAATGGTAAAAAGAAAAATAAATGGCAGACATAACCAATCCCACCGACGACGTGTTAATAAAATTTCACTTGGTCCAGGATCACGAATGGCCTTCGGCTTAGGATCGCGCAGTGGAATCGCGATCCGTAGGCAAAACAGATCCCAATTCTGCTGAACGGATTCGGGTAGATGACTTTGGAAATATTGAATCAACCAGAGTCTTTCTTCTTTCTCTAAGTACATCAGATTAATGGTTCCTGTTTCAATCAATGTCTTTAAGGTCAGTGCACCATGAGAGGTCAGTCTCCAGCGCGCCTGAATAACATTCGACAGGTTAATCTCTTTTTGGGAAAATACCCCCTTTACGAGAACAGTTTCGTTTTGAATTGTGGTCGAACTAAACTGACAGATAAGGGTTCCCCAAAGCATCATGCCAGGCATAATCGAACATAACAGCGTAAAGGCAATGACAGCATTTATCTTCTGAGCCGGGTGAGCCACAAGCCACATACTATATGTGAAACCGATTCCCATCAGTGTGAAGATGACTAAGGACAAGAGATAGTCATTGCGATCGCTTTTCTTCGGCCGAAATACTCTGAAACCCTCGTCGTTTTCAGTGATTTCTGATGTCGTCGGTTCGTTGCCTTTCACTATAGCTCTTTACCTTGTTCGATTTAGAATCAATGGCGAAGAATAGCCTCAAGGTTTTGAACGTAAAAAGCAAAATTTAGGATCACATGAAAATCAACTATCACCAAAAAAATGTCAATAGCTCGCTAACCCATTTACTTCTTAAAAAGAAAGCGTTTGTGAGTTTTGTGCTTTTCGTAGTAGTAAAAATACTTAGAGTTAAGATAGTGAGGGAAAAGTGAGAGTAATCGAAATGTAAACTCATTCACCTTTCGGAACGCCGTTGATCGTCCAATAAATCTCTTCTCGAAACGTTTCACCCTGATCGTCTTCCAATTTGAGTTTTAAATGAACCTGATTCACGGGTTTGAGATCGGGCACTGTTAATTTCACACTTTTGCCATCCTCAGAAAGTGTCGCTTTTGTCAAGTTTATCTTTTCTTTGCCTGGTCGATCTGTTGTGGGAGAAAACATGTCCGACCCATAGGCGGGACGCCAGTGGTAGTTCCAGTGTTCGGCGAGATAAGATTCGAGATTAGTTGCTACTGCAGGATCAAGTGGGAAATTGAATTTAATCCGCAATCCGTCTGATTCTACCTGACAGTCTGTAACCATCGAAAGCGGTTTGCCTGTATAGCGCAGACGTTGCACACCCTGGTCGAGCAGCCCTCGTCGGCCGCCACCGTTCCAGCCATCCAGCCCGACTGCATAAACTTGTCCGTCTGCTGGATTCACACGTGCCCTGTGAATACCAGTGCTAAAATCAAAAGGTAATTTGATGATTGCCGCCTGACTGACATCGTTCAAATCTTGTAACATTAAATAATAGAGCCAGCCTTTGCCGAAGCTGGTATGGAGTAACCGACCCGAGAGTGGCCCCCACCGCGGGTCATCGATCCACAACTGACCGCCTGAGGAATTGTCAAAACTTTGAGGCATCCAGATGATCGGTTGATCAAATTTTTTCGGCGGAACTACTTTGCGATGATCAATGCGCCCTCCATCCGGTGCCCAGTTCTTTCCGCCCGAGTGAGTTTGCACATAACCATAAAAACCACCCGGTTTCACCAGACTGATTTTGGAAGCAGGCATCCAACTCCCTTGATTGTCGCTGACGGTCATGCGGTTGTCAGGTAAAATTCCCATACCGTTTGGTGTGCGAAATCCTGTGCAATATACTTTTCGTTGTTTTCCGTCCGGAGAGACCTTGATCACTGCACCCGGCAATGCATAGCTTGTGTACTGACCACATTTCGCGTAATAAAAATTACCTTGAGTATCGGTGTGTAAATCGAAATTGAAAGCATGGAAAAATCGAGAGACATCGGTATCGGCTGAAAAACTTTCATAGAAGTCGGCTTCACCATCGTTGTTCAGATCGTGCAGACGTGTTAGCCGATCTTTACAGGTGACATAGATAGTGCCGTCTACCACTTTCACACCAAATGGTTCATACAGGCCGCCAGCAAAACGTTTCCATTTGAGGTTTAATAAATCCTGATCAATTCCAGAGACAGTCCAGATATCACCACCATGAGTAGAAATGACCATGCGGCCATCGGGAAAGAAATCGAGTGCCGAAGTACGAAACCACGTATTCCAGCGGGTCGATTCAGGAATACTGAGCGTGTCGAGCGCATAAGCGCCGCGTTCTAAACCGGGATAACCGACTGTGTTTAAAACTTCAGACCAGTTGGCTGGCCCTCCGGTGATCAATGATTTTGGATCGACAAGCTCATTGGCTTGTTCCACATATTCTTGTAGAGATTCTAAATCGTCAACGCCTATTCCGGCAAAGCAAATGACATCGACTATGCGAGACTTATTATCAGCAGGAATATTCAATACTAACCGTTGTTTTTGATCGACGTTCCAGGTAATCCCGCTCGCATTTCCCACCACAGCTGATGCGGTAAAGTGACCAAGTTGATTCCCTTGTGAACCACCGCTGATGGCGATCGTCTTTGCAGCAGAGCCCTGTTTCAGATTGGGACGTTTTACATTACCGGCCAATATACCAGAGAAACGTGATTCGCTATTCTCTGGTGTAGCTGTTGCCAGAACTAATGCCTTTCCTGGCCCGATGCGTAACGTATGACGTACTGATGTTTCTTTGGCAACCGCTTGGGGCAATTCGAGAATTTCACGATCATCAATTTTGTAAGAGAGCACCAGTTGATTGCCGTGCAGATAATGTCCCCGGTAGTCAAGCCATTTTTGAGGTAGCGGCCCACGCGGTAGCAGATCTTTTTTAGAGTAATCTAGAGAGCCATCATGACCCCACTGCCAGCCGGCTAATTCATTCAAAACATCACCCTCTGGGTGCGGAACACCTTCACCGCGGCCTCGGATATGTTGTGTCGCTTTTAAATTGAGAAAGCCACCTTTCCAGATGCCCGCTTGATTCATTGAGTGCAGATCGTATGAAATGGTCGTTTCATCATCCAGTTTTACTGTCAAGGCACTGGTTGTGATGCGACCCAGTTGAGAGGCCAGCGCGGGACCAAAGTCGCGTTCGATCTTGAGATCAAATTCACCCGATCCCGTTCCTTTGGGCAGGCTCTTCAGGTATTCGGGCGTCACTTCCTTGTAAGCCGGATTATTTGGTTCCATAAACTCTTCACGAATATAATGCACAACCTGATAGCGTTCTTTGGGGCTGAGATGTTGCATCGGCCCCATCAAGCCATTACCTTTGGAAAGTGTGAGAAACATGCGATACGGGTCTGCACCGAATTTCAGAGGCTGAGTGCCAAATGCCCGCGCTGTAGGCAGCGAGGGTTTGTTTCCATCCATGCCATGACAGTTTTTACACAAACCGTGATAGATGCGTTCTCCAGCTTCAAAATCTCGTTCCTTCATGCGACGCAGGATGCCTGCATGGTCCAGATTTTTAGCGTCATCTTTGACGATCAATTCTTCAGCCGATGGTTTCAGTTCAGCAGCGCGTTTTGCACCACCACGGGCCACATTGAAGACATAGCTGGCTAAATCGTAAAACTCTCCCTGATTTTTCAGCGTTCCAACTAACCCTTCGGGCATCATTGATTTCTTGCCGATCGTTTTTTCATCGATCTCGTTCTTAGGAATGATGATTTCTTTTTCCAGATTCGTGGCATCGCGTAATACCAATGAATCTTTTCGATCCTGGGCTACCAATCCTGAAACCAGTTTTCCCTCGTCTGTGATAATTGTGACCGTTTCGAATCCCTTTTTGATCTTTTTTGAAGGAAAGAGAATGGATTCGATCAGATATTCATCGGTCAGTTCTTTATCAGTCTTTGTCAGGTCAGGCCCCAGAGGAGACGAATCCTTTCCGCTTTCATGACATTTAATACAAGCGGCGACCGACTTATAAAACACCAGAGCACCCCGCTTGGGATTTCCACGACGTCGTGCTTCCTTTGCCAATAGTCCGAGATCAGCCTGTTTGAGTTGTTGTTCCAACTGATTCGTTCGTTGTTGTGCTTCGGCAGGCTTTATTAATGATCCAAGTAGAATAAATATTACCCAGACAGAAAACAGAATAAATTTCATTGAAAGACTTTCATCAGAGGAATTTCGCAATGTATTTATTATGGCTTATGATTGCTTTATCTTAAAAGACTCTTTTTTTACATACAAGAATCGATGCTTTATAGAAAGAGGGTCACATAAAATTATAAGACCTCTATTGTGAACTCACTACGTAGACTTAACAATACACATGTATTGAATACTTTGAATATGGAAATAGACTCACGCTATAAATTAACCTTGTTAAGCCATTGAATCGGAATTCCGAACTGTGAATACAGAAATATCACTTCCTCAGAATATCCCCGTGCTCATCGTCGGGGCAGGACCAACTGGTTTATCGCTGGCGGTCGAATTGGCCAGAAGGCAGATTGATTGTCTGTTGGTCGACCGTCGGCCAGAACCGCTACCTCTGGATCGTGCTACGGTCATTCACAGTCGATCTTTAGAGGTTTTGGAATCGATGGGTATTCTTGAGTCGTTTCTGCAACGTGGGCACATCATGCACGGTTTCAATCTTTTTGCTTACGGGCAGAAAATTGCGACAGTCAAGTTTGATAGTTTAGATTGCCGCCATCCCTATGACCTTAATCTCTCTGAGAATGAAACCGAGGACATTTTAACAAATCGTTTGATTGAACTGGGAGGAGCCGTTACCCGAGGATGGGAACTGAGCAAGATTGAACAAACTGAAACAGAGGTAAAGGCTTCGTTGCGGGCCACAGATGGAACAGAGCACACAGTTACTTCTAATTGGTTAGTGGGCGCAGATGGCATTCATAGCAGAGTGCGCGAAGCGATTGGTATCGAAATCGCCGGACACCGTTATCCGGTCCAATGGGGAGTCATCGATGGTCATCTGAAGAATTGGCAGCATGAACCTGATTTGGCGGCGATTCAACTGGAAAATCCTGCACTGAATCCGGTCCCACTTCCCGAGGGGCGATGGCGGGTTTATTTTCGTGCTGATGATAATACAGGATCAGCAGAGATTCTCGAAAGTATTAATCAGGGCCTTGATCAACTCTCTCCCGGCGCATCACTGGTCGAGCCTGATCAGTCGATGTTGTACCACGCGCATTGTCAATTGAGTGGCCATTACCGTTCTAATCGTGTATTGCTTGCCGGTGATGCTGCCCATGCATGCAGTCCCATCGAAGGGCATGGGATGAATACGGGAATCCAGGACTCTTTTAACTTGGGATGGAAATTAGCACTTGTCGCAAATGGGAAAGCCAACAAGAATTTACTCGATAGCTATGAGCTTGAACGCAGACCTGTTGCTGCTGCAGTGGCAGCAACAGGAGACGCTGCAGAAGAACTAAGGGATGTTCCCAACGATCCAACAGCCGTCGAACGTGTGAAACGGACCTTTTGCGCCATACTCTGTTCTTCACGTGGTCAAAATCAGGTTGCCCTTGATGAATCCGAATTAGAATTTCATTACCGTGACAGTCCCATAGTGAGTGGATATCATTCTGCGGGTCGCGAAGCACAACAAAAATGGCTTGGGGTTCTCCCCGGTGATCGAATACCTGACGCTGGACCTCTTGAAATGAGAGCAGACAAGACTGAGATAAGACTGAATCAGCTTAGCCAGACTGAAGGGCATGTCCTGTTATGGATGAGTGCTGATCAATCAGATATTCCCGAGAGAGGCGAATTCGAAACGGCCATGCAGCCAATAGGCGGCTCATTTTGGATTATCTCAACGACACCACCACCCGATACAATTTCACTATCAACTATGATGGATCACTGGTTGTACGACATTGATGGTGACGTACACGCGCGGCTTGGTGTCATTGATCCGACACTGTTTGTGATTCGGCCTGACGGTCATGTTGCGTTTCGCTCTGAGCCACCTGATTTAGCGAATGTTTCCTGCTTTATTGATGAGCTTCTGACTCAAGGTCGGCTCTCTTAATGAGAGAATCAACTTCCGGTCATTGTATTCAAGCACCTTTATTTTGACGTTCATTGTGTGTGAACTGGTTCTTATAGAAATCCATTTTGAGCCAAAAATGCATAGGAACTCCAGGGACGGAAAGAATCCGATCGATTGAATGAAAGGTCAGGATAACCGGTCGAGCGTATTGCGATATAGGTTGCGATTTTGGGGCTTAATCCGACCAGAGAGATCAAATCATTTTGTAGCCTGAAAGGGTCTGAGACAGGTGAAAGGTCAATTTGTTGATTGATCATTGCAAGACAAAGGTTTTGAATCTGTCCAAATTGTTCAGGAGGTATGTCTAGATCTCTGATTCGTTCCAACAAGTGCTCTGCGTGGGGAAAGACAAAAGACAAACTGGAACAAGGTAGAGAGTTCAACTCGACTTTTTCACA
Source organism: Gimesia aquarii (assembly GCF_007748195.1). Lineage (NCBI taxonomy): Bacteria > Pseudomonadati > Planctomycetota > Planctomycetia > Planctomycetales > Planctomycetaceae > Gimesia > Gimesia aquarii. The sequence continues at coordinate 2,764,981 of NZ_CP037920.1, forward strand.
CATCGTGCGCATCAGTTTCGTAGCCAATTCGGCTTTCATTGACTGTTGTAAAATGGATCGGACTGACATTTGAAAAGGAGAAAGTGTCCCTACTAAACGTACTCCCTTTTGAAAACGCTTTTCGAAAGTGGAATTAGCAAAATGCTGTTGTAAAAGTAGTGGGTTTGCAGCCACATCCGTAAACAGTCGAGTTTGAGTGACTAAATCACGGATGTTGCAACCTGGTAATGATCGATAAGAGATTGATAATTCAAAACAGTGCTCCAGCGTAAGATGTCGCACCTTCAGAAGCAGTATTTCATCTTCAATTTTCATTAGTTTTGAATAAACATGATCCTCAAGTGTTTCGACATTCTCTACTAACTCATTTTTGAGAAGTTGGCAGACTTGATGCCAGGGGTAGGGTGGACGGTACGCAATCTTCAATCGAATACTTGACCAGATACCAGATTCTTTGTTTGCCTTGTTGCGAATTTGAGTGGGAGTGGAGCCAAAATCTTTTTTAATATGAGCATTGAAAGTTCTGATACTTTGAAATCCCGCATCAAAGGCGATTCGCGTGAGTGGGAGTGAAGTCTGCTCAATTAATTGTTTCGCCAGGTGTAACCTTCGAGTTTGTGCCCATGACTTTGGTGGGATTCCCAGATGACGAGTGAATTGCCGCCTGAGATGTCGCGCTGTAATTCCCAGTTGTTGCGCGAGTGAATCAATGCATGCTTCGTCAAGAAATCCGTTTTCTATCAAATGGAGAGCGCGCCGGATTTGCTCTGGAATATCAGCGGATTGAAAATGGAGTGGAGCCAACTCGGGTTTACAGCGCTTACAGGCACGAAACCCCTCGCGTTCTGCAGCTGTGGCTGTCAAAAAGAATCGAACATTCTCTCGTTTTGGCGTTTTGGCAGGACAAATCGGACGACAGTAAATCGAAGTCGACTTCACACCGAGGAAGAATACACCGTCAAATCGTTGGTCACGACTTTGATAGGCTAAATACCAAATATCTTCCTCGTTCATCGGTCTAACCTCAGTGTCGCCCGATTGGGTTGTCCGGCTCTGCTGGCTCAATCATTCAGGAGGCTGCCAATTGATTGTTCTTTAAAACCCATATTATACTTTAAATTATCAGCTTCACCACCGGGTACCCAAATCACAATGGCTTTTACTGGCTCATCGCCGACTACCGAGTGAATAATTTTATCTCCGGCGTGAACAATTCCTACTTGACCGGGTTCGATCACGTATTTTTTTCCATTAACAGTATGACCGAGTTTGCCAGAAATGACATAAAAAATTTCTGTGCTTTTATGGACATGTTCCAGACCCTGCACTGCTTGTTCTGATTGAGGAACTTTAGGAAGGTACAGTTCTGCAACTTCCACATCAGCATTTCCATAGTTATCGCGTTCAACCAAAGTTTTCAGAAATGCATCTTTTTTTACCAGCCAGCGAACACCTTTACCAACAGGTTGATATTTCAAACCTGCTTTCGTTGTCGCCGAGTTGCTTTCAGATGCAGGTTCATCTCCTTTAAGTAACGGTAGAGTCACCAGACCAGCGAGAACAGTTACCGTAATCAGACTTGAATTCATTCGCATTTTGAGCTCCTTAACTTAGTACGAATTTGTTGGTTAGTTAATGGTAACTATATGCTTCGTACGAACAGGAGACTGGCAGAATTCGGACATCAAAGTGAGGTAGGTTAAAAATGAAAATAGAACTTGCAGAGATTTTCACTCACAATTGAGTTGAGATTTGAATGATCAGAAAAGAGTCAAATTTGGCGCTTCGATAGAGAGGGCATATGTCCTGTTATCTTAATAAAACCACACAAGATAGTTACTGCTTGAGAGGGTCTGGTGTTCATTGCGAACAGGACAAATTTGTAATTTATGGTCTACAAAATGAAATTCGTTAAAGCTCACTTTTAAAAGATAATTCACATAATCGACTGATCTTCCCGAAATCGATCCACATGAATATTCGGCCGACTTGATTGCAAAAAAGTGCCAGGAACTTCTTGTTGACCGGTGAAGCGACCTGGATTATCGCTCTCGGAAAACGAAAATCGGTCGCCCCAAGGAAGTACACCATGAAAGTCTTAAATCGGCTCCTGGCACTATTTTTTTAACACACAACAATTTTATGTCGCAGGAACCCGAACTTTGGGTTTTTCTGGATTGAGTCTACCTTTGATGCGATAGAGAGCCGCCTTTTGTTCTTCTGCATCGACGACACCATCTTTATTGGAGTCAAGAGTTAGAAAGAGGCGTTGGAGTTGTCTGGGAACCTCTGTACGACTTACGGCAGTATCTTTATTTTGATCTAACATTGTGAAGATATCCGCAGTCAGTCCCAAGCCAGTGACGTTGGAGCGACCACTTAATATTCTGGCACGATCGACGATTGCTAATTGCTCCTGACGATTCAGAATCCCATCTCCATTGATATCAGCACTCGTCATGCGAGGAACAAGCTGAGAGGGTACTTCATTCCGTGCGATTACACCATCACGGTTTTGATCGATTCGAGCCATCAATTCAGTGAGTTCTTCGATAGCGTCAACTCCGTCATCTCCATTTTGGTTACCACCACCGCGTCGCATTTGATTTCCACCACCGGCTCCCTGTTGCCCCCGTTGGCATTGACCGCCTCCACGTTGGCCACCTCCGGCACCTTGCTGGGCTCCGCCACCTGGTGGGCCACCACCTCTTGGACCTCGGCCTCCTCCACGTTGGGCATAAGCATCACTGGCGAAGATCGTCAGCGCAAACATTGTGAGCATAAAACCAGCTTTTCGCATCGGTAGGTTCCCCCTTTTTGGACGACAATTGTTTTACTACGAAATGACAGTTGGCCCACTTAAGTTAAAGAGTGCCTTTGAAACGATGTCGCTTACTGGCAACCTGAACTTTGCTATTGAGAGTTAAGAAGGTCTGAATGCAATAATAACAACAGGATGATCGATCTGTATGTCTTTGCTGAATCAAGCGTTATGAAATACAGCAATATCGATCACGGATATGTCTCTTATTAGAAACGTATACCTCCATCAGATTGCTACAGATTATTTGAATAAAAAGGGGCTTGATAAAAATATCAATCAGACAAAATGAGATACGCATTTGAATACTAATTCATGAATCTACGTCAAATGGTAACTCGAGCGTCCTCGTACAAACTTTCGGCTCAAAAAAGAAGAATATCGAGAAAAGAAATCACAACTGCTGTCAATTTTATTTTTGTGCTTTGGCGATCGCATCTTTCATGGCTTGCTTCGAATCTACAGCAAATTGCTTCTGCTTTCTACGTACATAAGGATAAGCCAATTTTGATAGCAACTGGTTGGGGCGAGAGAATGCCAGGATGTCATACCAAACGGAATCATCTTCAGGATGCCATTCCACTTGAAATCGTTCTTCACCTGATTCAGCATGTTCCGGCAGCGTTCCATAGGCAACAGCAAATCGATGAACTGGTTCTGTTTCCTCAATGACATAAACTACACGACACGCATTGAGTACCCAGAGTCCCAATGCGTGTGCCAGAACACCAACCGTTTGACCGGGCTCAGTGATGGTGTCTAAGCGATGAAGTTCAATCCAATCAAATTGGAACTGATTCCAGTCAGACACTGCCTGTTTAGCGACCTCAAAAATTGCTTTGCCTTTTCCCAGGCAAACACGGTTGTGATCGACCACAAATCCGGAGGGAGAGTCTTCATGCTTTGTGGACCCAACCATCGAATAAGTAAAGTCGAACCCAGCTTGTGATACAATGAAGTCATTGATTTGTTGAGAGCTTGGCTTTTTTAAAAGATACATTTGCTTTCAAACATAGCAAAAGTTCGGATTCGATTTATAATCATTTTTTCTATTCATGTAGCAGAATATCAAGAGTCAGGTGAGAAGGGCAATACTTTTGCTCTACCCTCTTCGACGATGAGCAAGGAAGACTCAGGCACTGCCTTCCAATGTTTAGTGAGATCATCCAGCGGCTCAGATACCACAATGATTGCATCACTCGGCAAAGCATCATACGTCCCATCAATATCATGTAAGGCACCCAGATGGCAACTGTGATATAGTGTCCGAGATTGTTGGTTGCTGGAGTACCGCACGGCCCACAATCGTTCTCCATCCGTCGTACAAGCGCTGAAGAAAATGGGCTCCTGAATGCCAGCTGCTGTGCGGGTTTGTTCGACATGCCCGATCATCCTGGCCAGGGCCGTTGGGGGATCGTCTCTCAGCCCGAATGTGATCGCCAGAAAGAATAAAATCTCTGAATCTGTTGATCCTTCCAGATAAGGAAACAATTCAGGATCAATATCAAATAGTAATTGGCGCTTAAGAGAACGAAAATCGGGCACGGAACCGTTATGCTGAAACAACCAGTTTTCGAAGGAGAAGGGGTGGCAGTTGGTTTTCTGTACCGGGGTTCCGGTTGCGGCACGAATATGTGCCAGAAAGAGCCCCGAACGAACATGCTCTGCCAAATGCAGAAAGTTCGTGTCATTCCAGGCGGGATGGGTATCACGATAAACGCCTGGTGTGGGATCTTCTCCGTACCAGCCGACCCCAAATCCATCACCATTCAAACTCTCAATATTTTGAGTTGCGTGGCGGCTTTGGTCAATCAGCGAATGATTTGGACGCGTTAACAAGGCACTCAACTTCAGCGGCGAACCAGAATACGCAAGCCAACGACACATAAGGAACACTTTCTGTAAATGTGATTAGAAGATTGTGAGTTTTTGCATTTTTCTACGATCATGAACACGATTCTTAGATGACGAGTTCAGGGAGTTCCTCGACTTTTTCTAGAATGCATGTAGGTGAAGCTTTAGATAACTCAGCATAATCTCCAAAACCCCATAGGACGCCAATTGATCGTAAATTATTTTTATGTGCTGAATTGATGTCGATTGACCTGTCACCTATCATGATAGCCTCTTTATCAATGGCATTAGCTTTTCTTAAATCAGCTAATTGAGAACTCTTTGCGATACCAATATCTCCACCATTAACAAAAGCAAAATAATCTATTAACTTGAAGTGAGACAATATATTTTCCGCATAGTCTTTACGCTTTGATGTGCAGATCCCGAGAGTGATACCGGCATTGCGAAGTAGTTCAAGTACAGCAGGGATACCAGGATATAATTTGTTTTCGGAATATCCAACATCTGAATATCTTTCTCGATAGGTAGCGATGAGTTTGTTAATTTCTGATGACGTAATTCCAGGTGATAGCTTTAGGAAAGTTTCATCTAGCGGAGGGCCAATTTCCTGTTTTATGAACTTTTCAGGTACAGGCTGCAATCCGTGCAATTCCAAAGCATGATTAAAACAGCGTGCGATCCCTAAACTAGGGTCACTAATTGTTCCATCTAAATCTAGAATAAGAGTATTACAGTTGAGCTTCATAATTATGTTTGTCATTTACTATTCTGATTTCGGTTTTTGGAAAATTTGTCATTTAAAATTTCTTCGAACTCTCAACCGTTAAATGGTATTCATCTTCCAATGCAAGAGTTTCTGGTACCCAGCGGATGTCATTGAGCCAGGCTACAATGTATGGCTCTATTTTTTTTGTGTCGCGAAATCGAGCTGCCCATGCAAACGCGCCTATCAGCCAGAAGATGCCGGCAAATAACGCAACCAACTCAGCATTAAAGTAGGCGAAGACCAAAAAAGCGATTAACAGTCCAACCAGTCCCACAAGTCCGAGTTTGCGTTTCATGCTGGCGGCTGCTTGTGCAGACTGAAATTCACTATGGCATTTCTGGCAGAGCAAGAGCGGAAATGCTGTTTCCTGCCAGAATTCTTCTGCAGCGGCAGCCACAAGCTTAACTCCACCGTTTAAAGTCGGGCGGATGCCTCCATCGTGGTCCATATGTCGCTCAATTAACACACTTAAAGTGATGGGAACTGCAAATGTGGCATCTGCATCTTCACAATGATGGCATAAACCATCAAACGGAGGTTCACCCAGTTCAAGAGTGCGTCGAATTTTTTCAATCGGACGCATCATTGGATATTTGTCACCAGAAGACTCTTGAAGTGTGATGGTGTCTGGTACCATCACACTTTTATGACAGGAGTGGCATGCTTTTTCTGTACCTGCCTCATACAATTCGACCCGCACACGTTTACCACAGTCACATTCGACAAAATACTTTTCTGCCATCTTGTTCTTTCTTGCAAGTACAACGATATGGCCTGATTTTATACGTTCCGAAGACCGGCATGAGCTACTGATATATTGCAGAGATGATTCTAATTGAGTGGTCGTTTGTGAGCAATAAATACTCACGGAAATATAAATTACAATTAAGGTTATCCCACTATAAACTAATAAATTTTTTCGCAAACATACCTACTAGGCTGATAGGGGGATTGAATAAATTAAGACGATTCTTCATTAGACATCAATGGGTTTAGTCTGTTATAGTCAGAATGAAGCGAACCATACCGGTTTCAGCTCTGTTGCTATTTCAGTGCTCTTAATTAAGGAAGTTCATCACATCATGAGTCTACTTTTTTTGCGCAGTTTGCGACTGGTTGCTGTCAGTTGTCTGACGTTGTTTTTTCTCTCGATGTCCACTGTCAATGCAACTATTCAAGCCGAAAAGCAACAGCCTAATATCGTAGTATTTCTAGTAGATGATATGGGTGTGATGGACACTTCGGTTCCTTTTCTGACTGATGCAAAGGGCAAACCTAAACGATATCCGCTCAATGATTTTTATGTTACCCCCAGTATGGAACGTTTGGCAAAGCAGGGGATTCGGTTCAATAATTTCTATGCAATGAGTGTTTGTTCGCCCACACGCATTTCCATAATGACAGGGCAGAATGCGGCCCGACATCATGCAACAAATTGGATCAATCCTTCCAAAAATAACCGGGGCCCACAGGGACCGCCTGAGTGGAATTGGGAAGGGCTAAAGAAAAACGATATCACATTGGCTCGGCTACTACAAAAAAAAGGCTATCATACGATACACGTGGGGAAAGGCCACTTTGGAGCGCGTGATTTTCCTGGGGCGAATCCTAGTAATCTGGGTTTCGATGTTAATATTGCCGGCGCCTCGTTTGGCGCACCTGGCAGTTATTATGGGACAAAGAATTATGGCCTTGGCACAAAAAGAGCACATCATGCGGTTCCTCATTTGGATAAATACCACGGTACCGAGACCTTCCTCACTGAAGCACTCACATTGGAAACTAAGACAGCACTGGCTGATGTTGTGAAGACGAATAAGCCGTTCTTTCTCTATATGGCACATTACGCAGTCCATGCACCCTTCGATTCTGATCCGCGTTTCGCCGACCATTATAAAAAATCGGGCAAGCCAGCCCGCGCACAAGCGTTTGCCACCTTGATTGAGGGCATGGATAAATCATTGGGCGACATTCTGGATCAACTCGATGCACTCGGCGTTTCCGAAAATACGCTCATCTTTTTCCTGGGAGATAATGGCTCTGACGCACCACTGGGACATCAGCACGCTGTTGCCTGTGCTGCCCCGTTACGTGGTAAAAAAGGCGCACATTATGAAGGGGGGATGCGCGTGCCTTTCATTGCAGCCTGGGCAAAGCCGAATCCAGACAATGCAAATCAGAAGCGACTGCCGATTCCCGCAGATATAATCCAGACGCAAACTGCGGCCGTTCAGGACCTGTTCCCAACGATCCTTAAATTTACAGGAGTTGATGTACCGGATAACCATATCGTTGATGGAGTACAGCTCGATACATTATTGACGGGCAAGCCTGATACCTCACGGGAAGAAATCTTTCTGATGCACTACCCTCATTCGCCGCATCGCAGTAATTACTTCACCAGTTACCGAAATGGTGACTGGAAAGTGATCTATCATTATGTCCCTTCGAAAGATTCCGAAGGTTCTCATTATCAGCTTTATCAGCTCGCAGAAGATCCTTTCGAACAGCATAACCTGGCTACCGCAAAACCTAAACAACTTCGAAAAATGATGCAGGAATTGATAGCGAGTATGGAAGAGCATCAGGCACTCTATCCTGTGGAAAAAGCGAGCACTAAGCCTTTAAAACCGAAACTGCCCTGATTATGAAGTGAGTAAATTATTTCGGTGAAACTCTGAAAATTCGATTTAAGTAAACTCTTGTTACAAAGTATTTTGTAGCAAAAGTTGAGTGCGTAAGCGTTTTATTTCATCTCAATTTCACCTCGGTCTCCAGCCATGAGGACTACTCCTGTAACGGTTTTCCGTTAATATGAGTGGTAGGTCCTCAATTTCTTTGAAGTCTTCGATAAATGAATGATGTGGTGAAGATCATGGCTTTTCAAATTTCCAGGATTAACTGGCTCATTGTTATGATGCTCGTGATACTTTATCCCAAACTTGGTTTGCGCGCGGATGATGGAGAAGCAACTTCGTCGAATCCAGATTCTGGTGTTGCGTCGAATGTCGCGTTCACTAAAGACAAACCAAAGATGACACAAGTTCGAGAAGCGATTAAACGTAGTGTTCCCTACATTGAAGAAAAGGGACTTTGGTGGATCGAGAAGAAAAAGTGTGTCTCCTGTCACAGAGTCGGTACGATGCTCTGGAGCCTTCGTGAAGCGAAACGAAACGGTTTTAAGATGAGCGAGAAGCTGGATGAATGGTTCAATTGGGCGACTGATGCCTCTCTCTCCAAAAATGACAAAGGAAAACTGGTTGGTCTGGGAAACAGGGAAGGTGTGGTTCAGATTCTATTTAGCTTCGATCAAAATAATCCTGATCCTGGTCAAAGTGAAACACGGAAAAAGTTGATTGCCTTATTGAATGAAGGGCAGCAGCCTGAAGGTTCGTGGAAGCCTGGTGGACAACTCCCATCTCAAAAGCGATCAAAGTCTGAAACAATGAGTGTCACAACTATGTGGCTGACATTGGCATTGCTCTTGGAGGAGAACAATAAGGACACTCAAGTTGTTGAACAGGCTCTGAAATATATCGAAACAAGTTCTCCTGGAAAAAGCGTTGAATGGTATGTGCTGAGATTGTTACTCGCAGAAGAAAGAAAAGAGACCGGCTTGCGAGATCAGATTCTGAACAAACTCCTCAGTCAACAAAAACCCGATGGCGGCTGGGGTTGGATTGTGGATGAAGAAAGTGATGCATTGGGAACAGGAATGGCTCTCTATGCATTACTCCGCGCAGGACTGAAGCGTCAAGATACTGCAATCAAACGTGCTCAACAGTTTCTTATTAGCACACAACGCAAAGATGGTTCATGGCCGGTACGCGGTACGAAAGAGAAGAAAAAAGATCGTGTGCAAGAAACGGCTGTTTTTTGGGGCACAACGTGGGCTGTCATCGGGTTGGTAGAGAGTCTTCCACTACAGTCGAAATAGTCTTGTCTATCTTTCGAAGCTATAGATATGCACGTGCAATTCATTCCAGCCTGAGCAAACTCTGGAAACAAAGATTACTAAGAAATAATGATCCTGACGCGTTCGAAATGCGTTGATCGTGTATCGAATGTGGATTCAGAGAATAGAACCCTGAGTCTGAAAGCAGCCAAATTGTTTTCCAGGAGTGAAATTATGAAAAAGCAGTTAGCCAGAATCTCGATTTTGCAGTCCAGTAAGATCATTACAGCACTTTATGTCTTGTTTGGGTTCATTTACACCCTTGTTGGGATTCCTATGGTCATCTTAGGAAGTGGTGAGATTCAAATCATTGGGATCATTTACTCGTTTGGTCCGTTATTAATGGGTATAGTGGGGTTTATCTTTTTTGTCATCTTTGCATGGATTTACAACTTATTAGCCATTTGGCTTGGTGGCATCGAATTCGAATTTAAGAACATTGAATAAAAGATTGAATCTTAATTTCAATAATTCGTTTCAGAAACGATTGCGCATTTAAGCATCACGATGGAACTCAGTCTTATTCAAATCAATTCGTGAATTAATTCACGTTCTTCGACAATATACTGGGGGCGCCCATTCGGGTCAGTGAATGTGATGTTGTTTGCATCAATTCCAAGCTGGTGATAGACAGTATGGAAGATATGCTGCAACTTCACAGGCCGTTCCTGGGGGAATTCACCGAGGCGGTTGGTTTTACCAATAGCCTGACCATGCTGCATGCCACCACCGGCGATAAAGAAGAACCCGGCTCGGTTCCAATGATCACGTCCCGCATTTCGATTGACGCGTGGTGTACGACCAAACTCACCCGACATCATAATAATCGTGTCGTCAAGACGCCCAGTACGCTCCAGATCAGTTATTAATGCAGAAAGCGCTTTACCTAAAGGAGGGAGTTGTTTTCTCATACTGTCAAAATTCTTGCCATGAGTATCCCAGCTACCAAAATTTAAAGACACACAACGTACACCGGCTTCAAGTAATCGACGGGCTTTCAAAAATGATTCATTGGAACGTGAATAGCGGTCTCTACTAATCCCATACATTTCTTTGGTTCGGGGATCCTCGTTTTTTGTTTCGAGAGCGTCTGCCAGTTTTCCCGAAGTGATAATTCCCATTGCCCGTTCTGTGAAACTGTCAATGGCATTCATGCGCCCACTGGCGTCCATTGCTCGCTTGATCCCGTCCAAGTCCTTTAGTAATTGAGCACGGTCATCCAGCCGCTCGCGTGTCACTCTGCGATCAAGTATCAAATTACCACGTGCACGGGAATTGGGACGAAATGCGGAGTGCATCGGACCGAGGAAACCGGGCCTCGTACTACCGCTTAAATCGAGATTTGTAGGTGCAGCTCCTTCTGGTGTTACTTGAGCTGGTCCCAGGATTTTCGACATGACTGAACCTATGCCGGGGCGACCACCGATATTTTTCAGTGAGTTCACAGACCAACCCGAATCTGACTGACGTGCGTTGTGTTCATTCTTAAAGTTTTCCACAGAACGAATAATCGAAAACTGATTGCCAACTGTTGCCAGCTCAGGCATTAACTCACAAATTTCCAAGCCAGGCGAGTTGGTTTTGATGGGCAGAAATTCCCCCCGGAATTCTGAGGGAGCCTGTGGCTTGAGATCGAAGGTGTCCATATGAGTGGGGCCACCGTTCAGGAAAATGTTGATGACCGATTTTCCTGTTGCCTTACCGTTTGACTGCGATTCCGCCCTCAGAAGTTGTGGCAGCGTGAGGCCACCAAAGGTGAGTGCGCCAATTTGAAGAAAACCACGACGAGAGAGACCGTCACAACACTGATATTGATGACCGGGGAGTATCAACATGAGTTCTCCTTCCAAATTGTGCGTTTTGCATGCTGGAATGAACTCCAGGATAGGGAGTTCCTAATGCAGCTTGAATTGTGTGATGATTCAGTCGACAAATCAATAGGAGTTTATGTATTCTACCACAATTTGAGCAGAGTGATTGAAGATGAAGATGTCCAAAATGCTTCACTAAACTTAGCTTTGAATGCATCTTATTAAAGTAAAGCGGTAACAAAGTGCTTCCCTATCCAATGATATGATATCAGCAAATTAATGTTGCCAGCTGAATTCGGGAGAGAATCCTATGAGCTTTCGAGCCTTTTCAATGCTGATCACACTTGCCCTTCCAGGTAGTGGATGGCGAATCTCCGTCTTTGGTAAGAATTTCTGAATTAAAGATGCCGTGTTAGTGTCGAATCGAATATCTTCAGCAGCAATATACATCGCTTCGTGACCGGCTGTAGATGCTTCGAGTGCTTGACAACAAGCCTTTGCGGCGTCACGTACATCAACATAAGGCCAATGAGTGTATTGCACTAGTGAATCGAGTGTGGGGGTAGGCCAGGGTAACGCATTGTATCCATCAGTCTGAATGACATTCATGATGCGTAAACTGACTACTGGTATCCCTGTTCGACGGCTGAATGCAGACATCGTTTCTTCGCCTACTACTTTGGAAAGTCCATATGCTTCGAGGGGTGTAAGAGGGTGAGTTTCATCAACGGGAACATATTCAGGTTGAAAGGCTGTCGCGTCTTCATGCCATCCGAGGACAAAGACAGATGAAGCAAATACGATTCGCTTAAGACCATGTATGGCAGCCGCCTCAGCAACGTTCCAGGTACTGACTACATTTGTTCGAAACGTATCCGCTTCGGGTTGTGCGAGCGGCCCTGGTACGGCACCAAGATGAATCACGCCGTCTGCACCAGCTAAGGCATCGCAAACAGCAGTACGGTCGGTTAAGTCAACATGCATGAACTGCACGTCATTATTCTCAGCAGCAGTAACATCAAGCGAGAGTATTTCGTAATTTCCTTTCGACAATGCTTTGATCACTTCGCGTCCCAATCGCCCTGAACCACCGGTGACCAGAACTCGTTTCATTGTTGGTCTTTCTAATGAAGAGAAATTTCAGTTGTTGCGAATATTACGTATTTTCGATGTGAGAGATTCCAGGAAACTATCCGCGCCTTGCTCCATGGCTGATGCATTACCTGTCTCCTGCGAGGCACCATAGAAGAGTGTGCCACCTGTATAATCTTTCCCATACGTTTCCGCACAACTAATGACCTGATAAAACCCAAGCACGAATTGGACTAGATCTAGTTCTTTGAAGGGGTGCAGGAACAGCGACACAATGTACCCGTTATCAATAGCATATCTGGCATCCAGAGCAGAATGGCTGTTTGCCTCCATCATAATTTGATATTCAGCGATACTGATGCCTTCCGCTCCGGTGATATAAGCAACAATCCGCATGCGATTTGCTGACTCCTGTGTTTGGATTCGAACCGGAAATTCTCCTACGTTAAGCTGCCAGTGGCCGGAAGGGGGAATGAACTGGCTTTGTACTTCACTAGACAAACCGTGATCGTCAAACCAAACATTGATATCATTGTTGTTCATGAGAGAACCTCTGGTGGGAGTTTTATAAACTCAGAAGATACCGTTCACAATTTTGTAATTCAGTGTATAGCACACAACGACTATGGCAACTCAATTCTGAATTTACTTGCCTTGTAAATTCACATATGAAATCACATGTTGGTTTATGAGAAATTGATTTCAAAAACTTCCTTGCTTTCTTCATCTCGGAACTATGGCTGGTGTTCTCAATGAACAAAATCTAATGCGATAGAGATCATCACAATTCATGGCATCATAAGATTGGTCAATCAACATTTGAAACCCTCGCGAATCAAATTTGTTTCTGTGGATTCATGCATCAACAAGATGCAAAAAGCATCCAAAAAGATGAGGAGAATGCGTTTTTGTATATTTTAAGTTGGGTTCATTCCATCTCGAAATCAAGATAAATACTGAATTAATATACATAAATACAAGTTGACATAAGGGTTTATGTGGTCAAAATGGGGCGATTGCAGGGTATTTATAAATTGGGCGAATTGATTCGTTTTGGTTGTCAATCCTCATTGCCTCTCCATCGCATTTAAAATACTCCTCGGGCCATGAGAATTGAGAAGATTGAAAATATTATTCTACAATGAGTAACCCTCGTTTGACCAAACTTTTTACGTATGCGTCAGCTGGTCTCTACACGCTTTTAAAGGCATTTGAGTATGCAGTTGATACAGAACGCTCTGAAATGGAGTTTTCCGTAGAAGTATTTCGTTTGAAGGAATTGCATTTAACCGATGGTGATTTACGCTGGTTAGTATGCAAAGAATTTGCCGTTCATGGGATCGAAACTACGGTTCCTGCACACAAGCAGCGGCAGTTTATTCTCGATGACTCACTTGTTTTCAACAAACGTTCTTGCCTTGCGCTGACACTTTCTGGTTATCACGAAACACTTGATGCCAGTTTAAGTTCCTATGACAAACCTGTTGATACCATCGTAACTGGAGATGATCCGAATAAAAGTCAGGTCACTCAGGAACATTCAGAGTCAAAGAAAATCTTAAGTTTTGGAACTTATCAAAATATTGTCCCAGAGAGATCATCAGAATCATTAAAGCAGATGATCCCTTCCTGGCATTCGGAACGTCGTGAGCTGTATTGGAATGGTACTTTGATCAAACGCTATAAAGTTCCGTCTCCTAATCAGGAAACGGTGTTGACAGTCTTTGAAGAAGAGAACTGGCCTGTAAGAATTGATGATCCATTACCTTTAAGAGATGGCGTTGTACCAAAACGCAGATTACAGGATACGATTAAAAGTCTGAATCGTAACCAGCGAAATTCCCTGATCAAATTTCGTGGTGATGGTAGTGGTGAAGGTGTGATGTGGGAAGGTCTGTGCCCAGAGATGTATCCCGAGAATAATATCCTGTAAACGACTGCTATAACTAAGAACGCAGGAATGGGTTGCTTGCAGTAGGTTCCCCAAGAGTGACACCGAATTGCCCGTAGTGTAAACAGGGACAATCGTTGACAATTCCGCCAACGAATTCGTTTTGTAACATGTCACAACAGGTCACGTTACGATCACAGTTAAATACGATTACGGATGAGAACCATGGCAGAGACCGTTAACAGTCAAGTCGTTGATAGTGTGACGTCTTCAAATCTCAAGGTATTAGGTGATGCTCCCGGGGTCGCTATCGGGATTGTCTATTCCACGCTCAGTCAATGTGTGAGTCTGACTATGGCCAGTGCCACATCAACACAACAAGGAATGGATAAAATCGGTGAGACAATTACGACTGTCGGTGTGGTGAAGATCATGCAACAGATGAAATGAAAAACGATTTGAGTGAAAGTTGAGAGATGTCTAATACAGACTTGATTCAATCGATCGCGCATAAAAATGCAGCAGCGTTCCAGAGTGCACAACAATCGCTTTCCTCGAAGGGAAGTGCTGACTCAGCTCAATCAGTAGGGAAGGCGATGGCCTTTCAAATGGTATCACAGGCAACCGGGATGTTAGTCGAAGATGCAGCTTCATTTCTTCGAAATGTCATGGAAATTAATTTAGCCATCGTTTCAGTAGCCTCATACGAATATGTAAAGAGCGATGGTGTGAATGTGATCTGGCTGACCGTGATTAAAGAAGCCTTCAAAGTGATCGAACAGGCAACGGTTGTCTTCACAACCATCTCCAAAGCCGCAGGAGAAACGTTGAGTCAATTCCCCGCTTGAGAAGTCTCTGCGGAATCAGTGTCCCAGTTCAAAACAATATTAGTTCCACCAGACTGCCCTGAAACTGTTTCTAGATCGAGCTTGTTTTCCTGATACGATCAAATTCAAGTGATAGTTCCTTACCACTGAATTCGTCTCACATCAGGAGAATCTCATGCCGAAGTACAACAAAGTTTTGTTCATGAGCTACGCAGTTCCCACCTTTTACCCTACTCATTCGGGGCCAGTCGCTCCCGTTGGTGCGGCTCCTTTTGTAAGTCTCTCCAATGCTGATTTGCAAGATCGGGCACAGAGGTTCGTCAATGTCCTCTATTGGACCAGAGAGAAATTCAAAGACCATTCGGGAATGATTGATGATAAAACATTAAAAATTTTTATGGCTCCCGAATTTTATTTTCGCAATGCATCTGCAGATGAAGTGGACTCCCGTCGTTTTAATCTCATGACATATTGGGGCTCTTATCCGGCAGAGCTTCGCTATGAACTTGCAGAGGCGATTTATGATGCAATTCATGGACAGAATGAATTCAAAGACTGGAGTATTGTTGCGGGGACGATCACCTCTCACCTACCTGGAGATGGCGAGTACGTACTTACGGGAGGATTATTGAATACAACCATTTTGATGCGTGGTAAACGAGATAAGATGGATGCATCGGCTCCGTATGTGCTCATGGAGAAACATTACATTTCGAATATTGACGGACCTGACAAGGACTGGCATGCAAATCTCAACCCTGGGACAATCTTTTCATATGAACTTAATCCCGATCAGTCATTAGACAATTTAATTCGTTGGGATGATATGATGTCGGGACTGGAAGTTTGTCTGGACCATTACAAAGGAGTGCTCTTAGACGCATTGACTCTATTATGGAATGTGGTCGATCCATCATACCCTCCCTTAGATCTTCAGTTAGTGACATCTTGCGGGATGGACCTAGGGGCTTCAAATGTTGTTGTGAAAAATGGTGCTCTTGCATTACTCACCGATGGGATGTCTTCCCGAAATTGGCCTAACACCCCGCTCACTCAATTGGGGCGGTTCGATCGAAATAATCTTGCATCTCCCCTTCAATTTTACCCACTACCTGAACTGGCCGTTTTGCCTGAAGGCTCTGATTTCCGTGTAACTTACCCGGATTACGAAGGCGAACAGGGGGTCTATGCTTATGAAGCTGTCGATCTGCTCAAGACAAACTGTCATGGATAGGACAATTCAAACAATGCCAGACGAAACTCACTGCCACCAGACTTCCCTGTTTCTATCTGTAGGCATGATACAGTTATTTAAGATGATGGTTAGTGATGTATTTGGAGCGAGCCAGAAAGTATTCATAAAGTTACAGGATGTAATTCATACGATTTTTACGACCCGGGTTTGAAGACGATTTCAATGTCACTTTAAATCAAGCAATTCCTCATGAAAGGAGTGAAGGATGGCCAATACCACACCAGAAGTGAATCCTCAGATTACTGATGCGATTACTCAGACGAATGTGAAAGTACTCGGAGAAGCCCCTGCGATGGCAATGGGCAGCCTGTACCAGACGATTGGAAATTCAGTGGCAATGGCGGCTGCCAATGCCGTTTTTGCACAACAGCAGACCTATGTCACTTATCAGGCAGCCAGCACCATGGGTGTATCCAAACTTTTAAGTTTAGAGGTTTAATTGAACTCATATGTGAAACAACAGTAGAGCGATCTGTCTCATGGTGAGGCGGGTTTGATCAATTTTGTTTGTTCTTTTCATGAAAGGGCCCCACATGGCCGACACAACACCAGAAGTAAATCCTCAGATTACCGATGCCATTACTCAAACAAATGTGAAAGTTCTTGGCGAAGCTCCCGCGATGGCGATGGGCAGTTTGTATCAGACGATTGGCAATTCGGTTGCCATGGCGGCTGCTAACGCCGTTTATGCGCAACAACAGGCTGACGTCACATATCAGGCAGCCAGTACGATGGGGGTTTCCAAGCTACTGAGTTTGCAGGTTCAGCCGCCACCGCCGAAAACTAATTAATTTTTTGTTCGGAGACCGTTACAGGTTTGTGACGGTCTCCAAAACCTCTATTAACTTAATTAATTCCAGTCAATCAGAAAAAGGGAACTTTCATGCCGAATCAATCTCCAGAAGTAAATCCTCAGATTACCGGTGCTGTCACTCAAACAAATGTGCAAGTTCTGGGTGCAGCACCAGCCATGTCAATGGGAAACCTGTTCCAGACGATGGGAAATTCTGTTGCCTTGGCAGCTGCCAATTCCGTATATGCGCAGCAGCAGGGTGATCTCTCTCATCAGGCAACCAGCACGATGGGAGTGACAAAACTATTAAGTGAAGATCCAGAATAATTATTGTGTACCCAACTGTGAAATAACAGAGGTAAAGCGTTTACCAAACGAGCTTGAGATTAATGAATAATCAACAGGTGAACTCTCAGATCATAGATGCAATCACACAATCGAACGTTGCTGTGCTTGGAATGGCTCCCGCAATGGCGATGGGTAATCTGTATCAAACGATGGCGAATTCGGTAGCGATGGCCTCCATCAATGCCGTCTACGCACAACAACAAGCGAATATCATGCATCAGGCGGCTACGGCCAAGTCGGTTGAGATGTTACTTTCACTACAAAAGGATATGTGAGGATCTGTACTTATCAACCAGTGATTTCAATGAAAATAATTGTCTTTATAGAAAGTTTTACTCATGTCCGAGAATCCTCAAGTGAATCCCGCTATTGTCGAAGCGGTAACGATAAACAACGAAAGACTTCTGATCGATTCGATTGCGGAGTCACAGGGTGTCGTGAATGAGGCTTTCGCTCACTCTCTCTCTCTGATCATGCACAACTCGGGAACCGAACAATTCGCCAGTTCACAAACCGCTAACGCTGCCGTGGCCAGTACCTGTGCTGCAATTATTAATGCCTCTCTATCAAAGTGATTTTTAAAAGCAATCAACACCAGCCGACTTACAATTATCTTTAAGAGAAGAGACGAACATGGTTGATTCTAATCGCAACATCGACATGGTTCGGGAAAGTGCCCGGCATACTCAAGATCAAGTCGTTCCACCACTCAACATTCATCAGAAGAAACACGGTTCTGGCCACGGAGGTGATGTCCATGATGAGACTTTGGAAAGTGGAAATTTCGGTAAACATAATATACCAACCGCCTACGATTACGCTGTTGCTAAAGCGGTACAGTCAGTTGCCCAGACTACGGCGGTAGCCATTCAAGATGCTGCTAATTTGATGCGCAACATCAGCACTGAAGAAACCGTCGCGATAGGCGTAGCAATGGCCAAGTGGATCGCAGAGCCAGAAAAAGTCATGTATGAAAAAGTGATCAATAAATCACTCGACACGATCAAGGAGACCGCAAAAGCATTCAAGGAGATCGGAGATTCTGCCGTCCATGTGTTGCAACAACTCGATCAGTAATCTCATGCATACTTTCGCAAAAAATGTTTCTGTAATCATTAAATAGAGCTAAATCAAATAGACAAGAGATGGGGAAATGAATTACGAGAACCCAGACCATATTCTTCAACAGCAAGAGCAATATCAGGCTGCAGTCAGAAACGCAACGAAACTATTACATTCAGCAGTTCTGGACGCGCAACTGGCTGTTACGAAAAGCTTTCAGATAAAGTCATCAATCCAGGATGCTGCTACTACACAAGAAAGTCTGATCAATGATTCTTTGAAGAACGATTCTACAGCAATCATTGACATTGTAGATAGTGCCTTTCAGAAAGCAAAAGTGATTCTGAATGACGCTTCCATGAGTCTGGAAACTTCTCAGATTCTGGATAGTTCTGCGCAAGCTGTTCCTGAACAGCAAATACCAACATTACCCGGTTTTCCTGCTACGAAAATAACAACTGAGACTGCGGAAAATGATACAGAAACACCTGAAGACCTGTTGTCTCAAAATATGAAATGGATGGATTCATCTATGCTACAACTTTTCGAATCAATGCAGAATCAACCTGAAACGAAATAGTTTCTGCCCCATGATTCCTCAGGAGGTGAATAGTGAATGAAAAAAAGCCAACTCAACCCAGTCGACTCATTGATTCATTAGGTCAAGAACTGACGGCTTGTAAAGAAAAACCGGATTCACCGGTTAAGGCCAGTGGAGGTCAATGGGCGTTTGAGTATTCCGGCACAAATGTAAAAAAACTGACGATGAGTGTCACAGTTCAATTGCATTCACCGATACCGATGAGTTTAGAGTTGTATTCAGAACTTAACGAATGTGGTATTCAACAATTAAAAAAATGGTTAGACCACTTACCTCTTGAGAAACGCGAATGAACACACTGACGACCCATCCAAACAAACTGCCAGTTGATATCGAACGTGTTTCTGACTTCTACAAACGAGGAATTGCGAAGTTTGGCGCTCACACAATTCAGGCTGCCTGCTGGTCATCCTCCGATTTAGCGCTTCAGTGCTATCACGCCATCTCACAATCTCAGATTCAGGATTGGCAACAGATTAAATCCGTGCTGGATTTTGGGTCGGGGCAGGGGCATTTGCTACCGTTTATCAGACAAATGCGTGGATTTCGCGGCACGTATCTGGGAGTCGAACTACTTCCGGAGTTTCACCATGTCGCTATGCAACTCTATGCAACTGATAAGAGTGCTGAATTTGTCTGCTCTGATTTTCTTTCTTATGATTTTCAAGATCAGGTTTTTGACTGGGTTATCTCTCTTGGTTCGTTTGGTGTCGCACAACCACAGCAAGTTGAGTCTGATATCGCCAACGTCAGAAAAATATCGACACTAGCCCGACGCGGGTTCAGTATTTATCTCAATGATGTCAACAAAATGAATTCTGTTCCTAAAGATCTGGCAGCACACGATCTGGGAAAGTTCTCCTCTTTAATTCTTGAGCAACATCCTGACGCACAACTGGATTTCGTTTGGTTTCCAACACCAGAATCATACCAATCCGTGATTCATGTTTTACTTAATCAAACGGCCTCTAAAATATAAAAAGAAGTATCAGCGGCGGAACCAGATACGCTTGGTGTATAAAATCTGCTATTCATTAGCTGAGTGTGGATCATTCAAGCGTTTGAGTGGCACTTTTAGAAAATGAACTCCATTCCGATTCATAAACACCGTACCTATATGAGAGTCATCTATCTGAACTGTGCGTGCTGAATAGTAACGGGCTGTTACAGGTGTTTTGGGGAGCAGAACAATCGTTTGAGTTGAATCCCATGTTTGTCCATCGTCCATCGATAAATTATATCTCAGTCCATAATTCTTGTTGCCGATTCCCCATGTAACAAGGACACGTCCATTCGAGAGAGTGGTGAGATATCGACCTTCGGCATTGTCTCGCTTATCGGGAATAGCGGGAAAACCATTCGCCACTGACCAATGTTGACCATTGTCTGTGGAACGCAGCAGAACCGGTCCCATAGCCAGTAGCGACTCTGTTGACGTACGTACAATTTGTTGGAATTCATGTTGGTTTTTATCTGGTCCAACTAAGGGGTATGTTGTGAGCGTTTCAGTCTGTGGTTCGAACAGTCGTGGCGGACCAACACGTAGCGGTAATAGCCATCGTCCATTACTCCATGGTAGTACATTGTGGCGAACGGCTCCGAGATGCTTTTCATCGATGGGACCTATCAATTGTTGTTCGCTCCATGTCTGTCCCTGATCTTCACTGAGCGTGTAGAGTAATGCGCGTTCGTAATACCCGTCATTCTGTTTGTCATCGGCAATATAGTTCCAGGTAACAAGAATGCGGCCGTCTGGCAGGGTATCGGCTGTGCCGGGATAGACTTCAAACTTCTTTACTTTGCGAATGACTTGGGGACGTTTTGCAGAAGTGGGAATCGGCTTAGGGGCTAACCAGGTCTTGCCTGCATCTTTTGAACGAGAACACATCAACACATTGTCCCCTTTAAAAACGACGATCAATACTCCGTTCCTGGCACGGCAGATCGACGGATGGATGTGGCCTTTGATCGGTTTAGAAATGATGGAGACTGGTTTTTCATCTGCCTGGGCGCGGTGATTTATCAAAAGCAATGTCATTGTGAGGACAGAAGCGAATTTGTGATTGTATAACATTTCTCAATGCGCCTTGTTTTCTGTTGCCGCTTGTCGCAGGAGTGTCAGAGCGGTTTCAACCAGCATTTCACCACTGCCGGGTTGAACTGCCGAGTTGGTTACTTCATAGCTGCCACCTGCATAAGCCGCCCGGTGTGGGATATAGATTGTCTCAACAGCGTTCGATAATTCGACAATGATTGTTGTCGGGAACTGCGAAGCCTGCTTGATTGCCAGACCCAATTCGACGAAGACCTCACCGGGAAGGCAGACGATCGCGACGTCATTCCCAACCGTCATCACGGTTACGTCAACTGGTAACGTCTCCCCGATGCCGGATAACGAACGACTCAGCCCCCACGTGATATGATCGGTTGTTTTGGCAAGTGGTTGATGATGACGAAGTTGATCGAGGATTAATTTTTTGTAAGCGGTGACATGGTCAAAAAAGTCCACCTTTCCACCTTGATTGGCAATTTTGAGAAGTTTTATAGAACGATCGACTTCTTCACGTGTCGCATCCTGTAACGGTAATTTTACAACCTTCGAATGAACTGTCAGATTAGTGTTTTCAACCAGTTTCAAATGTGAGAGCTGCTTGCTGATTGATTGGCCAAGAGAATGCCCGATAAAGTCCGCCTTATTTCTAACGGGAGTTGCAGGATTGGCATGATTGATATCGCCACAACATCCGGTTCCAAAAATCGAAATCAGTTCGGAACCAAATTCATCACGCAACATGCGTTCGATGAAATAAGGATAGTCAGCACTCCACTTCGTCCCACCAACTGTGTCGAGATGTAGCGCAAAGTTGCTGAGTACACATCGATGCGTTCCGTCCTCCGGATTCCGTATTGAGAGCAAACCAATTTCGTCATCAATGGGACCAGCGGCGCGGACGACATCAGGATTACTGAAAGATTGCCAGGTGCGCACACTGCCATCGCGCATTACAAATCGTCGGTTAAATGCAACTTTAGTCTTCTGCTGTGCAGAACCAGCTTGCAGTATTGAAGGTTTCGCGCTTTGATTGGCTTGTATGATTGCACTTACCGGGCCGTTAATCAGTTTTTCAACATACTTCAACCGCAGATCCTTCTGCTTCTCTTTACCAAGATACAAATAGAGTTCTTTCATGTAGTCAGGGGCAGTGTGTGAGTGCGTTGCTGCAATCACAATATTTTTCACTGGAATCCCCGTTTTCGCGGAAGCAATCTGACGAACTTCTTTTGAGAAATCTGTGGCGATGCCAACTAAATCGCAGACGACGAGTGCGGCTGATGTATCATCATCACGAAATACGATGGCTTTAGTTTTGAGAGGATCAATGGTTCCTTCTGCCAGTCGTTCATGGTAGTAACCTGCCATTGGGAAACCTCTGGGGGGCGTGATGTCGACTTCCGCAACACCGACTCGCAAGCCACTATGTGCATCCTTATCGGGGATCGCTTCACGTCGAATCGCGGCTAACCACATTTTGGCTGCATTGCGCTGACCAATTCCGGAAAAATGACGACGTGATTTGGCATCACCGCGGTTTTCTCCATTGAGGGTGTCCGTATCTGGTCCCGAGAAAAAGCCGGGTTGTTTAATCAACCTATCAATGGCGTCACGAATTTGTTTTTCTCCAGCAGAATCATTGTAAACTGTTGGATGAATCGTCGATTTTGCCAGTAACCACGGTGGTTCAAATCCCCACACCTTTACTGCAGTGTTGCGTATCGACTGCAGGTTCTTGACATATTGCGCGGTCGAAGTCTTTCCCAGGACGTCTGATTCTCCCTGTTGCCATAAGATAGCTCGAAATCCTCCCAGAGCCTTACCTGCCGAGACCAATCGAGGATGCAGATTTCCATCAGGCATCCATTGCTTCGATGAAGTCGAAGCCACGCCGACATTCGCGAAACCTACTGGTACTTGTAGTTCAGCTGCTAGTGCATCTCCCAGGGGGGGCCAGATGGAACCACCGTTGCTTCCATCGGGGGCAGGCTGAGGATCATTGGCGACGGTCCATGTTTGCTTCGCCCCATTGAAAGCAACCACGCGCTGTTGTGGGTCTGTGACCTTTAGCCGTTCATCGTTGCAGTTGGTCGCATACGATTGGCCAGCTATGAGAAAGACTTCACCAACTCCCATTGGTTCGACCGCACCAACATTTAAAATATTGTCTTTCTTGCGGCAGCGAACTTCCAGGCGATACCAGCCACCAGCTTTGATTCTCGCTGTCCCCTCAAACTTTTTACCTTTCCTATTCGGTTTAAAGATTGTCCAGGCAGTGCTCTTTGCTGATTTGTCAGCGAGCGGCACAACACGATATTCCCACGTGACACTGTCTATTCCATCTGGAAACCTACCAGAGATCTTAACATCAGCAAATCCAATTCCCGGAGCAACGCCCGTTCGTTGAATGACCTGTGAGGCTTGTGGATGTTCCAAGTGTAGCAGATCTGCACCGAAGGCAGTGGAAGAAGCCCATTGAAGTAAACCGACCAAAATGAAAACACGAGAAGTAAGCTGCATTTGTCTTGTGACCTTATTTACTGGCAGGCGGGAAACGCTTTAGATAGTGTCGTATCTCTATTATGGTTAGAAACAAGAGAGAGAACAACTTCAGGAATCCAACTTCACTCCAGTCGATAGGTTCTTTTATTCGAATATCTCAAATTCACTTTCTGTAGGTCGTTTCTCTATCGAGATTAAATTCTGAATATTTAAGAATTGTGCGAACTTTTTTGCTTTACTGCGCATCTCAGTAATCACAAGCACAATTAACATTCTATGTGAAAGTGGTTTTCTTAATGTGCCCTTTATCAAAAATGAGTTTTGTCAGTAGGAATCAAGAAGAGCAACAATTTGGCAATCAGTTTGCCAATGAGTTGTCCGGACAAATTCTGCGCCTATGACACTTCTCATTAAGAGAGCCTTGCAACAAGGTCCGGTGTCATAAACGACGCCGGACCTTTTTTTATTCCCCTTGTCATTATGGATCGATAGCTTAGATGGTAAAGCGCCTGGTTGAAGCCCAGGAGACACGGGTTCGAGCACCGTTTGATCCACTTTGCGCTCAAATTGCGCAAACAATATGGCCCGTTCGTCTATCGCGTAGGATACCGCTCTTTCAAGGCGGAGAGGTGGGTTCGATTCCCATACGGGTCACTATTTTTTTGTTGGTAGTCGAGGGTTGGTCGCCCAAGTCGTTCTGATAAAGCGGCGGCGCTGAGTTCGATTCTCAGGTCTACCATTCACAGGTTTATTCGTAACGATTGACCAAGATCGTCCATAAAACAAATTTTTCAAGAACAATTCAAAAGGGAATACTATGAGCGAACAAGAACGCTGGAAACAGATACCCCCGACCGATACTCGAGGTCGTGGTGTAATGGTAGCATCACTGATTTTTACTCAGGCGGGTGAGGGTTCAAATCCTTCCGACCTCATTCAACATTGATGCGTAGCTCAGTGGTAGAGCAGCGTCCTTATAAGTCGCAGGTCGTGGGATCGATTCCTGCCGCATCAATTGAACCTAACAATGGGATTGAGGTTTTGATGGCGGAATCCCTAATTCTTATTCAAGTGGATGAAGATTCAAACCCTTCCGACCTCATTCAACATTGATGCGTAGCTCAGTGGTTAGAGCGGCGTTCTTACAAGACGCAAGTCGTGGGTTCGAATCCCACCGCATCAACTAAATCTATCAATGGGATTGAGGTGTTAGCGGCAGCATTCTTGGTTCTTACCCAGGTAGGTGAGGGTTCAAGTCCCTCCAGTCCCACTTCGAAACAATCGAAAAGAAATTCAATAGAATGCGGTGGTGCTCGTGTTGGTACGGGCGGTCGGCTGTTAACCGACCTGACGCAGGTTCGATTCCTGTCGCCGCAGCTTAACAATTCGGAAGTCATCCGGCTGGATGAGGGGCCTGTCTCGAAAACAGGTGCGGTTCACCCCGTTGTGGGTTCGAGTCCCACGACTTCCGCTACAAAATTTGTGCTCTTGGCCGAGCGGTTAGGTTCCAGATTTCCAATCTGGCCAGGCGGGTTCGACTCCCGCAGAGCACTTTGGGGGTCGGCTAATGGGAGGCTACCTGCCTTTGAAGCAGGAGGTGAAGGTTCGATTCCTTCTCCCCAAAAAATTTGAAAAGAGTCGGAATCCAAGACAAAGCAACGGTGCTAGTAAAGAGTTGGAACGAGACTTCGTAACCTTAACAGCACACGTTCGTTACCCGTAATCACACACCAGTAGAAGTATATCTAATAGGTTGAGATGGCGGTTTTATTGCCATTTTAAATTTTTTGCAAATCTAGTATTGTTCTTATATATAGACTGTCTATAATTAAAGACATGCTAAATATTACCGGTGACAAACTACGTGGGCATCTGGAAATGATGGTGCTTTCCTCCCTTAAACAAGGCGAAGCTCATGGTCTGGAAATCGTTAAGCGATTGGAAGCCGCTGGTTCAGGCGCTTTAAAGCTCAAAGAAGGTTCCCTTTACCCGGCTCTTTATCGACTTGAGCAGGCTGGCTATGTGAAAGCACAGTGGGAGGGGGAAAGTTCAGGACGACGTGGCGCCAGACGACGACTCTATAATTTAACGGCTAAGGGGAAACGGAAGCTAACCCAAGGTCAGCAAGAGTGGACTGAATTTGTTACTGTCATGAGCAATATTCTTGGAGTTCCGGTATGGAAGAACTGATGATTCATGTCGAGAAAGTTGTCCGACCTCTTCGCATTCCTCTGAAGCAAAAAGGTTTGATTCGCGAAGAGTTGCTGAACCACCTCACAGAGATCTATGAAGAAGAACTTCAGGAGCATGACAAATCAGAATTGGCAATGAAGGTCGCTCTGGAGAGGTTTGGTCCCGCAGAGATCATCTCTCGCCATCTTAAGGAATCATTACCCTGGTATTTTATGCTGTTTTCGTACTTGCCAATGTTCGCACCTGTTCGATTATGGCCATTGTCAACTTGGGCGATTATCCGGCGAGCTTGGTTAACAGGAATGCTATTCTGGCTCGCGGTTGGAATTCCATGGTGCGGTGTGCTCATCGCGACTGGGCGCAAATCCATTGAAAGTGCTTCCGCACTCTGGCTGATATTGAGTATTTTTGGTTTCGTGGAACTGGCAATGGCGATTGGTATTTTCGGAGCGATGCATGGAGCCTACGGTCAGCGCAAATCAATGTGGCGAACAATTCTCTTTGCTATAGGTGGCTGTATTGGATTGACTGCTGCAATTGCTCTTTTAAAATATTTTGTTACTCCAGAACTCTCGCCTGGAGTCTTTGTGATCTCGCTTCTGATGCCACTTTGCATAATGGCAATCTCAGCACTCCCAGGGTTCGCAAAACTGATTCATCAAGATGTTGAGAGTACTAAGCGAGCTGATGAATGGAATCAACTCATCGTAGATGAGTGAACCTCGGGGGCTCTGTTTTCTTGTTGCATGATTCAGTTTGACGATCACTGTTGTTTCGCATCAGTTGAATTATGAATCATATCAGTTTTCAGAAATCACTTCCCGATCAGCGGGTACGAGTTCTTCGATTTGTAAATCTGAGAACCAGGCAGGACCACCTTCGACTGAGAGACGGACTTCTGGTAGGATTGGTTTCTGTTGCGTATTCACAGTACCGATCAGCTGATCGTCAAAAAAGACCCACCAGTGTCCGTGCTGGTATTCCAGCTCGATAACATGATATTGATCTGCGGTATTTTGGATACTGTGGGGAGTTGATGATTCGGAAGAGGGGCTACGATGTTCGGTCAGAATTACCTGTTCTGGAGTAATTCGGAGAACGGAGTAGGGGCCATTACCTTTCTGATCCTGTTCAATGCCGAAATGGAGTTGGACTGCTGACGCTTTATTGAGACGTACAAACAGCAGTAATTTATAGTTTTCAAGAGGTAAGTTACTACGGAGTAATGGTCGGCGGATCATTCCGTTAGTGCCGGCAATCACGATGGCCCCTTCATCATCCTTATCAACAGTCCAGCTTCCACTGGAAGGTAAGGCCCCCAGTGTCTGACCATTGAATAAGGGCTCGCTCCAACCGCTGGGAACCATGCTGCGTAAGGGAGTTTTGGGTTGCTTCGGATAGAAAAACAGCAGAACGAGGAGAAGCAAAACAACAATCGAGAGCGTTGCCGTCATGATGTATCGACGCTTGCGGTTCGATGTTACTGGCTGGTCGACTTCAGTGGTCATCGCCTGAGATTGCAGGTGTGGCCGCTCTAAGATGGTTGTGACAGTATCGGTACTCGACCCAATTCCTGCCTGGAGTGTGGGGCGTTCCTGTAGTGCGGCATCAATTCGATCTATCAGACAATTGTAATCGTCTAAACGCGCTTCTGGTTTTAATGCGAGCATGTCTTTGACAAGTTGAGTTGTCTGCTCTGAGATGACATGTGGTCCTGCGCTTAATAATGTCGCTTCCCCGTTTAATTTCTGTGCAATAATTTGTGGTATCGTATTTCCATCAAAGGGAGGACGGCCTGTCAGCATATGATACATCGTTGCTCCTAAAGCGTAGATATCGGAGCGATGATCAATTTCTTGGCCGTTGATTTGCTCTGGAGACATATAGTGCGGACTACCGACAGACGCATTCGCGGCCGTTAATCGAGTCTGTATGTTCTGATCTTGTGTGAGAAATGCCAGTCCGAAGTCAGCAATCTTAATCATGGGGACGCCTGGGGGCAGTGGAAACCATTCCGGTGGTTCGATCAGTAACAAGTTTGCTGGCTTGATATCTCGATGAACGATGCCGTGTTGTTTCGCATGTGACAACCCAGAAGCGACTTGGCGAATGATCCCGAGGGTCGTTGCTTCGTCCAGGTACTCTCGCTGCATTATCAGCTTTTCGACATCTTTACCATCAACAAACTCCATTGCCAGAAATAATCTGTTATCATGCTGGCCAAAATCATAAGCTGCGATGATATTCGGATGCTTGAGCCGGGCGACGGTGACTGCTTCTCTCTCGAAGCGGCTGGCCATGTTCGGATTACCCATCTGACTGACGAGTACCGTCTTTAGTGCTACGATCCGGTCTAAACTAAGTTGCTTGGCACGGTAAACAACACCCATGCCTCCTTTTCCCAGCACACCGAGAATTTTATAGTCTGGTATAATTTCCGTCGAGTGGAGCAGTGTTTGAACGATATCGATTTCTACATTATCGAGCAATCCTTTTTGCAGGATCATTTGTGTGGGATGAGAATTTCCAGCGGCAAATTCTTCAGTTAGATCCTGGGCCATCTCTGTCGATATGAAGTTCAGCTTGGCAGCAATGG
The DNA here is from genome assembly GCF_007748195.1 of Gimesia aquarii. NCBI lineage: Bacteria > Pseudomonadati > Planctomycetota > Planctomycetia > Planctomycetales > Planctomycetaceae > Gimesia > Gimesia aquarii. Next base: position 2,793,404 of record NZ_CP037920.1, read on the forward strand.
AAAAGAATTCCCGATCATCTTGCGGTGGCTCTTCAGATGACATTATTTGCTCGGTTTGTCTTCAGTAGCTGGTTTATTAGAATTGAGTTTGTCGAGCTGCTCAAGCATCGCTTTGATAGAAGGACGGTCAGCTAAAGTAGAACCAACATAGGCGAAACGGATTTGTCCCTGTGGATCTAGGATGTAAGTTGCCGGCTTTGATAGCTGGCGCTGAATCCCCAGTTGGTTGACCGCTTTTAGTTCAATGTCGAATAAGACCGGAAACGGTACAGGCGTCTCTGGTGATGAGAGTTTCTTACGTGTAACAGCGAGAAACTCATCCCAACGCGGGATGTCGGTATCACTACTCAATGGATAGACAACGACAACTTCAGTATTTCGATCGGCAAAGCTCTCATAATTGGAAATAAGACGCGAAGTTTGTGTGGAACAGTAGGGGCAGATCGTGCCTCCAAAACCGCGCGTAAAAACCAGGACTAGATTTTTATTACCAAGAAATTTACTAAGTTGGACCGGCTTACCATCAGTATCGATGAACTCAAGTCCGGCAAAACTTTGTTCGACAGAAGCATTAGACTCAACAGCATCTTTAAATTCGATGTCGTTCACATCGCCGTAGCCTCCGTAACCACCATATCCATAGGATGCAGTCTGGTTACTAGCCGGTTTGGGACTGTTGACAGGGGCAGGAGTATCGCTGCATCCAACCAACTGAAGGCAGATACTGGCTAACACAATCTTCCTAACACAACAGAATGTCGACATGAGCATTTTTCCTTGTGTGCCGAACAGAGCCAGCACTCCTTAACTCCCCATTCTTTATGGTTTTAAATCATCTGCAATTGATAATAACAGAATGATATCGTAAGTCAATCTCATGCCTGAAACGGCTTGTTTTCTGATTGTTTCTCACTGAAAATGAATTCGTAGCCAATTTGGATCTGAAATCTCGGCACACATACACAATTCAAGGGATTAGAACGGAATCTTTCTCTATAATATAAAATATTCAATATCTCCAAAATAGTTTCTATCAATGATTAAAGTGACGTCAGATATTTCAGGAGCGCGTTAAGTTCAACCTCGGTCAAGGTGCGATTCGTTTGATGCTTGTATTTCGTAAAAACATCTTTTAGTGTCAGAGCCCTCCCATCATGAAAGAACGACGTTTGCCGACCGACGTTACGTAATGAAGGAGGATTGAATCGCGTATTCCCAACCGAGTCCTTCAAGCCTACATCGTATGACGCAGTTGAAGTGTATAATGGTGGCACGTGGCAGCGCTTGCAATCCAACGTCTGAAACAATTGGCGACCGCGATTGATAATGGTTTCATTTGGGGCGGTTCTCAATTCAGTGAGCACAAGGGGAAGTGTCAGTGTATTCAAGTAGGCGACGAGATCAGCCACTTGCTTTTCAGAGGGAGCTGTCCCCTGCATGGTTTTCTGAATCGAATTTTTCACTTGTTGTGAAAGAGTCTGTACCTTTCCATCCCATGCCCAAGGTCCTGTTTCTCCTACTCCGAGCAGGGACAGTACACGCTTCGGTGCGCCAAAAGAACCGTCGCTTAAGTTGTCATTCAATTGGCCATTCGAGTGGCCATCTGTGTGGCAGCTGTGACAACTCATCCAGCCATCATGTGAAAGTTGGCTGTCGAAAAACAGCATTTCTCCTCGTTCGGCAGGACTCAATTCTCGCTGAGGCCCCAAAGAGACTCGCTCGATTTGCTTTATGTTATTCCTGTCAATGATGGAAATGGAATCCGAAAAATGATTAGCGACGAGCAGGTGCCCATCAGACGATGAAATGGCAGCAACGGGATGTCGTCCAACGGCTACCCGCTCGAAGTCAAAACGATTTGTGTCGTTACTGATCGCAATTTCATTCACACCGGAAAGTACGACAATTAATTTCCCTTTCGGCGTGATGTAAATTGGTCCCGGATCTCCAGCTGCTCTGCCTGGCTCACCCAGGTGAATTACTTCACGTTGTTTCAACACGTCGGCTTGTGAATGACAGAGATCATCAAGAGACAATGAAACCAGTAGATTAGAGAGCATATTGCCCCAGTGCACATCATCGCGCGTGGATCGCGCGAGTGAGTTCAGTTCCTGTTGTGCTATCAGTACTCGTTTTCCATCATTGCTGATCGCCAATCCTCGTATATTGTGACCAGGGATTTTCTTTGTGACGGTCAATTTCAAGTTATTCGTATCAACTATAGCCAATTTATTTTGAAAAGTGCCCGCAACAATCAACTTCTTTCTCTCTTTAACCAGGCACATTTTGTGGGGTTCGAAAGAGATCTGAAGCTTAGCTGTGATATTTTTCTGAGAGAGTGGTTTGTGATCGATTCTTGACAGGTCGACCGTTGTCACAGTTCGTGACCATAACGATGCGATGAAGCAACGTTTTATCGTACGGTCTACCTGTAGTTGGATGGGATACTGGGCGATGTCCAGTCTTGAAACAACTTTCCAATGAGTCCCTTGACCTGCCAGTAGCACCAGTTGGTGATTCTTTTCATCTAATGTCAAGAGATGAGTGTCGTCAAGTATGGCCAGATCTGTGAGTCGTCCTCCAACATCAATTTCTTTGGCTACCGACAAGGCTGCTGCATCAATTATTGTAATGCTGCCACTATTTTGATTTGCGACATACAACCATTTATGATTGTCTGAAGCTGTTAATGACACAGGTCGTCTGAGCCGACGCTCCAATTCTGCAGCGTCGGAATGCCATCCTGTGGTTGTCATTAGCAGGAGTAAGATCATGAATCGGAGGTGATACATTTTATGATCCAGAAGTAGCCTTGTTCACTCTTCGCTTTGTAGTAGCAGAGGGAACTTGAGTATGGTCATTTTTTAGAGCTTCAATCGCCTTTTCAAATAATGGTGGTAATGTAGTAAGTCTCTTACTATTTCCACCCCTTCTCACTATGTTTGAATTAACAATGCTAGGGGGAAGAGGATGGTCGGGTAGTATGAAACCAGATTTCATCTTTAGCTTTGATGTCTTCTCGAAGGTGTGACTCACTGAAGGCAATGAGCGAAAACGAGGAGTGAGGAGTGTCGTTCCATCACCACGTTGCATCAAGGCAGTCGCCATGACAATTTTATCATTTCGGTTCGGAAGGGAGACGGTCGACCTGACATAAGTCTGGCCAGAAGTTGGTTCACCAACCACAATTGCCCGTTTATTATCTTGTAAAGCAGCAGTCAGGAATACATGACTAGAACTTGTGTATTTATTGACCAGCACGACCAGTGGTATGCTTTGGAAAAGAGCCCCTGGACGCGCTTCGTGTTTTTGGGTTGAGTCCAAAGACTGAATATGTCCGATAACCCCGCCGTCTAAAAAACTATCAGCGACGATGATCGTATCATGCAGGATGCCACTACCTGATCTGAGATCCAGAATGATTCCTTTGATGTTTTCTTTACGGAGCTTATTTTCAATCTGACGTAACTCATGTAATGTGCTGGGGCCGATACGCCTGAAGCGGAAGAGAGCGATATCCCTGGCTGTATCGAGAGTATATTGCCACTCTCCTTCAGAGATCTTTCGAGAACCTTCGACCGTGGGAATAAACACGCGACCGCGTGTCATTGTTACTTTGTGCGAAACCTGGGAACCAGGCTGTCGAATAGAAATTGTTACTTCGGAGCCCGCTTCGCCTCGCAGATGTTGAATCACGTGTGTCAGAGCTTTCGATTTCATGGATTTATCATTTACTTTAAGGATTAAGGTACCAGGCTTAATACCTGCTTTCCATGCTGGACCATTATAGATTACAGAGGGGATTGCTGGGTAACCTTCATGTTGATTCAGACTGATCGCGATACCGACGCCCACGTAACGATTGGCGGCAAGTTGTTCTTGTACCCTGTTGTTTTTTGCACCAATTAAATGCGCTCCACAGGGCAGAGAACTCAACACCCCTTTTGTGAGAATCGCTTCCAGATTCTGTTCTTTACCGAACTCGGCACTAACGTCCTTTAAGAACGCTATGAATTGGTCTGATGTTGTCAAATTAGAAATACGTTGACTTAATCCTTTAGGGACTTGACGGTTGTCAGCGTAGTAAATTGCTTTGACCCCGGCTAGGATCATCTCTTGCCGCGTCGGCGGATCAATGTGTTGTTGTAAAACAACATCAGTGATCGTCAGAATGCGTTCCTCTAATGACTTGGGATTACGAGATGTGTTTTCTGGATTTTCGGTAAAAGCAAATACGCCGTTTGAAATGAAGCCTACAGCTAAAATGAGTACACAGCACTGTTTTTGAGTCATTATTTGTGCTCCTTTTGTGGCAAGCCTACGTGAAATTATTCCAATGCGCGCCATTGCGGAAAGGTTTCGAGATACGACCAGCGAAAATTTTTCTGCTTACGGTATTTCATATCGCGGTTAGCCAGTTGTTCTTTGACAAACGCATCGACGTTTTTCTGATCGAGAAAAGGATCTCGAGTGCGTTCCTGTAGATCAATGAGAGCTTTGATGAGTCGCGATTTAATCTCAGCATGTGCGGGATCATCGGCCAGGTTATTCCACTCGTACGGATCTTTCTGCAGATCGTACAATTCATAACGCGGCGGTCGCGACCAGAGCGCAAATGCCTGCTTCACAGATTCATTTGCTGTCGACTGGTCTTTGGCTGTCGCACCCGAAATAACAAAATGTGGGTGTGTTTCGTCAAGATAGCTACCCGCATCGAGGTTTTCTGTACCAGGTCTCGGACTTGAGATTAATTTATAGCGCGCATCTCGCAGAGAATGCTGGATGAAAGAGTTTCGAGGAAAAGAACCGGTCGTGAAACCGAAGAGGTATTGACGCCACTGAGACGGTTTGGAGTTGATAAGCAAAGGTTTTAAATCCCAGCCAGGTAGATTTGTGGGCGCTTTGATACTTGCGGCTTTCAGTGCTGTCGGCAGTATATCGATGGTGGAAATGAGTTCCTTTCGAACTTGCCCCGCTTTTGCCACTCCGGGCCAGCGAATAATAAGAGGGACACGCAGACCACCCTCGTAAACGGTTCCTTTGCCGCGGGGGAATTGGGCGCCATGATCACCGAAATAAAAGACAATGGTGTTAGCTGACTGCCCGGATTTATCCAATTCGAAAAGCAACAAGCCTACGCCCTCGTCAAGCCGTGCGAGACAGTTATAATAATTCGCCACCTGTTTGCGCAGTCTCGGTGTATTCACACCCACCCAGGGCATGGGTTTCACATCCTTCTCTGAAACAGGTTTCGTTGGGCGTCCGTTAATCTTTCGAATGAATGGTAAGTGAGCATCAGGGAAGTTTACAGAAAGAAACCATGGTTTGCCTTTGGATGCTACGAAAAATGCAGCCGCCTCTTTAGCGTAATCTGTGACAGTCTGTTTGCGATTAAAATTCGCCCCGCGTATTGTGTGCGTATCGAAGGGAAATGCCGATTCAGGATTCACATGTAGTTTCCCAATCAATCCAGTATGATAACCGTTTGATTTAAGTAGAGTCACAAAGTTTGGTATGTCCGAATTGTAAGTTGCAAACTTATGGGTTGCTAAACCGATCTGACCATTCTGATGAGGATACAGTCCGGTCAGAAAACAGGCACGTGAGGGGGAGCAGACCGAGTAAGGTACAAACGCGTTCTCAAAGCGAACACCTTCTGAAGCCAATCGATCCAGATGTGGTGTTTGGGCATAAGGATCTCCATAACACCCCAACTCAGGCCCGTTGTCTTCAGAAACAATCAGTAGAATATTTGGTGGCGTTGCCGCAATCGAAACAACAGGTGAACTATAGAATAAACAAAACGTAAATCTCAAGAAAAACTTAATGAGTTTCTCATTTTTATTGCGACGATACATTGTGGTCTTTTCCAGATTGAAACTACATTTTGCTCAAATTTATTGGTATTTTTTGTGTATTTAAGAATTTGTAGAAAATGATGTCACCTACCAAAGCCTAATGGTCTCTAGTGTATAATGTGAACACTTACCACGAAAGGCTTATTATGAAATCAATCAATTCTAACGACTTGAAAGAGATAACCGACGCCAAACTCATTCAGCTTTCCGGGCAAGGCGATCAAAATGCCTATGGTCAGATTGTTGAACGCTACCAGTCGCTTGTTTGTTCTGTCGCATACAACCGCTGTGGTAATCTCGCGCAAAGTGAAGATCTGGCTCAAGATGCCTTCATTTTAGCCTGGCAAAAACTGAGCGACTTGAAAGACATCAGTAAATTCAAGGCCTGGATCTGCACGATCGTCCGTAATCTGGCTAATCGATCGTCACAACGACCAGGACGTAGCGTTACCCGCGCAACACATCTCGATGCGGTTCCTGATATTCCTGCAGAAACAGAATCTCCGAGTGAGCGAGCAGTGAGCGTGGAAGAAGAAAAGTTGGCATGGCAAGCTTTGGCTGATATACCTGAGACGTATCGTGAGCCGTTAGTTCTGTTCTATCGTGAAGAGCAATCGGTCGCGCGTGTGGCAGAAGCATTGGACCTGTCCGAGGATGCCGTGAAGCAGCGATTATCGCGAGGCCGGAAAATGGTACAACAACATCTGGCAGCGGTTGTTGCATCGGCACTCTCCGATTCGAAACCGACAAAACTGTTTACAGGAGCTGTTTTGTTAGGACTGTCAGGAGCAGTGACAAAGCCAGCGGCCGCGGCTGGGGTTACAACCGCGACGACAACTGTGGCAAAAACAGTGACTGATACAGTAGTGAAATCCGCTGTGGGTGCTGGGGCAGCGAGTGGATGGAGTAGTCTTTTTCTAGGCCCACTTTTGAATCTGCCCGTGATCGCATGGTTAACCAAGCTGGCAGTTGATGAAACTCGTTCAGAACGCGAGCGAGAATTGTTGCGGCGTGGTTTCTTGTTCGCGTTTTGTGGTCTTCTGGCCCTTATTGCAGCTCTTGTATCGTCGATTTGGTGGCAGCAATACATCGAGCCTCCCTCATTGCGTGCGATGATCCCAGCTACGATGATGGTTTTGTTTTTAATACCCTGGGTTCTGTATTGTCGGAAAATGGGAAAACAAATCGAACGTATTCGTAAAGAAGAGGGAATTGATACTCCATTAAGGCCGCTAATCGAATCGGGTCAAAATGGATCAATTGTCTTTAAAATATTCGGAGTCTTCTGTCTCAGCGCGCTATTGGTGATGACGATTCCCGCCATCTTGCCACTGATAGCAAAAGATTGGCTGATCTTAGCAGTGATGGCAATCTCAGCGATTTGCGTCAGTTTCATTGCGGCCCAACTGAGCCAGCGCTTTCCAAAGTACTCATTTCAGTTATACGGAACGAGTAATGGTGTCACAGCACTGATAGCGATTGGGATTGTGTTTTGGAGATGGAATGTTTGGCAACCATCATTTGCTAATTTCATGTTATGGTTTGTGAGTGTTATATCAGCCGTAAATCTAGTTTCCATAATTTTAACCACTATTGCCTGGAAAAGGGTCTATGGTAAACCAAAGTCGTCGGGTGGAAAAATTTAAGGTTCTCCTACATGCGATTTCTCTTGAATACTACGCTTACTATGATTCATCAGTATAAAAGCGAAGTTCGAAGGATGCTTACTGTGTGTTGTTATGAAAGGTCTTTGCAATCTGAAGAGAAACTTTTTTCGTATGATTGTAGAGCCACTGAGTTCCTACTTGACGAAACGAAAATTTATCGTGAAGTGAACGAGATGGTTTATTTAATGGAACGATATTGTATTCACACGCAATGTATGGGATTCGCTCTTCTTGAGCGAAATGAAACAGATCCTCGTACAGAATCGAGCCAAGCATCAGACCTCGGTAGTTACGATCTATAACAATTCGATCAATGTACAGAAAAGATTTATATCTTGAAGCAAACCAGTCAAAATTATCATTCACATAACCGCAATCGTTTCTCATAACAAGCAAAAAGCCGGCAAGTATTTTGTCGACCATTGCAACTTTGTGGTACTCCGAAATGGAGTTAAGGAATCGGAGCCGTTCCAGATCCATTAGACTGGTATAATGGATTTCGGATGCATTTAGATCTACTATTATTTCCAGATCCTCTTCTGAAACGTTACGAATCGAGATTTCTCTCATATAGAAGCCTATTATTGAAATGAACTTAGTTCTATATTTTGACGATTGTTGATGATAATCGTTTCAAGAAGTAATAGATCTATCAGACTGATCGCGTGATTCCTCCGTCCACACGAATGTTTTGTCCGGTAATGTATTTTGCTCCGTCGGAGAGAAGAAAAGCGACGGTTTCTGAAACTTCATCAGTTGTACCATATCGGCCTAGAGGAATGCGGTTGAGAAACTCTTCTTTTTCAGGGAGACTATCAATAAATCCTGGTAGAATATTATTCATGCGGATATTGTCCTTTGCGTATTCATCTGCGAAGAGTTTCGTGAAGGCAGCGAGGCTGGCACGAAACGCACCAGAAGTGGGAAACGCCGGTTCGGGTTCAAAGGCAGCGAAGGTAGAGATATTCACAATCGGGCCACCGCCATTGGCTTTAAGGATCGGTGTCACCAGCCGCGCGATGCGAACGACATTGAGCAAATACACATCCATCGCCAAGTGCCAATCCTCATCACTGATTTCGAGAATCTTTCCTTTTGGCCCATGACCAGCACTATTGACGACTGCATCAATTCTTCCAAATGTATCCATAGCGGTATCTACGAGGCGTTTGAGATCAGCCGTATCTCGATTTGATCCTGTGATCCCTATGCCTCCTAATTCTGTTGCAAGGGCTTCACCCTTTCCTGAGGAAGACAAGATCGCAACTTTGTAATCCAAATCAGCTAGTTTGCGGGCAATGGCAGCTCCCATGCCGCTTCCTGCGGCTGTGACTAATACAACTTTAGAGCTCATTTGTAGTATCTTTCTTGAGTTATTTAACTTTGCCACATTCTGATCTGATTAAACCGTGCCCAAGTTGAGGAAACAGAGAATGGTCGGGAAAGAAAACTGAAAAACAATTCTATAGGCATTGGTGATAGGTTATTTTAATTCGCAGGTTTCGATTTTTTTATGACAGCTTGTAGAAAACCCCGCAGCTGAGTTGAAGGTACTGCAAAACCGGCACCTTCAATGTTTGCTTTGAGAACGACTAAACCGATCACGTTTCCATGTTCATCGAACACGGGACCACCACTATTACCTGGATTCACGGCTGCGGAAATCTGAATATGTGGTTGCCCTCTCAGAATACGCATAGGGTTGCTGACAACGCCTGTTGTGAGAGTTTGCGAAAGGATTGTATCTCCAGCGCTTGGATTACCAATGGCAGTCACCTGTTCGCCTGATTCGACAGTTTTCTGATCATCAAGCGATACGGATTTTAAATCGAATTTGCCTTTCATTTTCAACAGTGCAAGGTCAAGGTTCTGATCAACGTGAACCAGTTCCGCCTCAGATTCCTGTTTGGTTTTCGAACCAGTTTTTCTAGGTGTATAAGAAACGATAATTTTACCTTCGAAAGGAACCGCATGGGCACAAGTCAAAATAAAACCACTTCGACCTACCACAAAACCTGATGCCGATCCTTCATTACTTTTGATGAGTACAACTGATTGATTAAATTGTTTTGCAATTTCTTGTGAGGTGATTTTTTTAGCTTTCAGAGCAGAACCGAGTGAGTCAATTTCTAACTCGCTAACAGCTTGTATATAATTTGCGATCATCGATTGCTGCGTAGCGATTTTTACTCCTTGACGGATTCGAGTTTTTTCTTCAGGACTAAGTTTAAGTGGAACACTTCGTAGGTAGCGCCCTCCTAATTTTTCATTACATACAAATAGTAGAGACAACCCATCTGGAGTAAAAAATAAGTCATCGACTGTTACTTCACCCAACCCAGACGTTGTTAATAAGAGCTTTCGCTCAATGACTTGCCCTGTTTCTCGATCATAAAGAACAGCAGATTTGCCTCCCGGTACAGCGACAATATTGAGCATCGGATGAAATGCCAGCAGACTTGTCGTGGCGCGATCTTTCGTTTCATAGATAACAGGAGTTTTCTTGAGGTTGTTCGCTTTCCAACCAGCAAGGTTATGAGAACGGGCAGGCGTACCTCCTTTCGAAAGATAAGTGATACGTTGACCGTCGGGAGAGATGCGGATCCCTGTTCCATTAGTGCCGGCTTTCGGAATATATTGCCTGAGATCAGGGTACCCTCTGCGTAGATCGTAGCTGAATAAAAAATCGATGCTTCCATACTCGGGTATTTCCAGAACTTGCCAGCGAGGGTTAATCTGGAATCTGGTTCCTTTACGAACCAGGTCTTTGTAGCCGACGTAGAGCATTTTTCCGGCAGGATCGATACGAACCCAGGTTCCCATCATTTCAGCAGGCGCAGAAACTTCTCCCTTTTGCTCATCCACAACTAATACACGATAGCGAGGTTGCTCTCCCTGTATTTTTGCGGCAACATAACTAACGGGTAATTCAGGGTGAACTGCCAGATCGGTTATCTCCATCACAGTGACATTATTAGGTTTTAAAGGAATGCTTCTGGTGACTTCGAGTGTGTTCTGATCAATTAGATCGAGCTGTTTTCGACTCTGGGATAAAGCAAGAAACATTTTTTTGCGCTCTGACAGGAAATTGTAACGTTGAGGGAGCTGATACTTTTGTTCGGCTTGAATTCCGTCTCCTTTGAGCCGTTTTACAGAGTCACCTTGTAAGAGCAATAGAGATTGGTAGCCGTTTGTCGGCACGAATTGAAATAAATCAGGTTCTAATGTGAGACGCGTAAAAGTATCAACAGAGGCTAAAGAACCGGCATGTTTGATCAGATCTTGAGAAACCACTTCAAGATTGACCCAGGCAAATGAAATCTGATCTCCTTGAGTTAGTTTGAATTTTAGTTCGTGAGAACCAACTTCATCAGAGCCAGGCTTCCAAGTTACAATATTATTTTCCAGTTTCAGTCCTTTTGGGCCATTCATTAAATGATATTTTGTATTTGGTTTTTCAGGCAGTGAATGAGTGAAAACTTCTCCTTCCGCAATCCGTGCGGGTAGGAGATCTGATTGCCTGGCAACCGCACTGCCCGTAGTCGAAGTTGATGTAGGTGGATTAGTATCTGACGGGGAAGTAGTCAGTTTGCTTTTCGATTCGCTAAACGCAGGAGTGCTTGCAGACAGTATTAGATTTTTTTCCATATCAATCACAAAAAAGTGAGTGACATCATTGGTTGTGAAGGCAATCGGATGATCAAGAAGATAATCACGGATTCGATAGATATTGTGATAAATTCTACTGAACTCTCCTTTTGGAAATTCAACTTTGCGGTTATCAATTTCATCGACAGTCACATTCAATCGATGTGCGTGAATACGTTCTTTTGCGACTGAATAGACCATTTTTTTCGAGCGGTCGACAATCAAGGTGTAGTTCAGATCTCGCCTGATATTAGCAAGGGGAACACCACCAAAGATATTATTGTTGGCAATCCAGAAAGACCCGGGATGAACCTGATACGCGTAAGGCGTTTGAGGGATTCCCCCTTTATAAATGGGTTTTGGAGCATCGCCAGAAATAAAATCTTTCCAGGCAAACGCAGAGATGCCTCCCGAGGGACTGAGGTTGAACGATCCTTGAGTAATTACAATCCGGCCATCATAACTACAAGTGGCCATAGCGGATCTTGAGACATGCTTGTCGCGGCCAGTATTCAGATCTAAATGATATACATGGCAGTCATGATAGGATGCCTGGTTACCTTGGCCGTGACAGGTAATGATAAGATCGCCCTTAAAAAACTTTCCTTTTGCTGCACTCAAATGAACAATGTGTGGCTTTTCTATTTCAAGCTGATTGGAAAGTGTCCAATTCTTTTCGCGTGCGAAAACGCTGATCGTGCCTTCACCATCGTTTGCTACAAATAATTGGTTTCCGCGGCTCAACACTGACCTGGGAGCTACCGTAGACAGTGTCGCTACTTGTTTTTTGGTAAATACATCCCAGATTGAAACCTGATTTGCAGCCTGATGCGAGCAGATCAGTAATCGATTATCCTCCGAGACTGTAAACGAGGTAACCGGTTCATCCATTGGGAATGGTTGAAATTGAATCACTTTACGCACAAAAGATTCAGGCTGAGCTACTTTTTTTGGAGGGGGCTCTGAATGGGGGGCGTTCACAATTGATTTGATAACAGGTCCAGGTAGTTCCTCACGCACAACACGGAAACCACGATCACACCTCGTCTCGGTTGCTGGGGCTCCGATTCGTCTGGCAACACGACAGTCGATGGGCCAGTAGTGACTTGATCCACCTCGAAGGACTCGTTTGTTTCCGTTCGTCGGAACCCGACTATCAGGAATCAAGTATCGGTCCTCCACGTACACATCATCACACCATTCAGAAACATTACCGTGAATGTCATACAAACCGAAGGCATTGGACTTGAACGATCCAACAGGCGCATTGAATGGGTAGCCATCGTCACCTTTTCCGCATCGATTTTTGTGAAAAGACTTGCTGCTGAGAATTTTTGCCAGGGATTTATCAGAAATATTTTCATTTCCAACCAGTGACTCTGGCGTTTCTCCCCATCCGTATGGCACGATTGTTCCCGCTCTGCCAACGTATTCACGTTCCGCTTCAGTAGGTAAACGAAAATAGTATTTTCCATCTTTCGCTGATAGCCATTTACAAAATGCGACGGCATCATTCCAACTCACATTGACAACTGGTGAATTACTTTCCTGCTTAAAGCCTGTATTTCTCCAGGAAAATTGACGATCATGATTTACGATTTCTTGTCGACGGGCATCATAGCCTGATCCTCCTTTTGGATTTTTTTCAGCATCAGTCTTATAATTTGTTTCAGCAACAAACCTTCGAAACTGTAGGAATGTCACTTCGTGCTGACCGATATAAAAACCTTTTTTAATCTGCTTACGATGTTGTGGTCGTTCAGAAGGCCATGACTCGATCTCATCAGCAAGAGACCCCATCAAAAAAGTCCCAGCAGGAATGTAAACCAAAGTACCTGCCCTCGGATCTTTAATTGTGACAAACTGATTCTCATTCGATTTGCGAGATTTATTATCCTTAGTTGGTTGATAGTTTTTTTTTGCTTCATGAACGACTCGAAAACCAATATTTTGTCCTTTCCATGAAGGTAAATTTCCTCGTCGGTAAGCAGAACGACTATGTAAGTCTTTACCTTTTAACCATGAACCCCCTCGCAAAACCCGAGTCGTAACACCCGGAGTATTATCAGAGACGTATGGGTCACTGGTCAGTTTACCTTGTCGTCGATGATAGAGTCGAGGGTCAAACCAGTCAGCGCACCATTCATAAACATTTCCGTGCATATCAAATAAGCCGAATGCATTTGGTTTGTAAGATCCCACTTGAGTTGTTCGAGCCAGGAAGGGACCTTTTGTTTTTGTTCCATAGGGATATCTCCCATCTGAGTTGCTGGACCTGCCATTATTAACCGTTCCAAAATGAAATGGTCCTGTTGTTCCTGCGCGACACGCATACTCCCATTCTGCTTCGGTAGGAAGTCGGTACGTCTTTCCTTCTCTTTCTGACAATTTACGGCAGAAAATAGTTGCGTTATGCCAACTGACAGAATCTACAGGGAATCGTTCAGTATTTTGCCCTGCAATTTTATTTTGCCCGCGACCATTTGCGGAAAACCAACTCGGATTTTCTCCCATGATCTTTTGATACTCAGCTTGAGTAACCTCAAATCTACCCAGATAAAAGGGCTTCGTGACTTGTACACGGTGTGGAACTTCGGTCTTTTGGCTTTCCTCTTCAGAGACAGGAGATCCCATCATAAACTCACCAGGCGGTATCAATGTCAGTTGCATTCCCAAACTATTGGTTTTCAGTACTTCCAGATTCATTGATGTTGCCCATGCTTGTTGCGATTCTTGTGCATTCGTTTGACTGAAAGGGGCTAGTAACGGTTTCGCTTGCTGCACAACTTTCTTATTCGTAGATTCGGTTTGTTTATCTGCCTGAATCTGATTCACTTTTCCCGAATGCTGTGCCTGCAATGAGGGGGACGACTGAGAGATTTGTGTGACATCCAACGATTCTGTAACATCATTTGCTGGCTGAGAGAGGGGAGAATCCTGGGTTTTTGTCGTTTGTTTTTCAAAAGTAGGCGAAGTTTGGTCACGTTCGGATTGAGAGCAACCAGGTAACGCGATCAGAAGAAGTACAGCACAGAAAAAAAATATAACAAGGAGCGTTCGGTTTCTCAGAAAACAGTGATTTGATGAGAACATTTTCTAGCGAACCTCTAGTTTCAGTGAGCTGATGCGAGTATTACCAAAGGAGTTGGAGAGAAACGTAAATGAGATGTAGATATCTTACCTTTTTACCGACAGCGTGACTTAGCTCTATCCTAGCCGACACCCTCTTGAGATTCTAGTACAAACATTAATAGGTTCAGGTCTTGTAAGGGAAGCGGATTCCAGAAATTATTTTGTTTGATGAGTGTCTTTTTTTTGTGTCAGTTCAAAGAACAGTGACCGATCATTCTTGGTTTTGAACTGCAATGCAGGGAGAGCAATCGTATTCGGGATCTTTTTAATGATGCTTACTGGATCATTGACATTCATAAAAACAGTTAGATATTTCAAAACTCCGGATCAATACTAGCGGCATGATGTGTTGCCGCATGAGTACCTCCTTTGACAGTGATGAGATGACCTTGGGGAAAGAACGGCAACAATTCTTCTGCATTTTCAATTGGCGTTGCGAGGTCAAGTGTCCCGTGAATCATTAATACTGGTGTCTGATTGACGCTAAGTTGGCGAAACTCATCGCTGACTACCGGTGTGGGAGTTACATCACGCGTTGCTTTATAAAACCAATTCTGATCGCCGAGCCACCGATAGGCTGATTCAGATTGTAGTTTTGTTTCGCGATTTGCGGTAATCCCCAGGCTATTATCGACGAGTGTAAGAAGTAAACTATGATGTTGGTACTCGGGGCGATCATCAATGATCTTTGCAGCTAGATACTGATAGTCTTCCTGATAGACTTCCAGAACGAACTTTGGCCAGAACTCAAGCATCTTCCTTGAATGGATCGGAGCGTCAAGAATCGGACGAGTGAGGTAATGCCGAAAGTCATCAGCGCCAATTACGACTTCCGCGGTATAATTCTTTCTTGGATGATGTCCACGAATTCGTACCGGTTGTTCCTCAAGGCGCGCGATCACTGCCTGTAGGGCCCCTAAAAGTCCCACGTCAGGTAATTTTACACCCTTGGACTTACGCGTTTCCTCCTCGATTCTTTTGAATACGTTCCAAATTCCATTGGCACTGTCGTAACCATGGTCCAACGGCTCAACACCGGATAGAATCATCCGGTCGACATGGTTCGGCTTACGTTTTAGATACGCGAGAGCCCATTGAGAGCCAAAGCTACTGCCACGTAATGCGATCTTCTCATATCCATAAACACGGCGTATCGCGTCCACATCATCAATCAGATGCAGAATGTCATATCCCCTCGTGTCGATATTCAGGGATTCGCATTTTTTCAGTGAAGTCTTAAGACCTGCTACCAGTCGCCGTGATGATTTCACGAATGACATTGGTTCTGAACTCTTGCCAGGTTTTGCGGACCACTTTGCGGGTAGGCCGTAAATTCCGGGCACTCGACTATTTCCACGCTGATTGACAATGATGACATCTCGGTTTCGATTGAAGGCAACAATTTCAGAAATTTTGTTATAATGCTTATGTCGTAAACCTCGTTGAATATCTTCCGCAGTGACACACTGACCGGGTCCGCCAGGTAATATGAAAACTGGGGGTAAACCGACCGTTTCCCTTGCTGGAAATCGAAGGTAATGAACGCTGATCATCCGGCCCGATGGATTCTCACGATTCTCGGGAACGATGATCAACCCTTCTTCGCCTTGCAATTTGCCTGGAAAATCGAGCGATTGAACAAGCGTAGTGCCGACTGCTGGTTGAACCAGTTTCGTTTGTCCATGCGCAATAGTGACTCCGGAGAGACAATAGACTGCAATTATGAGTGTCTTGAAATGTGAAACGTTTTGGAACATGGAAAGCCGGGATTCTTCAAGCTTACTTGATCTCAACTTACAATCAGGAAAGCTGTCACTCTCATTCTATGATTTGTTTGATTGCTTTTCTATCGCCTTCTCAGGATTCTCTTTTTTCGACTCCTTATTTGGCTTCTCAAATGAGAGACGAACTTTGCAGATATCCTCGCCAATCAAATTGTTTACCATATCAAAGATCTGGAGATAAACGTCTTTCCCATCTAATTCAAATTTCAGGAATTCATTGTTCTTTAACGAAGTGCGTGTTGCTAAATAATTTCCATTGATGTCGACTACTTCTACAAAAACCTGCCCGGCTGTAATATCGCCCAGTTGAACGGAAAGTGTGCCGGACGAGCCGGGAATCTTTCGCCGCTCTCTTTGAATCATTGGCATTGTGACTCTCCCTTGGGGTAGAGTCAGAGTGACTGGTTTGTTCGATTGACTTTTTTTATTCGATTTCCAAGTAACAGGGCTTTCAATTTTTACCCAGGCTCCTTGACCCCTCTTGATCCAGAGCGATCCGGTCGCTGTGTCTAAAAAATAGAGACCTTCATTCGTAGCGGCGATATCGTATCGACCCACATTTGAAGCATCCTCATTTGTTCCGGCAAGTGCCAAAATGGGATATATAGCAAAAGCAATCAATAGAAATGATAACCGTTTCATGATTCGTTGTTCTCCTTCTTTGTGATTTATCTTTTATTGATTCAGACGTGCAATAATTCCGCCCAGTCTATCAAACATAAATTGTCCAGGAAGAGGAGGCTTTCAATCAGTACTCTAATTCAAATTTTAATGCTTTTTCTTCATCGTTTACTATAGGTACTGACACCTAAATTAATCAGATGCTGTAACTAAAAAATCTATAGAATGGTGATGTCTGTAAGCGTATTGACCAGAAGCTTTTAGAGAGAATCAAAGAGCGAAATCACGAAAAGCTAGTACGAAATAACCGCGCAGTTACAAAGAGAAAATGGTTCCTGTAGGATCAATTTCAATAAATAACGCTCACATCTTGAAAGATTTTGATGTCTATTAATGATTACTAATAATCTGCTGACCCTTCTTAGGGATCGTTTCTCGAACTTCTGGATACGCCTACGTTTGCTGAATTATAACCTTCCGCCTCGGCGGGAACGATCACATCAAACGAGGGAGGTTCAATTGAAGCTTCTATAGAATAACCAACGAAAATCGGTTCAATGGTTTCAACTTCGACAGTTTCATCTTCAGAGTCGACTAGTTTAGACGGGTATGCAGTCACACGAATTTCGTGTAACCCGCTTACTATTCCTTGTCCCTCGTCTGTCTGGTACTTTCCATTTTCAATTGTAGCGCTCCCTGTTGGTGCTTCCTTTTCAATATCTAGTTTCGGGATGAATTGAATGGTACCAAATACAATGGGTTGGCCGTCAAATGTTGCCGTTCCCGAGATTTCATGTCGTTCAACACCGCTTTCACCACATCCACTCAAAAATAAAAATGAGAAGCTGAGAACGATTATCGCGTGTATCTTCATGTTAATCTGCTCGATGTTAGAGGTGAAATAAACAGCCACCTCTGAAAATCATTCGGGAGGTGGCTGGATCAGAATCATGACTTCTTTGTTTACTCGGTGATTTGTAGTGTCAAACCATCATCACGGCTACCAGCAGCCTGATAGGTGGCAAAGTTGATGTTTTCAGATATAAACCGAACAGAACCATCTGCCATCAGGAAGTGTGCACCTCCAGTGTGATTACTGCCAAAGTCCACATCGTTGAAGAGTCGATCTGCATTTCCACTGTTCCAGCCGGATGCGCCGATTCCATCTTTGAGGTTCTTACATGCGTAACTGGCAAAGCTGTGGTTACCGTTACTGGCACCTTGGATCCAGGCGCGATAGCTGTTGGAACCGGCAGGTTTTGATGAAATTTCGCCCAGCAGTAACGTATTCGTAGTTCCATCGGTAATATCGCGAATTGCAACATTACTCTGTCGAAACAGGATTCCGCTGATAGCATTATTTCCGTGATTGCTTGTTATATTGCTAGTAGCATGTGCTGTGGGCCAATTACCAGTTAATGGGGCAGGGCGAACTCCCTTAGGGCCCGCAATTCCGTAGTAGTGGATTGTCCAGCCTTCAGCAGAATTTGAAGGCTTTCTATCACGAGTACGTGCGCTGGGGCAATGCATTAGAGGGAATTTTTCATCACGACGTGAGCGGTTGGAAGGGGTGCCAGTTGTATCGTTGTAGTTCAAACTGAAATTAAAAGTGTTATATAGCGGTGCCTGATCTACAAAAGGTAGAACTCTCACAGACCAGGGATGGTTATTCCTGGGGTTTGTAGAGCTACTATTAAGACCCATGGTACCTGGTGGGAACGTTTGGTAGTTATCATGGTAGTTATGCAGTCCCAGACCCCACTGTTTGAGTTTGTTCTTACATTCTGTACGACGAGCTGCTTCGCGTGCTTGTTGTACTGCTGGAAGCAATAGTGCGATTAATATTGCAATGATGGCTATGACCACCAGCAATTCAATCAGTGTGAATGCGTTTCTTTTTTGGAGCTTCATTGATATCTCCTTCTGAACTGAAAAATAAATAAAATATAAAATAACGTCTTAATTAAGGTTCATTGGCGGCACGACCACCAACAGTTTCGATAACAGGACTTGCTCCATCTGAAGTCAGAGCGATTGTAGAGGGGGACATGCCTTCAGATGTGATTTCGATGGTCAATCCAGACTCTTCGGGTACAGAATATGATTGTGGAGTGATCCATTTATACTTTATGGGTTTTGAGCTGGCTGCCGGATCTTCAGAGTTAAAATCATCAGTCAATTTGCTGACAAGTTCCTTCTTAATCACCGTGACCTTGTAGCTGCCAACGGGAATTCCATCATCTTTGGCATAAGTTCCGACCGTAAATTTTCCACCAGAAGTGGAGTTCGCATTTGATCCGCGCTGAATGGGATTTCCTTCATTTGGTATAAATGCGATTGTGGCACCATCCAAAGGCTGTCCATCCAGAGTTACTGAGCCATCGACTGGGACGAGTGTAGGTCGACCATCTCCACCGCAACCGGTCAATACAAACAGGGAACAGATTATTAAACAAAATGCCAATTTCAACGCTCATCCTCCTTCATACTTTATGAGATTCACTTCACGAAGATACCTGATGTGGCCAAGACTAAAATTCGCCGATGGTGTTGCCATCTTCCAGTTGAAATAAGTTTGTATAAAGGAAGTTCCCGGTAAGCGATGTCGATGGGTCATCTTGGATATTTTCACTGACGAACCGCACTGCTCCGTCAGCCAACAACACGTGGGCACCACCGATGTGTGCGCTGGCGATGACTGCACGAGTGACATTTCCAGGAGTGTTTTCGATATAGATGTTGTTCGCCGCGTCGCGAGATCCATCAAAAGGAGTATTCATTGCGCTGGTGTGATGAACGATACCAATACGCGATCCTGCAGGGCGATGCGATGCCCAGTTGGCACCAATTGAGACAAAAGGTGCTTCCATCAATGCCTTTTCACCCATCAGAATCGTATTCGATGTTCCATCAAGCACGTCAGCAGTTGAAATGCCAAGAGGATTTGAAGTATTTGGATAGACGGCAAACCTTGACGTCATCGCATACATCATGGTTCCCAGATTATGTTGATAGTGATTGACTGTGTTTCCCGTTGCAGAGGGACAGAGATAGACGGGAATCGTTGTTGTAAGCAGTGATTCGATTGAACCTGGAGTCTGGGCTGTCAGAAAGTCTGTAGGCACACTCAGGTCTGCAATAGGAATGGTGATACTGGAGCTACCAACATCAAGTTGATTGTAAAGCGGAGCTTGATCGATATACGGTAAAATTCGCATTCCCCACGGCCAGGCGTGAACTTTATCCATATTTCTGTTGCCAGGTCCATCAGCGACAGGCGGAGCCACTGAAGAAGCGATGGGAAACATTTGGAATACATCGTGATAGTTATGCATCGCTATTCCAAGTTGTTTCATATTATTTTTACATTGGCTTCGGCGTGCTGCCTCGCGTGCTTGTTGTACGGCAGGTAACAACAAAGCGATGAGAATGGCAATAATCGCAATCACCACCAGTAGTTCAATTAAAGTAAATCCGGATTTCATCGAGCGTCGCATCTTTGTGTTTCCTTTGATAAAGACGGAATGAATATCAATAAAAAACGTTGATTTCAGAAGAGATGAATTTTGACAGTTCTATGGAGCGGACCTAAACTTAGGTCAAGCAATGTGCCCCTAACTTTCAAGAGCTCAATTATTTAGCGTAAACTGATTCAGTAGCACAAATTAATACATTAGTTTATTAATATACACATGATTAATTATAAGTCTACGAGAATTTCATATGGAGTTACTAATTTCATAATAAATGCTTAATTTAGTAACATTATTAATTATGTAATAATGTGCATAATGTACTGTAAGCAATCTGGATCGTCGGGGAGCTTATTAGAAGAGTTTTCAATCTTGAAATGGATTGGGAGCGAACGAATTGAAGTAATCAAAAACTCGGAATCTGCCATCTTGTGATTCAACGAGTGAGTATGAGGAAATCTGGAAGCTATCCAGTTTGTCCGTTTCTTTAAGCAAGGATATCCTTAAGCAGATGATCTTCATCAGCGGGACCGATGAGTCGTTGATCTAGACCCTGATAGGGAACTTTGAGTTTTCGGGATTTCAGACCGGTCAGGTGTAAGATCGTGGTTTGCAGATCGCGGACGCTGGTTTTCTTTTCGGCGATGAAGTAACCGAGTTCATCAGTTGCGCCGTAAGACATGCCACCTTTGATTCCACCACCTGCCATCCAAATGGTGTAGCAGTGAGGATGATGATCGCGACCCAGAAATTTTGAGCCGTTGCGTTCTTCGTTCATAGACGTTCGACCAAATTCTCCACTCCAGATGACGAGAGTCTCATCTAGCAAGCCTCGTTGTTTGAGATCGGTAATCAAGGCATACAGGGGGCGGTCAATCTCTTTTGCCTTGCGAGGAACGGCTGTAATTAAATCATTGCCTGCTCCTGTCCCATGCATGTCCCAGCCGTAGTCGAACAATTGGATATATCGAACGCCTCGTTCCACCATGCGGCGAGCCAATAAGCAATTATTAGCAAAAGAAGGCGCACCGCCTGTCGTGCCATATAATTCATGGGTCTGCTTTGTTTCACTGCGTAGATCAACCGCCTCCGGAACGGACATCTGCATACGGAAGGCAAGTTCATATTGATTGATACGCGTTAAGGTTTCCGGGTTACCGAATTGTTTGAGTTCGAATTCGTTCAGTGATTTTAATGCATCCAGACTACGGCGACGCACTTCACGATTGATCCCTTTAGGGTTTGTCACATACAGAATCGGGTCTCCCGTCGTTCGGCATTGAACACCTTGAAATACTGATGGTAGAAAACCACTACCCCAAAGGCTTTTACCACCACTTGGATCGCTGGGACCACTCAATAACACCATGAAGCCCGGTAAATTTTTGTTTTCCGAGCCAAGCCCATAGGTAATCCAGGAACCCATGGAGGCACCTCCGAAACGAGGAGTTCCGGTGTAGAGGAAGAGTTGGGCTGGTGCATGATTAAATTGGTCTGTGTGCATCGATTTGATGACGGTGACATCATCGGCTACGTTTTGGAAGTGAGGTAGTAGCTCACTCATCCAAGTGCCTGACTCGCCATATTGCTTGAATTGATAGGGGGTTCCCAGCATTTTGGGATGCCCTTTAATGAACGCGAAGCCGCGCCCTTTCAGGAACGAATCAGGGCAGGGTTGCATATTGCGTTTGACCAGCTCAGGTTTGTAGTCAAAAAATTCCTGTTGTGGAGGTGAGCCTGCCATGTGTAGAAAGATCACGCTCTTTGCTTTCGCAGGCATGCGGAATTTTGTCACATCGGGTTGACTGGGCGAGTTGGCTGAGACGTTATGACTATCGGATAACATCGAACTCAGAGCGAGTGCGCCGATACCAGTAGAGCCTTTCCCCAGAAAATGTCGTCTGGTGATTGCCTGTAATCGTTTGTGCTTCAGGTCCATTTCATTATCCTTTTGTGAGAACGCCATCTAAATTAAGTAAAACGTTAGCGATGACGGTCCAGGCTGCCAACTCCGATTTATTATATTGATCTGGTAAGGGATTCAACGCGTTCTCAACGAGATTAGCTGCTTGCTCAGGGTGAGATTGATAGTATTTTAACTCTGATTCATAGAGTTTCAGTAAAGGGGCGATCTGTTCGGAGAGTGCAGGACGAATCAAACAAAGCTTCAAACCGTATTTGATGCGTGATTCTGGAGAGTCACCACCCTCTCTAAAAATGCGTAGCCCCAACGCTTGAGAGATCTCAATAAAGACTGGGTCATTTAATGTAATCATCGCCTGTAACGGAGTATTTGTGCTGATGCGTCGAATTGTACAGATCTCACGGCTGGGGGCATCAAAGGTCGCCATCGAAGGGTAGGGGACAGTACGTCGCCAGAACGTGTAGAGGCCTCTGCGAAATCGATTTTCATCCTTGTTGGTTGCCCAGTTACGCTGTCCGTTAAAAGCTGCTCGCCAGATTCCATCTGGTTGAACAGGGTAAACGGAAGGCCCACCAATCTTTCGATTAAGCAGTCCACTCAATTGTAGCGCCTGGTCGCGAATCATTTCCGCTTCCAGCCTGAAACGTGGACCGCGAGAGAGGAGTCGATTACGAGGATCTTTCTGGATGTGGATCGGTTTCGTTACAGAAGACTGACGGTATGTGTTTGACATCACAATGGTTTTGAGAATCGCTTTCATATCCCAGCCATTCTGGACAAATTCCGTTGCCAGCCAGTCAAGTAATTCGGGATGGCTGGGTAGTTCACCTTGTGTTCCGAAGTCTTCTTCTGTCACAACTAAACCCGCGCCGAACAGTTCTGACCAGAAACGATTAACGGCAACGCGAGCCGTCAAAGGATTTTCTGGTGAGGTCAGCCATTTGGCGACCGCGATACGATTGGTGGGTACGTTTTCTGGCAAGGGATTGAATGCATTCAATACTGCTGGTTTAACAACATCTCCAGGTGAGAGAAAGCTGCCACGAATCATAATGTGCGTTTCACGTTGTTTGTCGGTTGGCAATTCCTGCATGATGGGTAATTGCGGATAAACAGGTTTGGATTTTTGGAGTTTCGCAATCTGATCCCGCGTAGACTTGAGTGCGGGAGCGATGCTCCGGTAGTAGGTCGCTAATTTTTTCTGTTGCGCGGGCTGACGGTCTTTCGGTTTAGTATCGACGATCGCGAGAATATCGTTCGGGACTTTAAGTCGAGGTTCAAGTTTTGCTTCCGTTGTAAAGGAAATTCGAAAACATCCCAAAGCGTACTGAGGATCATTAAACGCGTGAGATAGAGTGACAATCAAACGTTGTTTCCCTGCTTTCGCAGTAGGACTGGCTTCGGGGATGAAGTAGGCGGCGTGCGTTTTTCCGAATTGAGGGGCGATGCCCCAGCCCTTCTTGTTTTTGTTGGTGAGGTCAATGGCTGCGTTCACCGGAAAACCGTTTTGAGAGAATGATGCGAACGTGCGTTTCAATGGGATCGTTTTACGACGTGAAACCGTCAGAGTCGTCGATGGTTTAGGATAAGCCTCTACGATGCTTTGCCAGACTACGTTTCGTTGTGCATCGAGTAAACTGACTTTAAAATTGGCAAGTCGTTCCTGCGCACCATCAGAGCGGTTCCAGATTGTAATTCGATCAATGGGAGTTTCCACTTTGAGATTGAGTTCCCACCAGGGCTTGACTTCGGTTTTGGTATGAGTGGTTGACTTTGCATTAAAAAAGTGACCGTCCGTCTTACCATCGATGGCTAACTTGGCAGGAGCAGAATGCGTGGTACTTGATTGAGAAGCCGTTCCCTGAATGGCAATATTTGTGTCGGCCTGGAAAACTTGGACTTCCGCCAGTGACAGTATCTGCTTTTTCGTTCCCTGATGTTCGATTCTCAGGAATTGTCCTTTGGCTGGTGCATCATCTATTTTGAGTGGCTGGGTCTCCAGTTTTATATTTGAGAGCACAAAATTGCCATCCTTGGCACGGCCCGGTCCGTTAGATGGCAATCGATCATCGGAAATCGCTTCCAATCTTAAACCTTTAAAGGTTGAGGGATCGAGTTCTGTTTCAATGATGTATTGTTCTTTCGCAGCTGGACCATTCGCCAGGATTGAGCCGTCCTTCTGAATTTGAAACTTGGTTGTTGACGATGAGGATTTGACTGAAATCGGAGTGAGAATATTCCAGTTTGGCTTGGCTTGCAGAGACGATTCCCAATTCTGCTGGGCCATTTCGAGTGTTTTGCTCGGCGTCTGTATTTTTTGGTTTAGGGCCGCAATCTCTGTATTGATGCGTTTGGTTGCTTCCAACATGGTTGGTGTAGGAGCAGCGATCGTAGGGGCGTCCGTTGGTTGATCGTTGTCAGCGGTTTGGTTAAAGAAGGCGTAAAGCTGATAGTATTCTTTTTGCGAGATTGGATCATATTTATGTGTATGGCATTTCGCACAGCCCATCGTGAGTCCCATCCAGACCTGGATTGTTGTATCTACCCGGTCGGTGACAGCGGCTGTCCGAAATTCTTCGTCGTCGGTGCCACCTTCGGTATTAGTCATCGTGTTGCGGTGAAAGGCGGTCGCCACTTTTTGTTCGAGAGTCGCATTCGGTAAGAGGTCTCCTGCCAGTTGCTCAAGTGTGAATTGATCAAAGGGTATGTTCTGATTAAAAGCTGAGATAACCCAGTCACGATAACGCCAGATGTCCATTCTCAGCGGATCAGATCCGTAGCCTTTTGAATCGGCATAGCGTGCGAGATCCAACCATTTTCGCGCCCAACGTTCTCCGTATGCCGTGTCCTTTAAGAATCGATCTACCAGTTTTTCATATGCGTTAGGAGAATTGTCTTTGAGAAACTGGTCCACTTCATCCAAAGTGGGAGGCAGCCCACGCAAATCAAAACTCAAACGACGAATTAAAGTGTAGCGGTCTGCTTCTGAACTGGGCTTGATCCCTGCTGCTTCCTGTTGCGATAGAATAAAGTAGTCAATCTCATTCGCTGGCCAGTCTTTTAGTTTGACTGTAGGATGCTTTGGTCGATTTGGTGGCACGAAGGACCAATGTCGAGCATAAGGAGCATCTTGTTCGATCCATTTTTTGACTAAGGCAATCTGAGAAGCTGTTAATTTTTCTCCCACATCGGGAGGAGGCATGACTTCCGATTCGTCCGTTGAAATGATGCGGCGATAGAGTTCACTTTGGGCAACGTTACCAGGAATAATTGCCATCTGATCACTATCCAGCTTCGCAATTGCTGATGTTCTTTGATCTAGCCGCAAATCAGCTTCGCGTGTGCCTTCATCTGGTCCATGGCAATGAAAACAATTCTTGGACAAAATCGGCCGGATATCTCGATTGAAATCGACATCAGCAACAGGATTAGTTTTATTAGATGGTTCTGCAGATGTAGCAATGCTGTTGACAACAAAGCACTGGAACATCATCCCAACTAAAAGAAATCTCTGTGAGAGATCAAACATTGGCATTCACCTTCGGGAAGGTTGGCAATGTTGATGCACCTTCTGGATCATTCCGTATCGTAAGCGGAATTAGAGGTTGTTGGTACATCAAACATTACGAATTTTGGTTTGGTGATACCGATCCGTCGTTATGTAAACCAACGGTAGCTAACTGTTTTAGAAACAAGCAGCAGGTAAGTTAAAACATTATAGTGGCTAAAATACCAGTCTCTATTCTAACTCGCTCAGAGGGGAGATGCAAGAAATCGCCCTGTCTGGTGAAAAGACGATGGCTATAATCAGCAACAAATGCTGCGTTTCTATTCGATTCCGAGATTGCGTTCTATATTTCTAGCCTTGGAGCTCATAACATACTTCTGCCACCAGGGGTCGGGATCAGACTCTTTGGGGCGATCTCCACGGGCTTCTTCTCCCACAAAACCCCACTGATCGATTTCTTCCTCACCACCACTACTCCAGTCTGAATCAAACGCCTTTGGTTTTAAGGCACGCCATGTCTGCTGATTGGCATCAGCAATAGTATCCATCATTGATGCACAGCCAGAAGTCAGGAATAATGCAAGAGAGAGGGCCAATAAAGAGGATTTCATAAGGTGTTCCTCCATTCAATCAGCGACGGATAAGGACAAGCTGACCTTCATCGGTTAAGATTGATGGTTAAGAATGTAGAAATGAATTGTGAGAGGTTATGTGTTAATTTTGAGAGATGAGATTTGGGATTCTAATGATTTCATAAATCTCGTCTACCCCATTTTTTGAGAGTCGTTTAGCAAGCAAAAATATTCCTGATTTAAGGAGCATACGTGGATTCAGCTCTAGATATACTCGTTGTGGCACCTCATCCTGATGATGCAGAAATCAGTGTGGGGGGGACGATTCTCGCTTGTAAACAGCAGGGGTCCAAAGTGGGAGTGATTGAACTAACTAATGGTGAACCAACGCCTTATGGAAGTCCAGAAATCCGCATGCAAGAGACCGCCGCTGCAACACAAATTCTGGAGTTAGATTGGCGTGATAATCTGGGCCTGTCCAATCGAAGTCTGGAGTCTAACTTAGAAGCGCGGCGTAAATTGGCAGTGGTATTTCGCACACAGCGTCCCAAAGTCATTTTGGCGCCTTATTGGGAAGATGTACATCCCGATCATGTAGCTGCCAGTCATTTGACTGATGCAGCTCGATTCTGGTCCAAATTGAGTAAAACCGACATGGCGGGGGAACCCTATTGGCCGCCTCAGATCTATTATTTCTGGAGCATTCATCTGCGGATTCATCCTAAACCAAGCTTTGTATTCGATATTTCTGACCACATTGACCAGAAAATGCAGGCCATTCGATGTTATGAAAGCCAGATGCTGAGGGGCCGTTCTACAGAACATCCCACTATTCTGGATGACATCCAGGACCGCGCCCGATATTGGGGCTGGTCGATCCACCGCGCCTATGGTGAACCTTATGCCAGTCGTGAGGAGATCGGATTACAGAGTTTTCTACCATTATTATCCCAGAAATGAGCGTAAAGAATGAGGGAAATAACGATTTCCCAAGTTGGGAAATCGAAAGTGATTTCGGAGGAAAATAACGCTTACTATATGATGAAATTTGGTTCAACCTTGAATATTCGTACTTTTATCGGTTAGACTTTGATTAACAGAGTTTAGTAATCATGACTTTGAACGGCACAGAACAAATTCATATTGATGGCCGGATTTAGATCAGTCTAAAAATCATCAATTTGCAGTGGCTTTGTGCAATCCTACCTAACAAAACTCGGTACAATCCTTCCATTGATATTTATTGAGGAGAACAAAGAAGATGTCTCAACACTCTCGTCGCGAATTCCTTGAACAATCTATGTTTGCTGCAGCCAGCGCGGCAGCGTTGGGCGCTTCGATTCCTCATCTCTCTGCGGCAGAATCAGAATCGAGCAGTCCGAATGAAAAACTGCGAGTCGCCTTACTCGGAGTCAATGGTCGCGGTCAGTCTCATCTGAGTGCCTTCACTGGCCGAAAAGATACTGAAGTGGTAGCGGTTGTCGACCCTGATGAGAGTGTCGGGATGAAAAAAGGTGTCGGAAACGTTTACAAGAAGACGAACAAAAAACCAGCTTATTATAAAGATCTGCGAAAAGCGTTTGACGATCAGAAAATTGATATCGTCAGTATTGCCACTCCGAATCACTGGCATGCCCTCGGAGCAATCTGGGCGATTCAAGCTGGTAAGGACGTTTATTGTGAAAAGCCCGTCAGTCACAATGTGAGTGAAGGACGACGGATTGTCGAAGCAGCTCGAAAATATAACAAGATCGTTCAAACAGGGACGCAATGCCGCTCACAACCGGGTTTGATTGATGCAATCAAATTTGTAAAAGATGGTGGTATTGGTGAAGTGAAGCTGGCTCGAGGAACCTGTTACAAACGACGAAAGTCGATTGGTCCTAAAGGCAACTATGATGTGCCTGCCAGTGTAGACTATGATCTCTGGCTTGGACCGGCACCTATGGCGCCGCTAACCCGAAAACGATTCCACTATGACTGGCATTGGCAAACACCCACGGGTAACGGTGATCTGGGGAACCAGGGGATTCACCAAATGGATGTTGCTCGCTGGGGATTAGGCGTCCATAGCATTGGAGACAGTGTGCAAGCCTACGGTGGTCGCCTTGGTTATGTTGATGCAGGTGATGTTGCCAATACACAGGTCAGTATTCATCAGTTTGGTGATAAGCGACTTGTATTTGAAGTCCGTGGCTTAGAAACCGAAGCGTACCGAGGTGCTAAGGTAGGAGTTATCTTCTACGGTTCAGAAGGTTATGTGGTGATTCCGAGCTATAACAGCGCTTCTGCTTTCGATCTAGATGGAAAATTGATCAAGAAGTTTTCTGGTTCCGCAGATCACTTTGCAAACTTTGTGGATGCTGTTCGCAGTCGTAAAATTAGTGATCTGAATGCGGATATCGAAGAAGGTCATATATCCAGTGCCCTCTGTCACTTGGGTAACATTTCCTATGAACTTGGAGAAAAGGTTCCTGTGCAAGAGCTTAATGCCCGATTTACAGGTGATGCGGAAGCTCAGGAAACTTTAGGGCGTTACCGTGAGCACCTGAGCAATAACAAGCTTGATCCAGCCAAGACCCAAGTCAGCTTAGGGCCTGAGTTGAGTCTTGATGGTAAGAAGGAAGTCTTCACTGGTTCAATGGCATCCGCTGCAAACCCCAAACTGACACGTGAATATCGTGCCCCATTTGTGGTTCCTTCCACAGCGAAGCTCTAAAATGTTTGAGATTTATTGTGAATAAATTTGGCCCATTTGTCGTTTTGACAGATGGGCCTTTTTGTTGACATGCTATAATCCTCTGCAACTCAAAAACTGTGAGATCAACTTTTTGTATGGATACAATTTGATGTTTCAGCTTTTCTCGCGTGCAAAAAAAAACGTTAAAAACAAAGTAAAGCGTGCGATCATCCGACATCATCACCGGTCAGGTACTGTGTTATTCAGTGATACCACTTTACGGGATGGCGAACAGATGCCTGGCGCCACGTTGGATCCGATCGAGAAACTACAAATCGCCAAAGCACTGGAGGCGGCAGGTGTCCATTCTTTAGACACTGGGTTCCCTGCATCTTCACAAGCAGATATCGAAGCCATTCAAAGTATGGTAGGTGTGATTAAAAAACCTGTACTCACAGCCTTGTGTCGCACATTGCCGGGTGATATTGACGCTGCTGAGTTGGCATTGGCTGGAAATCCACCACACAAAAGAGGGGTGAGTCTGTTTTGTGGAACCAGCCCTTTGCATCGCCAGTTTAAACTAGAGAAAAGTAAATCAGAAGTTCTAAAACTGATCGTTGATAGTATTCAATATGCGGTAGAAAAATTTGATATTGTTGCTTTCAGTCCCGAAGACGCGAGTCGAACCGAACCCGATTTTCTGTGTGAGGTCTACCGAGAGGCGATTGCTGCCGGTGCCACGACGATTGGGTTTCCAGACACGGTGGGGATTCTGACGCCTTATAAAGCTCAGAATTTTATCTGCCAGATCCAAGATCAGGTCTCGGGTATTGAAAACGTGTTGTTGGCAGTTCACTTTCACAATGATCTTGGTTTGGCGGTAGCGAATACATTAGCTTGTATTGAAGCAGGTGCCAATGTGGTGCAGTGCACTGTGAATGGTATCGGAGAGCGTGCCGGAAATGCGGCACTCGAAGAAGTTGCGATGGCATTGCATTTACATCAGGATGAGTTTGAGCGTCCCCATCAATTGAATATCTCTCAGTTAGAGCCATTGTGTCAATTGGTCTCTGATTTGACAGGGATTTCACTCTCACCCATGAAGCCGGTGGCTGGCAGTAATATCTTTGCGACCGAAGCAGGAATTCATCAGGATGGCTTGCTCAAAAATCCTGATACTTATCTGCCTTATCGTCCAGAAACGGTAGGAGCAGATGGCATTAAGCTTGTGTTAGGACGGCACAGTGGAAAGAAAGCAATTCTACATCGGCTGCACGAATTGGGAAAAGAGCCAAACGAAAAAGTGGTGCAGCGCGTTTTACTCGCGATCAAAGAACTCCCCAAAGGGGAACTGGTCGATGATGATCTGTTACTGAGGCTGTCTGATTGATGCTATTCAAAATAATTGACGGCATTACGGAAGAGCTGGATACCTGCGCCTTCACCTTCCAGGCCGAGACGCGTCCATTGGGGATGTTGCGTTGCGAATAAAAAACGTTCAGGATGTGGCATCAAGCCTAAAATGCGTCCAGAGGGGTCGCCTAATGCAGCGATATTGTAAGCCGAACCGTTGGGATTGATTGGATAATCCAAGATCTCTGCTTGAAGAGTGGTTTCTGCTTCTCCTGATTCACGATAACACATGGCGATTTGTTGATCGGCTTTCCAGCTTTCGATAACCGCCACATCGCTCACCGCAATGCGTCCTTCGGCATGGGCAATAGGAAGTTCAATCTGATCGATTCCCCTCAGAAATACATTTTCTGGTGCTAGCACTCCGAGTTGAACCCAGAGCGATGTATATTTTCCATTAGTATTCCAGGTCAGTGTTGCATCACGGCTTTGATTCGGTGGGGGAGGCCAACTTTTCGCACCGCCGGGAAGAATTCCGGCTTTGAGAAGAACTTGAAATCCGTTGCAAATCCCCAAAACCAATTTATCTGCTGCAAGAAAATTCCCAATTGTTTCGGAGAGTTGTCCCTGCAAGTGACTGGCAAAGATCACACCGGCTCCTACATCATCCCCATAGCTGAAACCACCGGGAAGACAGAGAATCTGATAATCGTCTAACTGATTGGGATTCTCCAGCAATTGAAGCAAATGAATTCTTGTTGAATGGGCTCCGCAGAGATCGAATGCATGTGCGGTTTCGATGTCGCAATTGGTTCCGGGTGCACGTAACACACAGACTTTTGGGGATTTTGACATAAGAGCAGAACTAATCCTTACAATTTCACTACAAATTCCAGGGGGGATGAGAATCGTTCTCGTTTAAGAGGATGCTATTGCGAAAACCATTTTTCTTCCAGAGTTACGGCGTTGATACCCTGTAAAAACTCTGTTTTCCTGTGTTCCCAAGAAATGATTATCGTTGTGGGTTTGTAAGTCTTTTATTATTAGTGGTTTATGTTGAATATTTTTTCCGGGGACCAGTGGAAATCGATCTATTCGTTATAAAGTGAATCTGGTATAGTCCGCAACTCCTCACAGATTCTGTTCTGTCTTGATTTTCATCAAAATGAAATCAATGATTTGCTTCTAAATAAGTATGCCGTTTCATGAGCTTCTTTTTTCGTGTGTTCCTGCTTGCTTTATTGCTACCTGCTTGTTCGGGGTGCTTTAATTCCTATAACACCCGGATTCCACGTATTTTTCCGGGGCGTCAGGCCATGACTCGCGGCCAGCGCATTCAGGAAAAAAAACTAATGGAACTCGAAGATCCATTGCCATCCAGTGCTTTAGGTCCGGATGTAGTGCGCCCTCGCGAATTTGGAACTCAGCGAACCGAGTCAAGATTGGCGATTGAGCAGTCAATGCGTAGCCGTCCTTTTGTGCAGCCACGTCCAGGAGAGACTTTGCATCCTGTACCGGAATTATCGGGCCGCAATTCGAAATATCCAGAAGTCATTCGCCCTTAATCGGACTGACCGGATGTGCTTTTTCTATGCTTCTACTTTTCATTGCCTGTGCATTACGTACAATACAGTATATGAAGAGACGCTTTGAACTTTATTTCAGGGTAAGTAGCTATTTTGAATTTTCAATTCTCCCAGTTCATACCACTCTCCAAATTGGCTGATCAATTTTGGCGCGCACTCCTGGTGTTGATCGCAATTTTTGCTATCGGGAGCACTACAGTCTACGCTCAGGTGGAAGTGAACCGTTCGATTGATGTACAAGGCAAAAAGTATTATACGCCACAGACGCGCGTTACCGTAAAGCGAGGTCTAAAATTTCTTGCCGAAAGACAACACCCCGATGGATCGTTTGGTTCCGGTTCCACGTTTAAAACGAATGTTGCTGTTACTGCCTTGTGTGGAATGGCGTTTCTAGCAGACGGGAATACACCGGGGCGAGGGAAATATGGACTTCAGGTCCAAAAGGCGGTTGATTTTATTCTGGCTTCCTGCAAACCATCTGGGTATATCATTTCTCCCGAGAGCATTTCACACGGGCCCATGTATGGGCATGGTTTTGCCACCTTGTTTCTTGCCGAAGTCTATGGAATGACTCGTAGTAAAGATGTACGTGTAAAATTGGAAAAGGCTGTAGAACTGATTGTGAAGTCTCAAAATGCAAAAGGGGGGTGGCGATATACTCCCGAGAGTAAAGACGCTGATTTGTCAGTGACGGTTTGCCAGATTATGGCATTAAGGGCTGCTCGAAATTGTGGAATCTTTGTTTCCAAAGACGTCATTGATCGTTGTATTGACTATGTTAAGAAAAGCCAGAATCCGGATGGAGGGTTTCGCTATCAACTTGTACGACAGGCAGTGAGTGAATTTCCGAGGTCCGCTGCGGGAGTTGTGGCCCTTTATAGCGCCGGGATTTATGAAGGGCCAGAAATTCAGAATGGACTGGCTTACTTAATGCGACATTTACCCAATCAGCGTTACTTTAGGGGGAGCCACTTTTTTTATGGCCAATATTATGCCGTTCAGGCGATGTGGCAAGCTGGAGGTCAATATTGGGGACGTTGGTATCCTGCAATCAGAGAAGAATTAATTTCCGGCCAGATGACGAGTGGTGGTTGGCGTCCCGACAGTTCAAATTGCATCGAATATAGTACCGCCATGTCCTGTATTGTGTTACAGATTCCACGCAATAATATCCCTATCTTTCAGCGTTAAACTAATTCTATCGGTTTCATAGTTTTTTTGTTCGGTGTGTTATGCGATTTTCAGTGATCATCTATTTTTTTTGCTGCTTCATTTTAGAAGCGGCAGTGATGGCTGCTGAGCTCTATCCGATCGAGGGGAATTTCGTTCAGGGTAAATTACTACAAATTAACCAGAATCAGATTACGTTACAGACAACATCAGGCAAACAAAGTTTTCCTGCCGATGAAACGATCAGGGTCAACTTGGGAAATCATAGTCTTCCACGGCCGAATGAAGGACTGATTGTTCTCGCGAATGATGATCGTATACATGCAAAATTACTTCGCTCCGAAGATGAAACGATCCTCATACGTTTAGTTTCCTATCCCGAAGTGGGAGAATTGAAAGTACCACTGGAAACGATACAGGCTGTTTATTTTCAATGGCCTTCTATGCAACAAGGTCGTTCACAATTTATAAAAAAAATTGCACGTATAGAAAAAAAGTCAGATCTCTTTTATTTGAAAAACGGAGATTTTTTGGAAGGGGAATTTCTGGGATTTAATGCATCGACATTCCGATTCGAATCGAGGGCCGGCGAAACAGCGATTCCCCGGCGGGGAATTCGTTTTTTTTGTTTTAATCCTGAGTTGATCAATTTTCCGCAACCGGATCAGTTACACTATCAAATAGAACTGTCAGACGGTACACGTCTGACAGCATCTTCACTCACAATCGTCAAGAAAATGGCAAAGATCAAAACATTATTTGGGGCAGAGATCCAGATTGAGTTAAATCAATTGAATTCTATTGTTCCATTAGACGGAAAGGTCATTTACCTGTCACAACTCAAACCGACTGCTTATGAATTTACTCCTTTTTTTTCTCAACAGTGGGGTTGGAATCGAAATCGGAATGTTTTATCAGGACCACTGATTGTAGGAGGTAAGGAATTTGCCTTTGGTATCGGAATGCACAGCGCTGCTGAATTGAGTTATGATCTTGATGGCAAATATGTCAGGTTCCAGACAGAAGTTGGAATCGATGATGCAACTAATGGAGCAGGTAATGTTGAAGTAGCGATTCTCGTCGATAGACGCATTGTCTTTCAAAAAACGATTCGTGGAAGCAAACAGCAAGCAGTCGTCGTTCCACGTATCGATCTTACTGGTGCTAAAGAGTTAGTGCTGAAAGTGGACTTTGGGAAGAATGCAGATATTCAAGATCATGTCAACTGGTGTCGTCCAGTTTTGATTCTAAAGAAATAACTCTGTTCTCTTTCGACGAATGCAATTTTGACTGCTGAGTAGCGTTAGCACGTCTTTTTTTCTATTCTGGAGTGCATCCAAGATAAAGATTGTAGCTTCCATGCTATTATAAATCTGGATCCAGGCTAATGACTGATGTTAGTCATAATTTTCATCCGTTAACCTCGATTAATTACAAAGAAGACAGCTTATGAAAACAATATCCATACTTCTATTCATTGTAGTGCTTGTGATTTCTCAGCAAGTATTCGCGGCAGAGAAAGTCGATACTTCGCCCGCTCCCGTAAAGATTGTTAAAGTCTTTCCCTATCTCAAAATTGATCGTCCGATTGTAGTTACCCATGCGGGTGATGGATCGAATCGCCTGTTTATTGCTTCGCAGAAGGGGAAAGTTTATGTCGTACCAAATACACCCGAAGATGAAGATCTTGAAGAAGGAAAGCTTTTTCTCGATATCTCGGATCGTGTGACTTACAACGACAAACAGAATGAAGAAGGGTTGTTAGGACTTGCTTTTCATCCGAAATTTAAAGAGAACGGCGAGTTCTTTATCTATTACAGTACCCCCGACAAACCCGTGAATACGTCAGTGATTTCGCGTTTTCGTGTGTCCGGGAATGACCCCGATAAAGCACTTGCAGATTCCGAAGAAGTATTGATGCGTGTGAAACAGCCTGCCTGGAATCATGGAGGTGGGACAGTAGTCTTTGGACCGGATGGAAAACTTTACATTGCCTTTGGAGATGGCGGTGCCGGGAATGATGTTTTCCATAACGGTCAGAATTTGTCATCCGTTTTGGGAACGATCTGTCGAATCGATGTTGATCACAAGGACTCGGGATTAAACTACGCGATTCCCAAAGATAATCCTTTTTTACACGGAAAAAGTGCTGAGATCAAAACAGCCCGCAAGGAAATCTGGGCATATGGATTACGTAATCCCTGGCGAATCGCCTTCGACACGAAAACGGGTATCCTCTGGGCCGGTGATGTGGGACAAAATATCTGGGAAGAGATAGATATTATTGTCAAAGGAGGGAACTATGGCTGGTCCGTCCGTGAAGGAAAACATCCATTCGGCCCAAACGGAGTGGAACCGCGTCCTCATTTAATTGAACCGATTTGGGAATACGATCATAGTGTAGGAAAATCGATTACCGGTGGCTCGGTTTATCGCGGTAAAAAGATTCCTGCGATACAAGGTGCGTACATTTACGGTGATTATGTCTCTGGTAAATTTTGGGCTTTAAAATATGATGCCCAGAACAAGAAAGTCACTGCAAACCATGTGATTGAATCGCCGAGCATCCCGGTGATGACATTCGGAACAGATCAGAATGGCGAGATGTTTCTTACTTCCTCTTTTAGTGAAATTTTTATGCTCAAATCAAAATAATCAGATCTTGCATTTGAGTCTAATTTGCAACTAATAAAAGAAAAACCACGGAAGACCTAGTCAAGGTTCCGTGGTTTTTCTTTTTAATATGAATTGCTTGGTGTAATACTATGCTTCGATTGCGTATTGCTCCAAGTCTTCCAGATCGACAAATTCAAGTGTTGAAATATGACAGGCTTCAAGAACCACGCGAGGTGCCATACCTGCCTCAAGAGCTTCTTTCCAGCGTTCTACACACAAACACCATCGATCACCGGGTTTCAAGCCCGGAAAGTCAAATTGAGGGTGAGGTGTGCTGAGATCATTGCCCCGTTGTTTAGAGAATGCGAGGAATTCTGCCGTGACTTCTGTGCAAACTGTATGTAGTCCCATGTCAGAGCTACCAGTATTACAACAACCATCCCGATAAAATCCAGTGACCGGGTCCATCGAGCAAGTTTCCAGTTCGGTACCAAGTACATTTTTGGCTTTTTTTTGATTCATTTTAAAACCGGTCTACCTCTCTATAGGCTTCAATGACAGCCATGTCACCTTTTTTACCAGGCTTGGAATTTCCGTGTTCCATTCCGATAATACCATCGAATCCTTTGGTATGGATATGTTTAAATACATTCAGATAATTGATTTCACCCGTACCTGGTTCTTTCCGTCCCGGATTATCTCCAGATTGGAAGTAACCAATTTCATCCCAGCAATTGTCGATGTTAACAATCAGATTCCCTTCAGTAATTTGCTGATGATAAATATCAAATAAAATTTTGCAGGCCGGACTATTCACGGCTTTACAGATTGCATATGCCTGAGGTGAGCCTTGCAGAAAAACACCACCATGGTTGGCATACCAGTTTAGAGGTTCCAGTACCATTACCATTCCATGAGGTTCAAAAATATCAGCACAGCGTCTGAGCAATTCAATTACATTCGCAGTCTGGTATCCTTCTGCCAATCGACCACGAGGACCTTCATCGACATTGCCTGGAACAACAGTCATCCACTTGGCATTCACCCGTTTTGCGACTTCGACTGAGTCTTTAATGTCTTTTAGAACTGCATTCCAAACATCTTTATCTTTACGAGTAAATGTAAGCTTACCAATGGAACCGTGTGCTACAAAAACACCCATCTCCATATTCAGCTTGTCCATTGTGTCTGCTATTTGCTGCTGGAGCGATTGGGGTTTCTTTTTCATTCCGTTATCTTCCCAGGCAGTGAAACCCTGGTCGGCGGCGAATTTCAATTGATCCAGGGGATCATTTCCGGCGGCGTTTCTGAACATGCCGAAGTGAGGAGCGTATTTCAGGTGAAACGGTTTCATATCGTCTGATTCACCAGCTTGAGTTGTACTTCCCACAAATGCAGCAGTGCTGCCTGCAATAACGCTATTTTTAAGAAACTCTCGGCGTTGCATATGATTGGCTCCTGATTGTGAATTTTAGACCGGTTGATTATTGGGAGATAATTATTCTAGTCAAAGTGCGCAGGGGATGCACCTGATTTGTCTTGGAATCGTCTGGAGTGAGCAAAAGTTACTCATTCTGCAGTGAGATCGATATCGAATGATTCAGAAATCTCAGTGGAATACTGTTTTCAGGAGAGTCGTGGGAGTCGGATGACGACCAGAATTCCAATGCTGGCCAGGACGACGAGAGTCGTTTTGAGGGGCATTGAAAGCGGAGAAAGAATCAACGTCGCTGTAATGATGATGACAACGATCGAAATCGCTTGAATTTTTACATTCATTCGAATGCCACCATCCTGCTGCCAGTCTTTTAAAACTTGTCCCAAAATCGGGGAACGTAACAAAGCGCGATTCAATCGAGGTGATGTCCGGATTAGAAAAAAGCTGGTCAAGAGCAGGAAAGGAGTCGTAGGAAGTACCGGTAGCGCAACACCGAGAACACCTAACACAAAAAACACGAGTGCAAAAAAGAGATAAGCAGCTTTTTTGATGCCTGTTACTGTAGGAACGGAGACTTCATCAAGTGTGTCTAAAAAAGCAGGATGGATTTCATCAAACGCAATTCGGTCCAAGGTCATTCTGGGACTGCTTGAATCCTTAGAGAGTTTTTTTTGCGGTTGAGAATCTCTGATCATGTAGATAAAGGTCTGTTTTGCTTGAGAGTGGAAATGAATAAAAATATTTTAGCTGAATTCAGTCTTTGAACAAGATCGATCTTTTAATACTACTCTCTGAGGTAAATCCCGCAGTCTGGTTGACGTTGAAAACAATCAAGGTTTATTTCGAAGGTTGCATACCCCCTCGAACGGATCCGGCTTTTGTGGTTCCATAATTATCTGCAAATAGTGGATCGAGTGGACGGCTATTAGGGACGGACAACCAGACACGTAGCAAATGTCTCTTTAAACTATCTTCATCAGCGTCTTCAAATTCGTCGCGGCGATGAAAGGTTACCCAGTTATTCAAAAAGAGAAGGTCACCGGCTTCCTGCCGAAATGTAACGTTCAATTCTGGTGATTCCGCCAGTGTTTCCAGTTGATTCATGGCATCTTGTTGTGCCTGTGACATTTCAGGCAGATCAGGAGAAGCATAAGCACGATCAATGAGTACACGTAAGAAACTGGCTGCAAAATGTCCTTCGTGAACTGAAAAAATTGGTTGTTGGCAGAATGGTTTTTGGTTACCTGTATCAACATTATGACGCAGATAATAAAAAGGCTGCATCAGAACATTAGCCAATTCAGGGCATTTGGTACGCATCTCATTATAGAGTGAAATCGAGCTGACAAGTTGATTGTTACCGCCGGAAACAGCGGGTTGGATACAGAGAAATCCGATAACATCGCAACGGTCAGTATGAAAACTGAGTCGTTTTCGTGTGTTTGGCCCCCGCGCCTGTGCTTGTCCCACCTGATAGCCTTCGTCCCTGACATGAAACACTTTTTCTCCAGTGGCACTTTGAGAAACTGGTGTTCCCAAATGAATCGAGAGTAACCAGAAGAGGCTCTCCAGCTCTGATGAAGAATAGTTCTCGACAGGGAATCGTTTTAATTGACAGGCTCCTGAGCCATGTTCCAGTTGATGTTGAATTTGTTTTAAAACGGGGCTTAAGTGTGGCAGAGGGAATTGTGCTTGAGAAATCTGATCGAAAGTCAGTTTTTCTTTTGAAATCGTATCCAGCGCTTGTTCCAGATCTTGAAGCTGCAGTTCATTAAGATGAATCAACCAGTCTTGTCTCTGAAACAGCTCATCACCTTTCCAGGCTGCAGGAATTGAAAAAGGGCCTGGCAGTTGGTCATCACTCAATATACCCACTCTTAGCTCGCTCCTGATGAATGCCGTTGCTGAATTATTGATGTCAGTTTAAAATTGATTTTAACAGAAGAAAACTGATGCGAATAGTTTTAGTACGTATACAGTTTCGACCACATCAGCAACATAGATCAAACTAAAGTAAGAGTTGAGGCTGTATGATAGAGTTTCAGAAGTATTTTGCGTATGGTTCAAATATGCACCCAGCGAGGTTGGAAAAGCGTATTGGACCATGTGATATCATTTCGGTAGCTCGTTTACAGCGAGCGGAGCTACGATTTCACAAAATTGGATTGGATCGTTCTGGAAAATGTGACATTGTATTCCAGGAAAATTATTCAACGGAAGTATGGGGAGTCGTCTATCAAATTTCAGAAGGACAAAAAAGTCGACTTGATCAATATGAATCACTGGGACAGGGCTATCAAATCTTGAAGATCAATGTTTTAACCCAGCAGAATCAATCAATGAATGTGTTTACTTATCAGGCGATGCCTCAATATGTCGACCATTCACTCAAGCCCTTTGATTGGTACCATGAGTTAGTCATGCTGGGGGCTCAGTTTCACAAATTCCCAGTAAGTTATCTGGATGAATTGCAACAAGTTTCTTTTCTGCCCGATTCTGACCAAAAGAGTGTTAGTATGCATCAGAATCTGCTGAATACCATTCGCAAAAAACAGCAATCTAGCTTTGATGAGAATGACCAGATACTTAATTATGAAGATCAAACCCAGTGAGAGATAATTTCATAGATCATTTCCTCCTCCAGGGTTTCATGTGCTAAGAGTTGATCTACTAGTTCTCCGATGGCCGACCAGTAAGCATCAGTTCGAAGCATTTGATAGAGTCCCAGGGTTTTTTGTTCTAAATATTGCATTCTCGCTGGTTGCTGAGGAAACAGAGTCGCAGCAGCTTTCCATGCTTCTCGCCAATCGCCCGACCATTCAGCAACCATGGCAGGGTGAAACGGGTCTCCTGTATGAATCATTTCTGCAACAGGTCCTGCCAGCGCAACCAGAACGGCTTTTTCAAGATAGTTTTTTTGGTCAAATCGCCCCTCTGGCCAAGAGAGTTGTGCATCGCCAAAACGCTCAGGACCATCATCCCAGTCGGGATCGATCGTAACGGAATGAACGCGGGCACCGACATGAACTGCCATCAATACATGGCCTGCTTCGTGATAGGCCGTTAATTCTTCAGTCAATTTGAGTCCATTATGTTTTATAAAGAGTACATGATGAGAAATTGTGGAATTGTTAATATCGACAGCTTAAACGAACACGATTTGATTTGATCCATGAACATTCTTTAATAATTGGGATTCATCAATTCTGACTTTGT
Source organism: Gimesia aquarii (assembly GCF_007748195.1). NCBI lineage: Bacteria > Pseudomonadati > Planctomycetota > Planctomycetia > Planctomycetales > Planctomycetaceae > Gimesia > Gimesia aquarii. Next base: position 2,833,650 of record NZ_CP037920.1, read on the forward strand.
ATTGAGTTTTCTCTTCTGTAGAATGAAAGGTCGATTTTGATAATGTGAAGTCATTGAGAAAGAGTTCGAAAATCATCTTGGAGAAATACAACACATGAATTTGATTCGTCAATTTATCACATTGTGTCTGTTCGCGACAGTCTCAACTCAAGCTGTGCAGGCAGAGGTATACGATGTGGTGATCTATGGAGGAACTTCAGCCGCGGTGACAGCTGCCGTTCAAGCAAAACGCATGGGCAAGTCAGTTGTCATTGTTTGCCCTGATCAACATCTTGGTGGATTGTCCAGTGGGGGGTTAGGTTGGACTGATACCGGCAATAAAGCAGTCATAGGTGGACTGGCACGCGAGTTTTATCATCGGATCTGGAAGTATTATCAGGCTCCAGAAACATGGAAGTGGCAAAAACGAGAATTGTATGGTGACAAAGGGCAGGGTACTCCTGCCATTGACGGGAAACAAAGGACAATGTGGATCTTTGAGCCACACGTCGCTGAACAGGTTTTCGAAGACTTTGTTCGAGAATACAAGATTCCCGTACATCGCAATGAATGGTTGGATCGTCAGCAGGGAGTGAATATGTTAGGTAAAAACATTACCTCCATTACGATGCTCAATGGTAATATTTATTCTGGCCTCATGTTTATTGATGCGACCTATGAAGGTGACCTCATGGCGGCAGCCGATGTTAGTTATCACGTTGGAAGAGAGTCCAATAGTGTATACGGTGAGAAATGGAATGGAGTACAAATTGGTGTATTACATCACAAGCACCATTTTGGTTCTCGAGCCGTCAAACAAAAGATAAGTCCCTATCGTATTCCCGGAGATCCTTCCAGTGGTTTGCTGCCTCGTATCAGCGGTGCGAATCCAGGGAAGTATGGTGCCGGTGATGACAAGATTCAGGCATACTGTTTCAGGATGTGCTTAACCAAACATGCCGAAAATCGTATCCCTTTTCCTAAGCCCGAAGGCTATGATCCGAGCCAGTACGAATTGTTATTGAGAATTTATCAGGCGGGTTGGAGAGAAACCTTCGCAAAATTTGATCCTATTCCCAATTATAAAACGGATACGAACAATCACGGTCCAATGAGTACTGATAACATTGGCTATAATTACGATTATCCCGAAGCTTCATACAAACGCAGAAAGGAGATCATCAAAGAGCACGAGACCTATCAAAAAGGCTGGCTCTATTTTATTGCCAATGATCCGCGCGTTCCAAGTGAAGTACAAAAAAAGATGCGGGAATGGGGGCTCGCCAAGGATGAGTTTACTGATAATGGAAACTGGCCACATCAACTTTACATTCGTGAAGCACGGCGGATGATCGGACAGTTTGTGATGACAGAGAATGAACTGTTGAAAAAACGCCCCACACCCAATTCAGTTGGTATGGGATCTTACACGATGGACTCTCATAACGTGCAGCGATATGTCACACCTGAAGGGTACGTTCAAAATGAGGGAGACATCGGTGTTTCAACCCATGGTCCCTATCAAATTGCCTATGGTAGTCTGGTTCCTAAAAAAGGAGAGTGTGGAAATCTGCTCGTACCTGTGTGTGTTTCCAGTTCACATATTGCCTTCGGTTCGATTCGAATGGAACCAGTTTTTATGATTTTAGGACATTCGGCGGCAACAGCAGCTGGCATTGCCATTGATCAAAAATTGGATGTGCAAGATGTACCCTATGCTGTTCTCAAAGAAAAACTAGTCAAAGAAGGACAAATTCTGGAAGCGCCTCCCGAAGCAAAATTTGGTCGAAATGGTGTGGATCCAGCGAAGTTGAAGGGCATTGTACTCGACGATTCACAGGCCGATCTAACAGGATCATGGGAATTCAGCAGATCATCTAAAAAATATATCGGTTCAGGTTATAGCCACGAATCAAACTCACAGGATGGAAAAGCAGTCGCCCGATTCGAAACGAAAGTGCCTAAAGCGGGACGCTATGAAGTACGCTATGCGTATACTCCTCATGGTAATCGTAGCTCGAAAGTCAAAGTGGCAGTCAAACATGCGAACGGTAAAGCACTTCGCACCATTAATCAGAAGAAGCTGCCGTCACTGGATGGTATTTTTGTTTCGTTAGGAGAATACGACTTTGTAATAGACCAGGCAGCGGTAGTCGAAGTTACAAACGAGGATTCAGACGGTTATGTGATCATTGATGCCGTTCAGTGGCTACCAGTTTCGAAGTAAAAAGGATTCAATTCAAGTCTAGAAAGAGGAGTCAGCGATGCCCAATAAGAAAGTTATTTTGACTTTGCTGTTATGTTACATTCTGATTTCGATTGAGGGACTTGCCGAATCTTCAGCACTCGCGGCTGAGCAAGTTACGAAACAAAATATTGTTCACACGATGCGTAAGGCGAGTGAGTATTACCGTGACAAACTTGCCGTACATGGAGGTTATGTTTATTACTATAGTCTCGATCTGCAACAACGCTGGGGAGAAGGTAAAGCAGGGCCGAACCAGATTTGGGTACAACCACCGGGAACTCCTACGGTTGGGTTAGCGTATCTGAGTGCCTGGCAGGCAACGGGAGATCAATTTTATCTCGACGCAGCGACCGATGCCGCACTCTCCCTCGTATACGGGCAGTTGAAATCCGGTGGCTGGACAAATTCGGTCGATTTTAATCCCAAGAGTAAATTGACCGCTGACTACCGTAATGGGAAAGGGAGAGGTAAAAATAATTCTACACTTGATGATGGGATTACACAGTCAGCAATTCAGTTATTAATCCACGTTGATAAAGCGCACCAGTTCCAGCATCAAAAGATTCATCAAGCAGCAATGATCGCTTTGAACGCGTTACTCGAAGCACAATTTCCGGTGGGCGCATTTCCGCAGGTATGGACAGGACCCGTTAAAAAGATTCCCGCAAAAGCAGCTAACTTTCCCAAGTATGATTGGCGCACGGAAGGACGCATCAAGAATTACTGGGATTACTATACACTAAATGATGGATTGGCAGGCTATGTGTCAACAGTCCTGATAGATGCCTATGAAATCTATCAGGATGAGCGTTATCAGCAGGCAGTATTGAAGCTGGGAGATTTTTTGATTGAAGCTCAGCTACCTGATCCGCAACCTGCCTGGGCTCAACAATACAATTATGAAATGCAGCCTATATGGGCTCGTAAATTTGAACCACCAGCTGTAACCGGCGGAGAATCGCAGGATGCCATCGAAACTTTGATGAAAATATATCGCTTCAGTGGAGACAAAAAATATTTGAAACCGATTCCGAAAGCACTTGCTTATCTGAGGAAATCCCAATTACCGAATGGACAATTAGCCCGATACTATGCGTTGCAGACGAATCGACCACTCTACATGAATAGGAATGGAAAGAAATACAGCCTGACCTATGATGACTCGAATTTACCACGGCATTATGGCTGGAAAATCGATTCACAATTGGCGGAACTCCAACGCGAATTCAATATAGTGAAATCTGGTAAACAGAAACAGGCTTCTCACTTAAACAGGCGTAAATTAATGCCACAGGTCAAAACAATTCTGAATACATTGGATGATCAGGCACGCTGGATTAGCATCAGTACTGGACAACGCCTTGTGGGACAACCAAAGTTTCCAGTCAACAGTCATTTTATTTCCAGTGAAGTCTTCAGTCAGAATTTGGAAACTTTAAGCGCTTATTTACTGACATTAAAATCAGATTAGTGTGGGATACCATTCAGGTGAAAAATGGCGTTCATCGTGACCACTTTGGTTTCATTTGGTTTATGCCTGATAATATTAATACCAGTATTGTTTTGTGTGATCTCTTTTGCTCTTTTGATTTCGAGCCCCATTAGCTTTGCCAGATAGACTCGATTCACAACATTATGAGCAATAACGGCAATGGTTTCACCCAAATGTTGCTCTAGCAGATTCTGCATTGCTGGTTCTGAGCGGTTTAGAACATCGCCGTACGACTCGCCTCCCTCGTACTGATTTTCCGCAGGGTTATCCATGAAAGCCCGATACGCTTTGGGAGATTCCTGCATAATAATATCCCAGGATTTTCCTTCCCATTGCCCGACATCACATTCATGGATTTCTGCAATCTCCCGAGGCTCCAGACCAAAAGGTTGGCAGACAGCCATCGCTGTTTCTTTGGCGCGTGTCATGGGGCTGCAATACACATGGTTAATCGCACTGTTCTTGGATAAGAACTCAGACAAAGCATCAACTTGTTTTTGACCCGATTCACTCAGGCTCGGATTGATTCCACAACCTTGCAGTATATAAGGGCGTTGTTCATTTGGTGGTGTGGCGCCATGCCTGATGAGAATCAGATTGGTGACATTGGGCTCAGGCCGGGGAATGAATTCTCTATTTGCCATTATTATAAAGTCCAGTGAGATAACTCTAGATAGATGACTAAGACTGCTTTTTATGTTGAGCCAGCTTCACAGCCGCTTTAATTGCTTCCATGATTCCGTTAGTGTCGGGAACTATCTCTGTCCAGGCAATATCAAAGGCAGTTCCATGGCTGGGACTGGTTCTTACGATAGGCAACCCCAGCGTAATATTGACTGCCTGATCAAATCCGAGAAGTTTAAATGGGATATGCCCCTGATCATGGTACATCGCAACAACAGCATCAAACTCGCCACTTACTGCTCTCCGGATGAGTGTATCCGCAGGGAAAGGCCCCGTGATATCTAGTCCCAATTGTGCAGCTTGTTCGACTGCCGGAGCGATGATACGCGCTTCTTCGTCGCCAAAGAGACCATGTTCTCCCGCATGAGGATTAAGTGCGCAGACAGCAACACGCGGGACAGCTGCGCCCATAATTTCCATTAAATTGCAAATCAGATGAATCTTCTCATAGATCTCTTGAGTCTTAAGTAAACCTGGTACACTGGCAATGGATGTATGTAACGTAGTATGCACAATGCCCAGTCCCGACGGTGGTTTAATGACATTATTATGGGGTAGATAAAGCATCATTCCAAACTCGTCGACCTGACAGCGGTCTGCCAGAATCTCGGTATGACCAGGATAATTGATGTTGGCGAGATGTAACGCTTCTTTATTCAGCGGCGCAGTAGTGATGGCGTCTACTTGTCCTGACAGACAATCATCTATTGCACTCACCAGATAATCGTAAGCACCCTGACCAGATCGAGCATCAATCTGACAGGGAGCCGCGTCAATAACATCGGCTTTTCCACGATCAATGCAGAAAGCCGTTTTTACTTTGAATTCAAGTTTGTCCGAAACACCGTCAATCGAAACGATTTGCAGTTCACTACCAGATTGCTGGGCAGCACGACTCAAGATGTGGGCATTACCATAAATGATCGGGTGACAGATTTCAAAGAGTTCAGATCGGCAGCAGAGCGCATCGAGAAGCTGAGGGCCAATGCCTGAAACGTCACCCATGGTTAATGCAATATATGGCAGTTTCATAGCGTTTCGAAATATTCGCATTCGTTTAGCGGAAGGCCGTTTCGATCTTTTTCAGAGAGAATCGGCTCGGAATTGATTGGCCAATCAATTTCTAAGGCCGGATCATTCCAGAGTAGTGTTTTTTCATTTTCCGGAAAATAATAATCGCTGCACTTGTACATAAAATCTGCATGTGGACTGAGAACATAAAATCCATGCGCAAACCCGGCTGGCACGAATAGCTGCTGGTGATTTTCTGCTGTTAATGTAATTGAGAATGATTTACCGAAAGTGGGCGAATTTTTTCTCAGATCAACACAGACATCAAAAATTTCACCTTGGACAACAAAAACAAGTTTTGCCTGAGGGCGTTTGATTTGAAAATGTAACCCTCGCAAAATGCCAGCCGAAGAGCGAGAGGAATTGTCTTGAACAAATGTTTCGTTGACTCCCACTTTTTGATAGCGTTCTTGCTGATATGTTTCTTTGAAAAACCCACGTTCATCTGCAAACACTCGAGGGGTAATGACTAATAAACCGGGAAAATCCGTTTGTTGTACGTCCATTATTCGATAGCTGTTTCGATTTCAGGTTAGATTGAAGCTGTCGTAAATCCGTTTTCTTCAATAAATCATAGCGGATTTTCTGTTGTATGAAAGCAACGTAAGAGTCTGATCTAGTAGAGTTGAGTATCTTTTTAAACGTTTTGATATGCCACAAGTCTAATTTTCAAAAGAATTTAGAATAACGAGTAACCACGTGGTTTTTTGTCTTTTTTCTTGAAAACGGTACCCTATATCGCGTATCCTATAGTCAACATTTCTTACCTAAGAAGTAGATCCTCTTTTTTCGTTGCAGATGATTTATGAAGTTGAGCCATTTATTGAATAAGAATGTAGCAGCTAATGCATTACTTAGACACGTTTTAAGTAGCGTGTTGGGATGCGCGCTCGTTCTCATGATTTCAGAAGTCACAGCTGAGGAAGTGAAAGTTAGGAAACCGGTTTCTCCGGTTGTCAAGACAAAGCTTTCTGAAGTCTTTTTTAAGACAGTGCCTGACTCACTGGAAGATCTGCAAGAGATTGAGAAACAAGTGACTTCTCTCACGAAATCCTCAATTCACAGTACTGTTTCAGTTCGTGTGGGAGACGCTCAGGGAAGTGGTGTTATTATCGACAATAAATCTGGATATATCCTCACAGCAGCTCATGTAATTGGGTTAGCACAAAAAAATGCGACCATCATTTTACATGATGGCCGAACTCTTAAAGGGAAAACGATGGGTTTAAATCGGGGAATGGATGCCGGATTGATCAAACTCGTTGATGAAGACAAGACAAAAATTAGTAAACTCCCTGTGGTAAAGATGGGAGATAATTCCAAAGTGGAGCCGGGAGACTGGGTGATTGCCACTGGACACCCCAATGGATATCAGGCAGGGCGTCCTCCTGTTGTACGCTTAGGTAGAATTGTTTCCCAAAAGAAGCATCTTATTCAAACGGATTGCACTCTAATCGGTGGAGATTCCGGCGGACCTCTCTTTAATATGAGCGGGGATGTGATAGGCATTCACAGTCGGATCGGACCTTCAACAAGTTGGAACTTTCACATTCCGGCTTCAGCGTTTCAGAACGATTGGGAAAAGCTTGTCTCCGGCGATATGTGGGGGGCAAAACCTTTAGGGCAAAATGCTGTTTTAGGAGTGAATGGAGTTAACACGGATCAAGGCTGCAAAGTCGTGGGCGTGACACGAGGCTTCCCAGCACAGATCGCAGGAATCAAAGAAAATGATGTCATTATTCAATTAAATAACCAGAGAATTACAGGAATTGAACAACTGGCTGAGGTCGTTCAGCGTTATAAGCCTGGGCAAACCATTCAGATTAAGTTGATTCGTGACAAGAAAACAATGACGTTCGAAGTGCAATTGGCAGCCAGAGACTAATGAAATGCCAGGACAGGCTGAGATGTTTGATTCTATTTTGAATTTAAGATCACAGTCCGAATTATGTATTAAGGAGAAACTCTTGAACCAGGATCAAAAAAATAAAGGTACCGAATCGAGTCGTCGATTTTTGGCGATGCTTTTGATCGTTCCGCTGTTCATGGGAAGTCTTACTTCATATGGCTATGCCTGGGATCAATTACAACCAAGTCAATTGACAGGGGGCTCTCAGATCCGAAAAGCTTTTCGTGCAGTGGTCTCCACACCTCGATCATGGACGGTGCGAGTACGCTCGAACGGAAAAGAAGCGTCTCTGGGCGCCATTGTTGGCTCAGACGGCTGGATTTTAACTAAGGCCAGCCAACTTCAAGGTAAGATCACCTGTGAGTTATCAACGGCCGAACGCTTTGAAGCAGAAATCATCGGAGTAGACGGAAAGCTGGATTTGGCTTTGATTAAGATTGATGCACATAATCTTCCTACAGTCAGGTGGCGTTCTGCCTCAGATCCCAAGGTTGGACAATGGCTGGCAACACCTGGTTTAAGTATGTCACCTGTGAGTGTAGGCGTACTCAGTGTTTCAAGACGTTCCGTCAAGCCCGCCCCTGGTGTTCTGGGAGTACAAATCGGTGATGCTGAAGGTGGGGCATTAGTGAAATCAGTGCTTCGGGAAAGTGGCGCGGAGCAGGCAGGGTTGAAAGCCGGTGATGTGATTTTAAACGTCGCCGGTGTCGAGATCGAAGATGCGAATGCGCTCTCAAGTTTTGTTCGCAAATTTTTGCCTGGCGACCGGGTTCTTTTGAAGGTTTTAAGAGAAAAGGAAGAACTCACAGCCGAAGTCATCCTCACTGACCCCCAAATGCTGATTTATGATCGTTTACGCGAAATGCAAAAGAAGATGGGAGGCGCCTTAAGCCGCCGTAAAACTGGCTTTACAGAAGTTTTTCAACATGATGCTGTACTACGACCAGAAGATTGTGGTGGAGTCATTGTGGACCTTAAAGGGCAGGCCGTAGGTTTGAATATTGCGCGTGCTGGTAGAACAAAGTCATTTGCAATCCCGGCTAACCATGTGATTCCAATGATTGAAAAGTTGAAACTGAAAAAGTATGCTCCCTACAATCCACTGAAGGATACTAAGGAACAGACGGTATCGACTGGGATGTCATCCTGATTCCATGAACGTATATTGGCGGTCAAGTTCTTTTCGAAATGTCTTCACTGCCAGTTTTTGGACTTGGTTCGTTCTTTGGCTTCCAACACAAGCGGCACCTCGAATCCCGATGATGTCGGGCGAAATATCCGACAGCAACTCGAGGTGATCAGACGTAATCGAGCCTGCTAAGGCGATCTTTAAATTATATTTTTGTGCTCGATCAATGAGTCGCTGAATCTCTTCAAGGCGCATACAGCTTAACAGGCTTTGACCTTGTTTGTCGTAGGTGTCAATTAATAGACCCGCACACCGACTTTTGATGGCTGCGGTAAGAACATCTTCTGGTGGAATGGAACGAGCCTGTTTCCAGTCTGCGTAAGCTACTGCGATCCACTGAAATGTCGCTTTATTAGTTACTTCAATTCGCTGTCTCCAGTTTAACCAATCTGAGTACCAGTTGTCTGATTGTTTCGTTTCTGATAGTCCCATTTTCAAGTAGGTAACTTCTGAAGGGATGGTCGGAGTAATGCGTTTTTCTTTCTGCTCTACCAGTTCTCCCAGTGCCAGACTTAAGGGGACATTTACCGGTTGCTTGAAAAAGTAGTCGCTTATTGAATGGAGTATTTCTTCATCGACCATTCCCAGAGCGCCGTTTAAAGGTTCTTTAAGGTCGAGAATGTCACAACCACCATTTAGCGCAGGTAGTACTTCGTCTCGGTTCCTGATACTGACGAGAAGCTGTACACGATGTGGATTCAATGCAGAACCTTCCTGGAGCCTCTAACGGCTGTTCTTTTCTGATGACTTTTCAGTCGGTTTGTGACGTAAGGCTTTGCCTGCCAAACTGCCGGTTGGAGATCCTGCAGTGATCGCTGGCTTTCCATTTACGAAGAGGTATCGAATGCCTTTTGAATACTGATGCGGATCATCAAATGTAGCCAGATCGATTAATGACTGTGGGTCAAACACAACAATATCTGCAAATGCTCCTTTACGAAGGTAACCCCTCTCTTTTAAACCAAGAATATCAGCAGGCAGCCCGGTTGCACTTCGAACTGCATGTTCTAATGGAATTACTTGTTCCCGGATGGCATAATATCCCAGCTTTCTGGGAAATGTACCGTATTGCCTCGGATGCGGACGATCTGAGCCTGGCAGGTAGGCACGTCCGTCTGAAGCAGTCGCAACCCAGTCGATTTTCATAATTTGTCGAACATCTTCTTCATTCATACTGAAATTCACAACTGAGGCACCTCCATGCCGAGTGATCTCCAACACAATTTCTAGCACACTTTTTTTTTCGTTATCTGCGATTTGTTCTAGATTTTTTCCTACCCATTCCGGCTTTTTTGAATAGCGGGCAATCCGTATTGCTTGACCTCCATCTCGCTTTTCAATGTTACTTTCAATCTTTTTGATGATTTTCGGAGCAGTTTCTGGAGACTCCAAACGTTTGATCAACTCTTTATTCCCCCCGGCTCTGGCCCAGGCAGGAATTAAAGTGGCTCCCAGTGATGTGCTCGATGCGATATAAGGATATTGATCTGCGGTTACAATTTGTCCCTGTTTACGTGCATCATCTATCATTTGAGCTGCTCTGATAACTAATCCCCAGGCATCCCGACCACTGGATTTGAAGTGTGAAATATGAACTGGTAATTTTGCCTGTTGGCCAATTTTGAGGGCTTCATTCACAGCTGAGAGTAGTTCTGTACTTTCATTGCGGATATGGCTGGCATAGATCCCCTTAAATTGTGATACGATTTTTGCCAGTTCAATGAGTTCATCTGTCTGGGCATAAGAACTGGGAACATAGATTAACCCGGTCGACATTCCCCAGGCACCATCCTGCATAGCTTTACGCGCCAGATGTTTCATCGTTTTGAGTTCTGTAGGTGTTGGCTTTCGTTGACCTGATCCCATGACTTGATTACGGAGAGAACCTTGCGGGATGAGGTGCATTACATTCGTCCCGCTTCCCGAAGTATCAATTTTTTGATAATAGGCCTTGGTATTAACAGGGCCACTGCCACAATTCCCCGTTACGATTGTAGTACATCCCTGGGTGACATAGTTCATATTCGCGCGAGTTAACGGGGAGACAATCTGTCGATCGCTATGGTTGTGTAAATCGATGAATCCGGGAGCGATTATCAGGCCGCGACATTCAATAGTTTGATCGGCCGGGGTGTTGATTTCTGGGGCGATTAATACTATACGCTCGTCCCTAATAGCGACGTCTCCTTGGAATCCTGGTTTTCCAGTGCCATCAATCAGCATGCCACCCTTCAGAAGCAGATCAAATGGTTCCGATTCTTGAGCGATTACTGAGAAAGCTGGTGTAAAGGTTGTCAGCAGAAACAGACAAAGTAAGAAGAGAAGCTGTTTCATGCGATGTAACTCCTTTGTAGGCTAGAGATTTAAGTTGCTATCTCGTAATTTATGAAGTTTTGACGTAGGAATAGTCAAAGTATCGCTAAAACCGGACAGAACTGCCAGTAAGAATATCTATTTCTGGGCTTTGCTTTGTTAATCTATTGTTGATATATTTCGCCCCTTATATAGTTGCCTGATGCGCTTTTAGGCGGTTTTAGATAAGACCCTCTGTTCCCTGTACGGAACGTTTAAATATCGAGATGGTCTGCTCCGGGATTCATAGTGGGAAGAGTTGAGAGTCATGAAACGAGAAGATGTGCGGAACATAGCAATCATTGCGCACGTAGATCATGGGAAGACGACACTGGTCGATGCATTACTGCATCAAAGTGGCCAATTTCGTGATTCTCAATTGAAAGGTGACTGTATTCTGGATTCGAACGATCTGGAACGGGAACGTGGTATCACTATTTTGGCCAAAAACATTGCATTGATGTATAAAGGGGTCAAAGTCAATATCATCGATACGCCGGGACACGCGGATTTTGGTGGTGAGGTGGAACGTGTATTACGAATGGCTGATGGCGTTTTAATCTTGGTCGATGCATTTGAAGGTCCCAGGCCACAAACACGTTTCGTCTTGAAAAAGGCACTGGAATGCCACTTAAAGCCTGTGGTGGTTATCAACAAAATTGACCGCCCTGATTGTCGTCCTGATCATGTACTGAGTGAGATGTTCGATTTATTTGTTGAGTTAGATGCAGATGATGAAACACTCGATTTCCCATATATCTATGCCAGTGCTCGTGAAGGTTTTGCGACGCACGATCTTGAAAACTTCGGCAATAGTATTCACCCGTTACTCGACATGGTATTGGAAAACGTACCCGCTCCCGATGTGAATCAGGATGCACCACTAACAATGATGGTAACAACCTTGGAGTGGTCCGAATATGTTGGTCGAGTAGCGACAGGTCGAATTAGTAGTGGAAGAGTCCGCCCGGGAGAAAAGGTAACGCTCATCAAAAGAAGTGGAGAGCATGTAAAGACCACAGTTGATTCGGTTGAGCTATTCAATAACCTTGGAAGAGCACCCGTTGATGAAGCATCTGCCGGCGATATTGTGGCATTAGTCGGACTGGATAGTCCGGAAATTGGTGATACGGTTGCCTGTGCTGAGAAGCCCGAAGCGCTCACACGAATTGATGTCGATGAACCCACATTGTCGATGCTGTTCACGATCAATAGTTCTCCGTTAGCAGGTCAGGATGGAAAGTATGTGACCAGTCGTAATCTGCGCGAACGGCTAATGCGTGAATTGGAATCAAATGTGGCATTACGTGTTACCGAACGAGAGGATAAGGATTCATTTTCCGTTTCCGGGCGGGGCATTTTACATTTGTCCGTTTTAATCGAGCAGATGCGCCGAGAAGGTTATGAGCTCTCCGTAGGAAAACCTGAAGTAATTCGTAAGAAAATTGATGGCAAATGGCACGAGCCTTTTGAGTCGATGGAAGTCGATGTTCCATCGGAAGTCGTTGGATCTGTAATGGAACTGGTCTGTGCCCGTCGTGGTCAAATGATTGATATGACGTCTGGTGAGACGGGAATGTCGCATCTGAAATTTTCGATACCTGCTCGTGGATTGATTGGTCTGAGGACGCGATTGTTGAATGCAACAAAAGGCGAAGCCATTATTAATCATCGTTTTGAAGCATACAAGCTGAGTGAAGGGGAAGTACCCCGACGTGCGAATGGTGTGTTAATTTCACAGGATAACGGTCAGGCTGTTGGGTATGCCTTGTGGAAACTGCGGGACCGTGCGGAATTCTTTATTGGACCAGGAGAAGATGTTTATGAAGGCATGATTGTCGGAGAAAATGCTCGGAACAATGACTTGGTCGTCAACCCGATTCGTGGCAAAAAATTGACCAATGTGCGTGCTTCCGGGTCAGATGAAAACATGGTTCTCAAACCACCTCGTGAAATGAGTCTCGAAGCGGCTTTAGAGTACATCGAGTATGATGAATATGTAGAGATCACGCCTAAGATCATTCGTTTGCGAAAAATCTATCTGACTGAGAATGAACGAAAACGGCAACATCGTACTTCGACTGGTGAGTAACTCGTTTCGAACTCCGACTAACGATCCCATGCTTTTAGTTTATCAACAAGCTCTAACATTTCGTTTCGTCGTTTCTCAAATGTACCAAACAGAATCAAGATACAGATTCCAAGGCCGATTCCAAATGCCCACCATGGCCAAATGTGACCAAGTGACTGTGATGCATGCCAGATCATACTGACGATCGAGAGTGCGAGAAACGAGGCTCCTACATAAAGAAAGGCGCGAACTCGAAGCAGCATGCCTGCAAACATGCCTGCAACTGAGAGGCAGCATAGAATGACTGGGAGCCATAAGTTGTCGGCAACACCAGCGATAAACATATCGCCCGTAGAGCTAACGTAGATCGTGATTGTCGAGAAGTAACGAATGGCTGCGATCTGTTTGGCACTTAATTTCTCTCGATTTAAGTGAGTGGCAATGAGTACTGAGAGGGCCGGAGGAATCAACCAGAGTTGAGGATGTTGAGTAAAGACCTGTCCTTGTTCTACCCAGAACGCCCAAAGTGCTCCATTACCGGCTAACGCAGCCAGAGTGGTATAGACAAAGGATTTTCTCCACAAGCTCATCACAACATATACGATACCAATCAACAGGAGGATCATCGAATAATCGCCCACTACAGGAGATTGTTGTGAAGAAGCATGAATCCAAAAACTAAGTGCAGGCAATAAAGGTAAAAAAGCTCCTGTTCTTTGTAGGGGTTCTGACAGCACGTTCAACCCAATACGCTGGAAGAACTCTCCTACACCGGCACCAGTAAACGCGATGGCAATCACAATGTACGGCCAGTAGGGAAGTAGGTAGCCACGGAAGAGTTCTGGCATTGTCAGGTAGATGTGCAGGAACAACAGAGCCAAAACAATTTCAGATGCATAGACATAAAACATGCGTTGTTTAAGGGAAAACTGGAATGGATCATATTGGGGAAGTGCCGCCATCAAAATTAACGCAGCCGAAAGTGCAACCAGAGTCGCGGAAACTACCGCAATCTGTGCTTTTGAAACCACTAGGGGAATTTCAGCAATCAAAAAACCGGTTTCTGAGATCAGAATAGACAACAGCGAAATCCCAGCTGCGATCAAATAAGTGCGTGAATTCTTTCGGAATGCTTCGGACCAATCCTCGTTCAGGGACGGCCATTTCACGAGAATGATAGTCGTCACCAGACTTAATACGGAGAGTACTTCTAACAATCGAATTAAATGGTCGAGCCAATAGAAGTTACCCTGAACGGGAAGCAATACCCAGCCAAAATAGATGAAACCCATTCCCGCTGCAAATAGCGCACGTTTCTTAAACTGCTGAGAGAGCTCACTATAATTACTAAAAGCGTATAAAGCAGGGCTTGTGATGGCTACTCCCACAACGGACCACCATCGCATTGTCTGATCTTCGAAGCGCAAAACGCTATGCAACAATGCGAGCACGACATAAACGGAAAGCCAGCTTACTGCCTGAGGCAGCCAGTTCAAGGTTTGCTTTTGAAGTAACTCGAGATTGGGTAGCTTTACTTTAGTTGCATTTGACAATATTGCACTACGCAGACTCCAGAACCCTCCGAGCAGGCAAGTGTAGCAGGCCATGGCCAAACCAGAATGTTGAACAAGTAGACGTAGTTTGGTTTCATTACTTAGGTACGTAACAACTCCACAGATTCCTAATGTGAACAGAGCTGGAAGACAATAGCGACTTTTCTGATCCCATAGCATCCCTAAAAGCAAAAGTGATACAGCGCTTAAAGTGATCCAACCGGCAAGGTCTTTAATGACTGGTACGTTTACCGAGATCAAAGACGAACGCGAGACAGTAATCAGCAGTGTGTAAAATAAGACAAGACAAGTGAGGACTCTGGCGAGTATCTGTTGAATCGCCGGTTTTTCGTTTGCGGTAATCCTGTTGCCGCGTACTTGTCGGTAAAGATCGACAATCAACCAGCAACCCGATAAAGTAGCCGCTGTAGTGACTAACCACTTCAGGAGATCCATCCAATCTTGAGCTTCTAGATAAACACCTGGGGTAGTCCATTGAGCGGTGACCAAAAAAGTGGTTCCCAGTAGAGCAGTGGCTAACGATGTATAAGCAAGGCGTTCTTTGCGAAGGCAAATTCCCAGAGTCAGATACATGGCTGTTAACGAAGTGGTTATCAATAGTGCTGGTAGAGGCCTGAGTGGATCAGACCAGCCTCCTCGGAAAGCGAATGCTAACAAAATCAGCGCAGTCGATTGGCACCAATAGTAATGTCGGTTACTGTTAGCTTGATGTAGGGGCTCATGATGTAATTGCTGCCACTCCAGTACGAATCGAAGTGTGTGGAACGCACCGATCAAGATCAGACCAATTTCCATAAACAGATTGATTTTCCAGGCATCCCATTCTGTGAATTGCCAGCTTGCGACTGTGACTAAGCCAATTAAAGCTAAACTTAAAAAAGAGAACCCATTCGTTTTGAAGCTGCTGGTGTATCTACGCGAAAAAAATGTGATACAGACAGCTGCCATGGCAAAAGTGATAACCACGGCAGGTAGCATCTTGGGAAAATGTGATAACCATTCGTGTTCAGGGTTGTTCAGATTCATTGTGAACGGGAGCAAGTAGGGGGCTGCCACCAGACAAAGCATCATCGTGAGGTGCACACGAATCAATGGCCAGGAAACGGGAGTGAGAGTTTGATGTTCTACATAGTCTGGATTGACTTTCTTTTCGATGGCCAGCCAAAAAAGGCCATAGAATGCAAACGAAAGACCGGTATAGATGGAAATTCGAATCAGGTCATCCAGCTGGAATAAGTTTAAAGGTTCTGAAATCGTGATGATCGTACCTGCGATCACCATCGATGCGAGAAAATGGGAGCCGATGAACATCCAACTGTTTGAACGGAAGTGAATCGAGTAAAAAACAGAGGCAACCATCAGTATCAAAATGGGAATGCAGAATGTGAGCAGGGAGACGATCAGATCGGAAAGCATTAAATGCTCCAGAGGTTGATCAATATTCAGCCAGTTACCATAGATTTGATAGATTGTCAAAACCAGTAATGGTAAACCGGCGCCTAGAATACTAAGGTTGCGCCACGTCGGTTTGTCTTCCAATAGTCGAGGCAAATAGCGTAATCGTATTTGTTTTGAACGCAGATATTGTATAAGAGATTTTGATTTCAAAACGAGAATCATTAGAGCCAACGCATAAATCCCCAACCCCCACCGCAGGGCATCTGCAACACGGTGTTGTTCGATAAAATAACCCGCACACAGGAAAGGAATGAGGTAGACAATGAAGTGCATCCCCTGTGATGTGATTTGTTGAAATCGACTGTTGAGATAAGGCAAGCAGGCAACTGACAATAATATCAAGCATCCCCAACTCCAGACACTGAAGGCTTCCTTTGAATCGGGGGGCATGAATCCAATCGTACTTAGGGAAAGATTAAAATATGGTATGCTGACCATGCCTCCCGAGATTACTACAGCGAGTAGTACAGCTAAATGCGTCGAAACATCATCCTTTTTTGATTTAATCATATTGAAACCAACCAGACAGGTTAGATAAGCAAAGAGCATGATTAGTGGAAGTGTCGTGAAATGCTGGACCTGATCCATTTTAAACGCTGCATCAAAATCAACAGCGATAGCGGGTATGATTGACAAAAAGAGAACAAATCCTGTTGAGACGATGGACACAGCTAAGAGTGCAGGCTGTAAATTCCATCGAGAATTTCGAGATAACGCACCGAGTTGATTTTGGGAATATTTTTTAGAATGAAGAGCGGACCCCAATAAGATCCAGATTGCCACTGCGAAGATATGGATTAACCAGAACTTGGGATTCATCCAACCAGGGTTGTCCCAAAGTGCATATGATTCACCGATGGCTGTCGCGGCATAGAGACTGCCTGCCGTACCAGCAAGTTGTGAAAGCATGAACCAGATATCAGATTTTTTGATCAGAGCACTGCTGATCCAGATTAACATGATCCAAAATAAGTATGAAGTATGTAATTCCGGTGAGATTTTGCCAAAGAGTGCATAGGGGATAAGCACAGAAGACGTCAGTAATGAACCATTTACGATGGGCAGTGTAAAAGGATTTGATTTTAAGGGAATGATTGACCAGTGTTCGCCCATACGAAGATGTGATTGAGACCAGTGCTGTAGAGTGATCAAAAAACATATTCCACCAGTAGCATGGACAAGGCTGGCCCAAACAAAGGGAACGTCCGGCAGAAGATCTATTTGAGAAAGCCACGACCGAATTGTGGGATTGATTCCAATAGCGTGTTGTAGAGTCAAAAACCACAGGCCAGAGGCGATGGCTGATATCAATTGCTTTCGAATGTGCCAGTTTGCAATCAGACAAATGATGGCGTTTATGAGTAAAGACAGAGTGGCCCACATGCCATCTGTTTTTGTGATAAAGCCTGCGTAAATGGCAATCAGACTTGAAAGAACTGAGAAGCATCCCGCGGTATAAAAATAATAGCGCGCATCTTCACTTTTTTGGGCACGTTTTAAAAGAACGCCGACGATTGAAGCAAAGATTGCAAAGGTAATCAAAACCGCTGCACTACGTCCCAGTAAAAGGGATTCAATCAAGGTATTCTGTGAAGTTCCCAGTAATTCAATGGTATTTGTAAAGACATGAAAGCCCAGTAAACCGGCAATCGCTCCAGAAACCAGGGCTGGGATATGACAGAGGGCAAAACGTGCTTTGGTAGCCAGCAATGTCAAACTAATACAATTGACGATTCCCAACACAATCATGATTTCAACACGCGGCCAGGCTATGACGAAATTCACAAGCATCATTAATGCAGAAAAGATCGCGATTGATGAGCCGGCCAATGACCAGTGCGGAGAGTGATCGTTTTCTTTTCTATGATGCAGTACCAGCCCCATTCCCATCAGGATGATTTCCATGATAGAGAGTAGCGGAGTGAGATAGGCGAATGTTTCAAGGCGAATGGTCGAGCTCCAGATCAACAGCCAGCAGGGAGCGAGAACTGCAAAGACTGAAAGTCCACCGATGGTCACTAACTCGCGAGATTGCGAATCCGAGAACTCATTCCAACGAAACGTATATTGGAGAATACTTGACATTGCCACAATAAAGCAGCCGATCGGAAGCAACGCCAGAAGAATGGTTTGTAGAAAAGACGGATCGTCCAAACTCATTCGGGAGATCATAATTTGACCAGCCGATGAACCTAGTACAGTGGTTAATAATTGCCAGCGTCCGAAACTAACAAGGATACGGCTGGCGGAATACACCATCCATCCAAACGCTGCAAAGCCAATACTAAGAGCGAGGATGAAAAGAGGGTCGGTGATCGGCCGATGGTCGGAAAGTCGAATCGCAGCCAAAAAGTTAAGTGGAACTAACAAAACGGTAATCAATAACAGTCCACGGCTCGTTGATTCCAATTTCCAGCGTTTAAATGTATAGATACCTGAACCGTGAATGGCTGCTGTTGCCAGTAAAAACAGCAGGGCGGGGAAATAGGGGATCTGATTTTTCAGTGTAGACCAGAGACTGATAACCAGACCGATTGCGCTACCAACAATGAGCAGGCCGCTAATCAATTCACCCCAACGAATATTTTTGTCTTCCATGAAGGCATTCAGAATAGCCCCGAAGGGGGTTTTCTCTTTGGGCGCCTCATCGAACTCAGAGAGCATTGTTGCCTTTGATGAATTAGAAGCGATAGAGACAGGACTTTTCTGAATCGTTGGTTCTTCAAGAAAATCGTCGTCATCGAGAAAGTCAGCGATTTCTGATGCAAATGCCGTTTCTTTGTATTTGGTTTTTTTTTGAGAAGGTTGAACCTCTTGGATTGGTTTTTCAGTTTTTAGTACATCTTTTATAGAAGGTGACTCAGTGGCTTCTTCAGTCAATTTGATGAGTTTCAGGAATTCCTGCTCAGGAAGTTTACCTTCATAATATAACCGCCTGATGAACCGTTGTGTGATCAACCGGTCTTCATCTTTTTTGTGGTTCTCCTGAGGAGAGGCTAATTCAGGAGACTCATGTCGAAATAGTAAAGAGAATAAAAATGAAACCAGTAACCAGAGGCCGTGACCCATTACTGTGATTATCGCTAATCCGACCAGAATTCCGAAGATCACTTCAATGTCCATCTTGTATGTTCCTGATGTAGGGTTTCATTGATGCAAAAGTGTCAGATGACCTTCTGAATTAAAGGCGTCTTTTTTTCAATTTGATCACTCCGAATTTTAAAAAATGTCTAAATTAGCGACGATAAAAATGTTGTATGTCTCTATTTATGCTGAGATTATGACATTTTAGCTCAAATTTGGACGTAATGAAACTTTCATAACAGATGTCGAAAAAATAGATCGACCTGTTAGATCGCACAAAGTGGAATATGTACAACGTCCAATGTTTGAGTTCCCAGAAGTACCTAAAGTTTTACTGTATGCTTGATATATCTGAGGTGAGATACTAAATGAGCAAACTTAAAATACAGAAATGCGAGTTCCATCATCTAAAATTTGCGTTGGTTGCGGCGAATGATAGGTTTTGCCCCATTGTCGTTTGAGTGCTGGTTGCAAGTAGTAGAACGAATAGAGGAAATCAAACCAGCGATTTTGAATTGAGTGGTTCGAGATAAAAGGAAAATCCCAATGCGAGAGGATCCTTTTCCAGAGTGTAGCTCTTTGCGAATATCGATAATGGATAGGGTCGAATCCATACCAGTCAGAGGGTATTTTTACAACGGCAATTTGATCTTGTTGACCGAGTTCAGAGAGTCGACGATTTAGTAAATGCACTCTTTGTTTGAGATCAGTCAGAGAAGTTTTGTTTTTGGGAAAGAATAGCCGTCGAGTCAATTCAAAGCGAATCGTTGAGAGTTGTGAAATACTTTCTTCAGGGAGAAGCGTAATAATGATGCGTGCATCAATTTTCTGTAATTGATTTACACAAGACTCAATCCATCCAAAGATAGTATCAACTGATTGACCATAAATCAGATCATTACCGATGTCAGTTAAGAGGGCGAATGGTTTTCGATTCTCTGAATTGTTTTCGGGAATTTCATCCCATATTTTACATTTTGAGATTCCCGGAAGTGCACGATAGAGTAAATGGCTCCAGTTGCCAAAAGAACGCCCATGTCCCATTGCTGTATAAATTTCGAATTGTGATTCAATTGATGCTTGCAGAAGTCGTATGATCAGGGGAAAATCTCGAGTCAGATTGCTGGCCCCTAATAGTATCACTGGTTGATAGAGTTGCTCTTGGCAGTTAAGCGATCCGGTGGAACTCATAAATAAAGAATACCGACTGAAATGTTTTGCGAAGCGTTCTTACTATATCTCTTGAGCAGAATGAGTAAAGTGTGGTCTGAAAATAACTGAAAAAGCGATACTGTGATGACAGTATCGCTTTGTGACAGATCGCAAATAGCTAAAGAAACCATGCAATGATTATGCTTCACCTGCTTCTTCTTCACCGGTTGTCGCTGAGAAGGTAGAACAGACAGACCTTGCGATGGCAGAAATTTGATTTTCCTGTGGTGGATCCATATCTACTTCTTTGTATTCTGCTTTATCTAGAATGACATCAACGGCTTTGCGTTCACGGAGTTGAGCTTCGAGATTTTCAATCATACCCGATTTCACCAGACGAGCTCGAACCCTGCGAGGACTCTCCCCTTGCTGCATCGCCATATAGTAAATCTCCATGTCAACTTCATTAGGCTGCACTTCTAGCTCTTCGGTAGATGCAATTTTATCGAGCACAAAATGCTCTTTAAGTGCCTGACGAGTCGAGGAAATTGCTTGTTGACGAATTTCGTTTTCTCGTGCCTGGATATCCTGCCTCGAAAATCCAGCTTGCTGCATTTCCAGGATTTCACGTCTTAAAGCGTTTTCTACTTGTTTTGAGACCAATGATTCTGGAAGGTCCCAATCTGCAGATTCTGTGATTTTGCCCAGAACTTGTGAACGTGTTGATTGTCGTTGTTCATAGGTAACTTGACGTTCGAGAATATTTTTTACTTCTTCTCGTAGTTCTTCTTCCGATTTCGCTCCTACTTTTTCCAGGAGTTCTTCGTTGATTTCTGGAATTTGAATAAATTTAACACTTTTGATGGTGAAGATGGCATGTGCCTTTTCTCCTCGCATCTCAATTTGCTCAGCTTCTTCGGAGATTTCAATTTCAGCCTCTCGAGTCTCGCCAGCCTTGACACCATCCATTAATTTATCGAAATCTTTAAGTTCTGCATCTTGGAGACGAAATACAGGACGCAGGGGAACGACGATTTCATTGATCTCGCTGAGGGTTTTACCATCATGTTCAAATTTTATAGAGAGCTCCAGTAAGTCTTCTTTTTCAGCTGCTCCCTTTCGTTCTTCCATTTCACCATATTGACCGAGGAAGCGATTTAAGTATTGGTCCACATCTTGATCTTCGATTGTCCGAACCGGACGCTCCAGCTTTAAGCCTTTATATTCAGGGAGTTTGAAGTCGGGGCGAACCTCTACTTCAAATTCGAATTTGAATTCTCCCTCTTCAGGAATCTGCAGAGTCTCAACATCAATGGTCGGCTCGTTGATTGGATCAAGGTCATTATCCTCAGCGACTAGCTCAAGACTTTCCATCAAAATCCGTTGTTTGACCTGATCGGAAAGTTCTTGCCGAAACCGTTTTTCAACAAGCTTGCGCGGGACATGACCAACACGAAATCCAGGCACCGTCGCCTGACCACCTAATTCTGAAACTGATTCGGAATAGAAATGATCAATATCTGCCCGGGGCACAGTCACAGTAACATGTTTTTTACAGGGACCAACTTCATCAATCTGGGCGGTTACGGACATCTTGTACTCGCCATCCGCAGATACGGCTTCTCCCTCTGTTGTATCAGTTGTTGCGAGTTCGTCGGACACGGTCCAATCCTTTTCTTTAATGATGTGTGAGAAATAGCTTAGGGGGCATTGATCAAATCTTGCACTGTATCTAAGGGTGTCAGTTGCAAACTATGACGTTGCTTCTATTGTGATACTATTTACAGTATTAAACTGCCCCTTAAATCTAATTAGAAGGGGCCTGCGTTTCTATCCCTTAAGATCATGCCAGCAAAAAAAGCGGGTGAAGGGATTTGAACCCTCGACAGCCACGTTGGCAACGTGGTGCTCTACCACTGAGCTACACCCGCAAGCTAGCTCGTACCTAGTCACTTGTTAATTGACTATCATTCGTAAATGCACGAGATACCTTTGCTTGAGATTATGTCTTGTAATTCTCTGAGGTCAAGAGTATGAGACGAAGTAAATCATGGATATCAGTGACTTTTTTCATTTTTTGATCGAAATCCAGCTATGGTCTGCTGGTTTTAATTGAACTTCCTCAGCTTGAATCTTGTACTAAAGTGTGACTGGTCTAATTGGACCTCCTAAAGAATGCATGTTGATTTTTCGCGTCATGTTGTTTTAAGGCCACATAGTGGTAACTGATTTTCTATAAATGGTTTACGTGTTTAAACCCTCTTTCACCGTTCAAAGCGTTGTGAATTCGCCTCATTCTGTTTTGGTCTCGGTTTGTCATGTGCCGAAAAAAATGTCCGCAATGTGTTTTTTCTATCTGATGACCTGTTAACGACTTACAGTTCTGTTTTTGAACAGATTGTAAAAAGTTTTTAGCGCGGAGCCCCTTTTGGTATTCAGCTTGCTTTACATCCCTGTATCAACTTTAAAACACAAAACTCGATGCAAAGCATTCATATTTAACACCAGGGAGACCAACACCATGAAAAACATCTTTACTCAACTGATGAACGACGAAGCCGGATTTATTGTTTCTGCCGAGCTTGTTTTGATTTCCAGTATCGCCGTTCTGGCAATGATCGTCGGACTGTCTGAAGTTGCTTTAAACGTCAACAATGAACTCGAAGATGTGGGCAGTGCCTTCTCCTGCATCGATCAGTCTTTCAAACTCAAACATGCACATGGTCACAAAGCCTGCACCGAATCAAGCAGCTTTTACGATTCGTCTGACTTCTGTGCTGGTCAGTGGGACGTTGAATAATTGTTCCCTGAAAAACCGAATGACAACCTCCAAAACGTCCTTTCTTTCCTGAAGACTGTCTGCAGGGCTTCACCAACCCTGCAGATTTTAAAACCCGAAACAAACCCAATACCCACTTTATGAACTGGAGACTATCACCATGAAAACCGTGTTGATTCAACTGATGAACGACGAGGCCGGATTTATTATCTCTTCCGAGCTAGTGCTCGTTTCAACAATTGCCGTATTGGCCATGATTGTAGGGCTGAGCGAAGTCGCTCACAACATTAACCAGGAACTGGAAGATGTTGGTAGTGCATTTGGTCGGGTCAACCAGAGCTTCTATGTTTCCGGTGCCTCAGGCCACAAGGGCTATACGTTTGGAAGTGATTTCAATGATCGGGTTGATTTCTGTGACAGTCAAAACGACATCGTTTGTGACCGTGGCCCTGTTCGTGAAGGACGAGGTTACAACAACTAAGCGATTGATTATGACTGCGAAATAGACGACGTTTCCCGCATAGGAAGCAGGCTTGCATCGAGGCGGAGGTCTCCACCTCAGACACCTTCATCATTTAACATGATGAGGGTGTTTTTTTCTGGAGATTATTGAGGGAAGAAATCAGCCAGATTTACGACTTGTTCTGTACGAGCAGAGTAATCAATCGCATTAAGAACCCTTTGTGTATTAATTCCCAGATCTGACCATTGCTGTTCCAATCGACCCGAGCGAATAATATCACAAAAATGATTGATCATACACGTTTCTTGGAGTGGATCTTCAGTTTCGTACTTAATGGAATTCCCTTGAGCATCATTGATAAAAAACTTAGGCCTGCCATTATCCCAGGGGCGTGTGAAGTCATTGCAAACTAAGGATGCTTTGGTGCCGGCAATTTCAAACCACTTACGCATGCAGACATCAAAACCGCAATCAAAAGAAGCAATTCGATCTTTACTGAACCACATGGTACCTGAAAAATTGTAATCGACATCGTTATCTTCATATGAGCGCGATGTACCAAAAACTTTTTGCGGTAGTTCGTTAAAAGCCCATAGTGTAGCGCCAATACAATACCAGCCAAGATCTCCCAGAGAACCACCACCCAAGTCTCGCTGGAGGCGTAAATCATTTTCAGGAATGTTGTCCCAGCAGATAGTAAATGCAGAAGTAAAACGGCGGTGTTCGCCAAGTGCATCACTACGAATTTTTTGGAGGATTTCACGTGCTCGTGGATGATGGTACCACATGACACCATCCATCAGTTGAACTTGATTCTCTAAACAAACTCGGCGCATTTCTCGTGCCTGATTGACATTTAATGCCAATGGTTTCTCACAAAGGACATGTTTACCGGCCCTTGCTGCTCGGACAGTCCATTCACCATGTAAAGAGGGAGGCAGAGGAATATAAACTGCATCAATTTCTGAATCAGCCAAAAGCGCTTCATAACTGCCTACGCTACGTTTGACATGATGTTTTTGTGCCCAATCAGCGGCTCTTTGAGAGTCACGACTCGCAATGCATGTGAGCTCAGCATTCTCAGCTTGATGAATCGCGATACTAATTTTTTCTGCAATACGAGCAGTGCCTAAGATTCCCCAGCGCACAGTTCGATTTGAGTCTTTCATTAGATGAGTTCCAATAATTTATGAAAAGAATTTGAATTCTTCAAAGCAAGTTGTTATTGTAAAGATAGAGCAGCATGTCTTTATTCAATTCTTTAAAATATCTAATAATCCTGCTCAATATCACAGACTTTTCGAGTTCTGTAAAGTGATCGTCGTTCAGTTTCCCTTTTTAGATTTGAAGTCGCGCTTCAACGGTATTTCTTTTTTGACATCAATATGAACGCACACGTTTCTTGTGTGCATCTCTTGAACATATGATTTCTGAGTACTCGCTTATTGAACAGTAATCGCAAATCACTATGTGCGGATCTGGTAAACAGGAGTTGAAAATGGTCAAACGAATACAGCTACTCATGACATTGGGGATCTTCTTTTCCGTAGTCTGGGTTGGGAGTAATCCTGCTGAGGGCACACCTCGTAATCGTATGATTACAACATTGACATTGAAACCCGATGTGCCACAAGTCAAATTATTTGAGGGGATTGAAAGTCAGAAATTGAGTGTCAGAGTGGCACCTGTCAGTGCTTACAAGTCATCCGTTTTTATTAAGAATCTGACACAACAGCCGATCACAGTAAAAATTCCCGATGCTGTCTCATCTGTCCATGTTCTCAAGCAGGTGGACCCCAATAATGGTTTTTTACAGGCGCTTCAGAATAACCCTCAACAACAAACAGGGAATAGTCAATCAGTGGGAGGAAATCTCACTCCTGTAGGAAATAACCAGAACTTTGATTTTCAAGGCCTGTTCACGATCCCGCCAGAAAAGACAGTACGATTACGTTTGCAGTCAGTGTGTTTGGAGCATGGGAAGCCAAGTCCCTCCAGCCTCAAGACGTACGAGCTGCGACCTATTGAAACCCAGGTTCAAGACAAGGCGCTGATCTTATTACTCAAAAAGTTTAACCCTCGCTACGACGACTGGGAAATGATGCAGGCTATCGCATGGCATTTATCGAGCCATATGGACTGGCAGGAACTTGCTAAACAAAGAAAACACCGTACTGTTGCCGGTGGTGTTCCCCTTTTCTCAACAGCTCAATTATTGACTGCAAAAAAAATCGTCGAAATGGCAAAAGTGGAAGTGACCAGGAAAAAAACAGCAAAAGAAAATCCGATCTATACGAACTTAAAAACCGATTATGATCCGGCTTCAACATTTAGTAGAACCAGCAATAGAAGAAAGTAATTATGCGGTTCTATATTATTATAGAAAGAATTGACTCCTAGCGTGAAAGTGGTTTGAACTGAAGTCGGTGAGGAGAGTCCGCATCTTTACCAAGTTCCTCATGACGTTTGGCTTCGTACATTTTGTAGTTTCCTTCAAACCATCGAACTGTGCTATCTCCTTCAAAAGCGATAATGTGTGTCGCTAAACGATCCAGGAACCAACGGTCGTGGCTCACTACGAGTGCGCATCCACTATAGTGTTCCAGACCTTCTTCTAATGAACGAAGTGTGTCTACATCGAGGTCGTTAGTCGGTTCGTCAAGAAGAAGGAGATTGCCGCCTGAACGAAGCAATTTTGCCATGTGGACGCGATTACGTTCACCACCAGAAAGTTCTCCTACCAACTTTTGTTGATCAGGGCCTTTGAAATTGAAGCGACCTACATAGGTTCTGGCATGGATGCTGGACTTGCCAACTACCAAATGTTCATGACCTTGTGATATTTCTTCATAGACAGTTTTCTTTGGATTCAAAGCATCTCGACTTTGATCCACGTACGATAATTGGACAGTCTCTCCCAGTTCTAAAGTTCCACTATCAGGTTTCTCCAAGCCCATAATCATTTTGAACAAAGTCGTTTTTCCTGCACCATTGGGGCCGATCACGCCGACAATCCCACCTCGTGGTAATTCAAAAGTAAAGTTTTCGAAGAGGAGTTTGTCACCAAAGGACTTTGAGAGATTTTCTGCAATGAGTACTCTACTTCCTAGAGGTTTGGAAATTGGGATTTGAATATCGGAAGCATCGTCTTGTTTTTCGTAATCTTCTGCGGCAAGTTCTTCATAACGCTGGATGCGTGCTTTATTTTTAGAAGCCTGTGCTTTAGGAGACATGCGAACCCATTCCAGTTCTCTCTTGAGAAACTTCTGACGTTTGGATTCCTGTTTTTCCTCTACTTTCAATCGGGCCTGTTTCTGTTCCAGCCAAGATGAATAATTGCCTTCAAACGGAATACCTCTGCCTCGTTCCAATTCCAGTATCCAGCCAGCGACATTGTCGAGGAAGTAGCGATCATGGGTGATGGCCACAACTGTACCTTGGAAACTATGTAGGAAACGTTCCAACCAGGCAACCGATTCTGCGTCAAGGTGGTTAGTCGGTTCATCTAAGAGTAATAGGTCAGGGTTTTGTAATAATATTTTGCAGAGGGCGACACGACGTTGTTCACCACCAGACAGATTTCCGATTATTGATTCACCGGGGGCAACCCGCATGGCATCCATCGCAATTTCCAACGTTCGATCAAGTTCCCATAGATTAGCTGCGTCAATTTGATCTTGAAGTCTTGCCTGTTCTTCAATCAGTTTTTCCATTTCTTCGGGAGAGGGATCTTCTCCGAATTTTAGATTGACCTCATTATATCGATCTAAAATTGCCTGTGATTCAGAGACTGCTTCTGCGATACATTCATCGACCGTCTGATTGGGATCTAAATCTGGTTCCTGTTTAAAGTAACCTATTTTAATTCCTTTCGCGGGGCGGGCATCGCCAGAGAAATTGGTATCTTCTCCTGCCATGATTTTCAGGAGCGTACTTTTACCTGCGCCATTGGTACCTAAAACACCAATTTTTGCACCGGGGAAAAACGAAAGCCAAATATCTTTCAGAACTTCTTTCTGTTCATAGACTTTGGTGACGTCTTCCAATTGCATAATATATTGTTGTGCCATATTTCAATCTCATGTCCAGATGGACGACTATATTTGTGTTACAAAAACCTTGAGTCAAATCGCGTTTGACAAAGGGTTGGCTGATAATGCCCGGCTAATAAAGCCTGAAACGGTCTTCATTCTTGCGGAATAACATAGCTGGACATTCACCACAAGTCACTCGAAACGGGGGAGCTACTCCATGAATTATTCAAAAAATTGTTGAAAATGAAGCTCGTTTTTCAAAATTTTAGAGCGATTGTCCCTTCGCATTTTAACATCTGGTTCTCAATTCGTTTCTGATTTACGTTTGAGAATTATAAAATGTCCATCTGTCTGATCTGGGATCAGCTCCCATTGATTAGGCGCATTTTTATATTCCGGGATCTGATCGGGGGACTTGATTTGGCTATAGGGGTGTTGTGTATCGATAATGATATAATCAGTGTCAGCGGGCACACCTGATCGGTAATCATTTACTTTTCGACGATAGTCACTGTAGTCATAAGATCGAGCATGATGTGTAAAACGGGGATGAACAAAGTCAGTGGAGGCAACTCGACTTTCCCGTGGGATGAGTGGAATCACTTTTGTGAATTGTTTCGCGCGCTCTCCGGGAAGATAAAGT
Organism: Gimesia aquarii; assembly: GCF_007748195.1. Lineage (NCBI taxonomy): Bacteria > Pseudomonadati > Planctomycetota > Planctomycetia > Planctomycetales > Planctomycetaceae > Gimesia > Gimesia aquarii. The sequence continues at coordinate 2,861,832 of NZ_CP037920.1, forward strand.
TTTTTCCAGTACCAGTTAGATCCGGAATCCCAGAAAACCAACCCCGTAGGACCCAAGCTGAAAAAAAGTCCCGTTGCGATGGCAGAGCACCATGTGAAGTGAGTCGCGAATGTCTGTGCGGCAGTAACCTTGGTTTTTAATGAGCATCGTTCTATAAAAAGAGGGATATTTCCTAATCCAATTGCCGCCGCCCAACACAGTATGGGGACTATGGGAGCATGGAAGTGGTGGCGAGGGTCATGTGCTAATTCATTCAAGCAAAGTAAACCAAAGAGTGGTGCCGCTACAAGTAACCGACTAGGAGAAAACAAAGGAAGAAAACCTAACGGTACGATCAGAGCCAATCCGTAGATAAAAGTGTCGGGCCGAACTAATTCACCGAACAATAAGGATGGATTGAATAGTATATTCTGTACTACTTCACCGAGAGAACTTCCAAATTTACTGAAGTACCCCACATAGTGAACTTGTTCACCACTACGGAACCAGGGAATGAGAATTTTCACGACGAATGACAGATAAATAACCGCAAAAAGGGAGAGACTGATTCCGGGGGTAAGAACTTTGAAAAGACCTGGTTTTGTTGTGGTGTTGTCCTGTTTACTTTCTTGCCATTGTTGATATGCAATCCAGAGTCCTAACGGTCCGAGAATGATGGCATAATCTTCTTTGGCAGTTAATGTAAGTGCCAGCAAAAGAATAGCAGATTTCCAGCGTTTTTGTTCAATCGCATCCAGCGCAAAGAGCAGGGCGGGAACTCCTAATGAAATGGGGCGAAATGTTTTTAAGTCGATCGCAATATCAAGAAACTGTAAAGGAAAATAGCATAAGTATGCAGCCACCATTGCTTTGCCAATCATGGTTGAATGACTGTGACGTACAGCCATCCGGTAGAGTGGGATAGCGCCGATTGCTAATGCCAGTGACTCACACAGTTCCAATAGTAGGTGAGAAGGCCAAAGCTGATAGAGAGGAAGTAAAAGCAGGTGGATGAACTGAATGTGTTCTCCCCAGAATAATCCCTGGTCCAGGTAACTGCGAAACCCTTTTCCATGTGTGATGTTCCAGAGATGTTCTTCATACATGGCAGAGTCACCATGCGGGATCAGCAAACCTTCATACAGTCTCCAGTTCATAAATGTGAATAGAGAGACAAACAACCCTATCATGAGCCATGCTCCGAAAGGGATCTTGATTGTTTGTGTCCGTTTTGCTTCCAGTGATTCTGGAGTGAGTTCAAAATAAGAAACGGGAAAGATTAGAGAGGCAAACGTAGCCATCCAACCTGCGATAGTGAGAGAAAACCAGAATTGTGATGTCGCCAATAAGAGGCTTTCCAAGCTGGTCCAGCCCATAACGAAAGCTGTGATGCGGAGCAGTTCCCAGGCTGCTGGCAGCAACCACCAGCGGAAGCCTTTCCAGCCCCAGTTTGTAAACGCCATGCTTAGAGAGGAGCCACACACTTTGGAAATGAGAAATGATCCAATACCCCATGTTGTAATGGATATGATTAATAGATAACCCATCAAAGGGAAAAACGGGATCAGAGCTGATTGAGTGGTTGGTTCGATTGTACCAGACCAATTTCGAACGAGGTCCTGCCAGAGCGTCGCACTAACGTATAACGTAGCAATGTTTAAATTGCTGAGTATAGACTGAATTGATAATGTGACAGCACCACTTCCCAGCAGGACACAAAGCAGCGCATAAGTAAATCGTCGGCTATCAAATTGCGAAGGTGGGGTGGTTGTTTGGTTCATCAATTTCTATCTGAAATCAGGTTCGCGCGTGCTTCTTGTGACAAGATAGGCGATTCACTTCACAAATTTTAGAGAAGAAATCTGAAAAGAATGCGGTTTAGGTGAAAAAATACTGAGTGTTGCTACAATTGGAAAAGGATCCTGTCTGTTAATATTCTAAATGGTTTTCTTTCAGCAAGGAAGCAACATAGGTTTGACCATGAAACATTCTAATGAGCAGATTCGTGTTTATTGCGCTGGTCCTTTATTTAATCGATCTGAACGTCAAGAGATGACGTCTATTGCCGACCTATTGTCTGATTCTGGTTACTCAGTATATCTGCCTCATCGTGATGGAATGGAGTTTCGCCTAGTCTTAGATGTTTTAGTCGAACGAAACTGGGATGCTCCTATGGCAGCTCAATTCTTACATGAAGCCATTTTTGCCTTGGATGTTTATCAATTAGTCATTGAGTGCGAGGCAATGGTTTGGAATTTAAATGGACGTACACCCGATGAAGGTGCCGTTTCAGAAGCGGCTATGGCCTGGATGTTGGGAAAACCATTGATTGCCTATCAAGATGATGTTCGTTCATTGATTCAGGGACGTGTCAATCCACTTTTGGTGGGTATGATAGATTTTGAATCGATTGATCAGATCGAACAGATTCCCAGTGCATTGTCTGTTGCTATTATGCAGCAAGATCTCCGACCCGAGTTACAAGTCTCTTTATTACCCTCAAAAGTTCAGGCGGCAGTCAAATCTGGACGAGTCTTATGGGAAGCACTGTGCGCAGAAGGTGCACAGGAAGATAATGAAATGATTGCCTCAGTTGTCGAAGACCTGTTTGCTCCCAATGATCGATCGACACTACTGGCCTGAATCAGAAATGAAAAAGAAGAATTGATCATCCACATATGAATCATCCTTATGTTGCGATTCCGGAAATTTCGAACTTACAGTCTGGTAGTGGCTTAGTTCGCATTCCTTATCAGCAGGATGTTCCATTTACGGACCGTGTTCGTGCACTCGTCGATACAACTGAGTTTCGTAGATTATCTCATATAACCCAGTTGGGGTTTACTGCCCTGGTTTATCCGGGAGCGACGCACACACGTTTCGAGCATGCATTAGGGGTCTATCAAAATTCATTACAGTACCTTTGGCAGTTAGGGAAAGACGCTCGCTTCTCTGCTACAATCGATGTACATACCGCTGAGGTTTTAATTGTCGCAGCTTTACTACACGATTTGGGACATTGGCCATTTTGTCATTTAATTGAAGATATGTCCTTGGAAGGAATTCCCCGACATGAAATGTTCGCTAGAGAATTTCTGTCTGATCAACACGAATTAGCAGGAATTTTGAGAACAGAGTGGGGGATCGAACCCGAAGAGGTTTTAGATATTTTGGTCCCTCGATCAGATACCACAGAGATGCGACTGGTTCGATCTATTTTATCGGGTCCCATTGATATTGATAAGATGGATTATCTGGACCGCGACAGTTTGCATGCCGGGGTGCCCTATGGTCGTAACTTTGATAAGAATCGCTTGGTTCATTCATTGATGGTTAATGAAGCCGGCGATGGTTTGGCCATTGGTTCCAAAGGAAAAACTGCAGCGGAGTTAATGGTATTTGCCCGGTATGTTATGTTTAGCGAAGTCTATTGGCACCATGCGGTTCGCTCCGCTAGCACAATGTTTGCCCGCGCTTTTTATCATCTCTATCAGAAGCTTGATTTGTCTGAGTATTTTAAGTTAACAGAAGCGGATTCTATTTCTGTATTACGAGAACAGGCCAAAGGCACATTATGTGAAAGACTGGTTGAAGGTATTTTCAGTACGAAACGCATATTGTATAAACGAATTGCTGAATATAGCTATTATGAATCATCCGATGTTTTTGAGTTGATCGCGCATCAACCAGTTTCTTCGTTGGTAATATGGAGCGAAAACTTATCGAAACGGCTTTCTCAGCGCTTAAATCAGCCCGTTTCTTCAACCGATATTTTAATTGACGCACCACCCACACATCGTGAAGTCGAATTTAATGTTGAGATTTATTCGTCACGTGAAGCGAAATACCAACCTCTGCATATAGTGTCTCCCGTCGTTGATACATTGGCTCAGAAGCAATTTGATGATTTTGTGAAGCGCGTTCGTGTATTTGTTCATCCTCAAATTGCAGAGTATTGTGCGGACATGAGCGATTTCGAAGACCTATTACTGAAATCTGTTCAAGAAACAAATTGATCACGCTTGCGGGATTTGGCTATGATTCGCTTACAGACATGTTAAAATTATGGGTAATGATGTTCATTTTAAGTCATTTACCAGTAGTGATTGGTTACTTCCATGATGCGAATTCGAAAAATTTGTTGTGGGGCATTCCATTTATTCGTTGGGGGAATGTTGCTAACAACTGTTGGTTGTGGTGGTGGAAGCGAACAACAAGTACAACGATCTCCTGTGAAACAAAAATCTTCTTCGGTTCAAGATCCTAAACTGAAATCTATAAGTTCCAAGCTCAAAAAAAGATTTCAGAAGAAATCGAAAAAGCCAGAAATGGAAGGCAATCCGGAAGATATGTTTGAAGTTGTGGATTATGTTCATAACTTTGAAATTCAAAAACCCGAATCAACTAGTCGCTCTGATGACTTAATCTCAGTTGTGTTACCTGCACAAGGGGATGTCGATTCTTCTACTTTTTTGATTACCGCAAGTGGAAAGCGGGAAGAGCAAGGCGAACCTGATTCTTCGTTTAAGCTACCCGAAGGATTTTCTGCTATCGCAGAAGCTGGTTATTCATTACAAGGGCTGCCCCATCGAATTCGTTGTGCGCGGGATTATAGCGAAATGGTGTTGGTCCCTGCTGGAGTTTCGATTCAAGGAATAAATGATGGTGAAAAAAATGCAGAGCCTCAATTCACGATTTACCAGAATGCGTTTTACATTGATGTATATGAAGTGACTCTGGAACAATATCGGCGATGGCGTTCAGAGATGATTGCGCAAAAAGGAAAAATTCCTAGCCCCGCCGGCAATGATCTTCAACCAGCTCAGTTTCCTGCCTTAGGGATCTCCTATACCGATGCTCTCAACTATGCACGTACTATGGGCAAGCAGTTACCTCTTGAAACTCAGTGGGAAAAAGCGGCTCGCGGAGAATCCGGTTTCCAATATCCCTGGGGAAATGGGCGTCCGCTCTGGCAGAGAGTACGTAAGCTAGGACAAATTGATGCAGTGGGAACATTTCCTGGTGATCAAAGTCCCTATGGTGTTTTTGATTTGGCCGGTAATGCGCGAGAATGGTGTGAAGATTGGTATTCTAACAATCCTTATCAGGCTGCGATTACATTAGCTGATGCGGGAGTCGTCAGAGATTGGACGGGTCCTAAAAGATCTGTGATACCCAGCATGCGGGCAGTAAGAGGTGATCAACAAGCCTGGAACGTTTGGAAACGATCGGGAGAAAATATGAGGAAGCCTCCTGCTGATGTTGGGTTTCGTTGTGTTTTGAATCTTCCTGAAGTATCAGCCGATTCCGAAGCTCCAAAAACTTCTGGCTCATTTTGATTCTCGTTTTCCGAGTGTCTACTTTATTTAGCTGATTAGGGAAGCTTTCTGCTGCTTCCATTCAAGTTTCGGTTCGCTTTGCAAGTCTTCTGAGATTGCCGCTTTCCGCCTGATGACCTCGTAAATTCAGACTCCTACGCAAATTGTGTATTGCGGTCGCTCTTGTCATAATATACAACAAGGCTAATAATTAGCCTGGCTAATGAATGAGGGTTTCTAATCTACCGGAGGAGAAACTGATGCTGCAATACGACTTTGAGGAAAGTATCGGGTATTGGATTACAATTACTTCGCATTTTTATCAAGAGGCATTAAATCAGGAATTGATACCTTATGGAATTACATTCCGTCAGTTTCAGGTGATTGGTTGGCTCGTTTATGAAGGCTCGCTTTCCCAAGTCGAATTGGCCGAACGCATGATGATCGAGCCACCAACGCTGGTTAGAATCCTGGATCGTATGGAGCGGGATTGCTGGATCAAACGTGAAAATGATCCCGATGATCGCCGCCGTAAAGTGGTGAAAGTTCTTCCTGAGGCAAAACCCGTTTGGTCGCAGATGGTGGCCTGTTTAAAGCGGCTCAGAAAAAAGGCGACTCAAGGTATGACACCGGAACAGGTTGAAATCTTGAAGTCGCTATTAATGCAGGTGCAGGAAAATCTCGGAGTGACGACTTCCGAGTATGAGACTGCATAAATAAGAAGAAATCAAATTTATAAACGATAGATAATACTTAATATAATATTGAGGGGATTTATGAGATTAGCAACCAGCCTCGTTGCCTTTTTTTTGTTATGTTTTTTATTTTCTGAACAACTGCTAGCCCAACGTGGTCCCGCATCTGTGGCCGTTGCTAAAATTGTGGAACAGAAAATTGCATCAGGACAAACCTTTGTTGGAACCGTGCAGCCGATTAAGAGAAGTCTCATCGGAAGTGCCGTCGGTGGACGTGTCGCCGAGTTTCCTGTGAATGAGGGAGACTATGTGCGCGCCAAACAACCTTTGGCTCAACTCTTGATTAACACTATCAGTTTAGAAGTAGATGCTGAAAAAGCGGAATTGGAACTTCGCAAACATGAACTGACTGAGTTAGAAAATGGTTCCCGACCAGATGAAATAAAAAGAGCCAAAGCGCTCATGATGGCTGCCAAGGCTGGTAGCGAGTATCAGCAGAAACGACGTAAACGTCTGGAATCTCTTTATTCTAGAAAAGCAGTGAATGATGATGATATTCAACAGGTTGTCTCAGAGTCAATTCGTGCTGAGCAATTATATCAGGAAGCGACGGCAGCTTATGAACTCGCAGTGAAAGGGCCTCGAAAAGAGAAAATTGCTCAGGCGCGATCTCGAGTTGCCATACAACAGGCCTTGGTTGATAAACTTGAAAGCCAGGTCGTAAAGCATACGATTATTTCTCCGTTTAATGGATACGTTGTTGCCGAACATACGGAAGTCGGTCAATGGGTTAACTCGGGTGAGCTTGTTGCCGAAGTGATTGCATTAGATGAAGTGGATGTCAGTGTTCAAGTACTGGAGAACCATGTGCCGCATGTTCGATTGGGAATGGATGTCCGTGTAGAAGTTCCCGCTATTCCAGAAGAAGTGTTTATTGGTAAGGTAGCCATGGTCATCCCGCAGGCAGATGTCCGATCTCGTACGTTTCCAGTTAAGGTTCGGATCAAAAATACAATTACTAAGAATGGGCCGATCCTCAAATCGGGAATGTTAGCCCGCGCTGTGCTGCCTACAGGGGCGGCTCAAACTGCCTTACTGGTTTCCAAGGATGCTTTGGTTTTAGGAGGTCCTCGTCCCATGATTTTTGTCGTCGAGCCTAATAAAGAAAATCAAAAACTGGGTAAAGCACGTGCTGTTCCCGTCCAAGTTGGTGTAGCTCAAGGTCGATTAATTCAAGTGAAGGGTGACTTGAAACGTGGGGCGTTTGTTGTCATACGTGGTAATGAACGCTTAAGACCAGAGCAGAATGTAGTAATCGCTGAAGTCTTATCGCCCGATGCGGAACCAAAAGCAAAAGCCATGAAATCGGATGGTTAAAGAGGATCTTCAATGAACTTGATTCACGCCATAGTACACAATCCGGTAAAGGTGACTGTAGGGGTTTTGATGACCGTTTTGTTCGGTCTTGTTGCATTGATTCGAATGCCAATGCAATTGACTCCTGAAGTACAAAGACCCACGATTACTGTCGAAACACGTTGGCCGGGTGCCAGCCCTCAGGAAGTCGAGCGTGAGATTGTTCTGGAACAGGAAGAGCAACTCAAAAGTGTTGAGGGGATTACAAAACTAAGTTCAGAGAGTGCGGACTCTAAAGGATCTATAACGCTTGAGTTTCTGGTCGGCACGAACATGGATGAGGCATTACTAAAAGTAAACTCCCGTTTGCAGCAGGTACCAGAATATCCTGAAGATGCAGACCAACCCATTATCAGCACTTCGAACGCTGCAGATCGTCCGATTGCCTGGTTTATTCTCAGTAGTCGTTTACCGTCAGTTGAAAAATTAGCTGAGTTTGAGACTTCACATCCTGAGATTAAGGAAGAACTGGAAGTCATTCGTACGACTCCTAATCCAGGCTTAGCTATGTTGCGATTGAGACTATTAGCCGAAGAACATCCTGAAGTCAGAGGGGGACTATTGCCCTCTCAAGATCTGGAAGTCACAAAATTACGTCGCTTTGCAGAAGATGAAATCGAAGCTCGATTTGAACGTGTCTCGGGAGTTTCTCAGTCTAATGTATTAGGTGGTCTGGAAGATGAACTTCAAGTAGTAGTGGATTCAGAACAACTGGCAGCACGGCAATTAACGATAGCAGATATTCGTGCTGTGTTACGAGGACAAAATGCAGATACATCAGCTGGAGATTTTTGGGAGGGAAAACGACGGTGGGTTGTTCGGACGATTGGCCAGTTTCGTGATGTAGAAGAAGTTGAAAATCAGTTATTGGCGATTCGCAATGGTGCTCCCGTTTATGTCAGAGATGTTGCAGCAGTTCGCTTGGGATATAAAAAACCCGCTGGTCTTGTGCGGCGTTTTGGTGAATCCAGTATCGCAATTAACTGCGTCCGCGAAACCGGAGCCAATGTTCTGGATATCATGGATGGTTTGCGAGCAGCTACGAAAGACCTCGATGAAAACATTCTAAAGCCACGCGGATTACAGCTCGTTCAAGTTTATGATGAAACGGATTATATTTATTCCTCTATCGATTTGGTACAGAATAACATTTTCATCGGCGGGGCGTTAACTATGATTGTGTTGATGTCTTTTTTGCATTTGGGTGTCCGGACTCTACTCTTCGTGCCATTTATTCTTCTCACAGCTGTCGCTGCGATGTTCATCTCTCCCTGGTTCTTTGTGATCAGTTTAGCATTGATTGTGGGAGCGGGGTTCTGGTTTGCCCGTGGGGCTTTGGTGGTTGGGTTGGCAATTCCAACAAGTATCATTGGCACATTTCTGATTCTGGGGGCATTGGGACGTTCTTTGAACGTCATCAGTCTAGCTGGGTTGGCATTTGCTGTTGGGATGTTGGTTGATAATGCCGTGGTAGTTTTGGAAAATATTTTCCGCAGATATTCTTTGGGAGAATCCCCATTCCGGGCTGCTATTAAAGGGACTCAAGAAGTTTGGGGCGCAGTTCTTGCATCAACACTCACAACCATTGCAGTTTTTCTTCCAGTTGTCTTCATACAAGAGGAAGCAGGCCAATTATTTAGAGATATTGCGCTCGCAATCAGTGCTGCCGTCGGTCTTTCATTATTAGTTTCAATGACGTTGATTTCCACTGCGTCCGCTCGCTTGCTCAAGAAGAGGGAAGGCCAAGAAATTGAAGACGAACACATTTCGCATCGGGATGAGATACCGTCTGAAAAACCGAATCCAAAAGGTAAATTACATAGAGTCCTGATTGGACCAATTGAAGCCGGAGGAGCTGCGTTTGTAAGAATGATTGTGGGAGTGAATCACTGGATTCAGCGTGGTTTTATTCGTCGGTTACTTGTTGTTGGCTTACTTGTTGGTGCTGCAGTAGGTATCAGTTGGCAGTTGTGGCCTAAAGTTGAGTATCTGCCAACAGGGAATCGAAATTTAATTTTCGCCATTTTGCTGCCACCTCCCGGATATAACCTCAACCAACTGATGGAGCTGGGAGAGACCGTTGAAAACGATTTGCGACCTTACTGGGATATCGATCCTACCAGCGAGGAAGCCAAAAAACTGGATTATCCTGTGATTGGGGATTTCTTTTTTGTTGCACGAGGGCGTCAGGTCTTTATGGGGATTCGTGCTTATGATTCACAGCGCGTGGGAGAGTTGATTCCTCTAGTCCAAAAGGCAGGTATGAAATTGCCGGGGACATTCGCAGTCGCGAAACAATCCAGTCTGTTTGAAAGAGGACTCACGGGAGGTCGTACTATTGAAGTTGAGATTATTGGCCCTGATTTAAAAAAACTGGTGGGTATGGGGGGGCAGATTCTGGGACAAGTAAAACATATCATGCCGGCTGCTCAAGTACGTCCTATTCCCAGCCTTGATCTTTCGAGTCCAGAAATTCATATCCAACCCAAACTGGTTCAAGCAGCCGAAATGGGAGTCAGTAGTGCTGATTTGGGATATACGGCGAATGCCTTGATTGATGGTGCTTTTGCTGGAGATTATTACCTCGGAGGAGATAAAATTGATCTGACGATTGTGGGTAGATCGAAACACGTCCAGAATACGCAAGATGTCAAAGCCTTATCGGTGGCGACTCCCATGGGATCACTCGTGCCATTAGAAGCCTTAGCAAGCGTGGAAATTACAAGTGGTCCGGAACAAATCAATCACCGAGAGCGTCAGCGTGCGATTACCATTGAAGTGTCACCACCAGAAGAGATGGCACTCGAAGATGCCATGGGGCAGATTCAGTCGAAAATTGTACAGCCATTGCGAGAGAACGGACAATTGGTAGGGGGGTATCGCATTATCTTGTCAGGAACCGCTGACAAATTACGGGATACATGGGCTGCACTGGAGTTCAATGTGATGCTTGCTTTATTGATTACTTACCTTTTGATGGCAGCGTTGTTTGAATCATGGCTCTATCCATTAGTGATTATTTTCAGTGTCCCACTAGGTGCTGTCGGTGGAATCGTAGGACTGAGTATTCTTAATTTGTTTACACTCCAGACTCTGGATGTACTCACAATGTTGGGCTTTGTGATTTTAATTGGAACCGTGGTAAATAACCCGATATTAATTATTCACCAATCTTTAAATCACATCAAAGAAGACGACATGTCACCCCGTGAAGCAATTCTGGAAAGTATTCGTACCCGAATCAGGCCTATTTTTATGACGACAACAACAACCGTATTGGGGTTGTTACCACTGGTTTTATTTCCTGGTTCAGGAAGTGAATTGTATCGTGGTTTGGGAAGTGTTGTTTTGGGAGGGCTGATTGTTTCGTCGCTATTTACACTAGTACTCGTTCCGACGTTGTTTAGCTTGACAATGGATGCTAAGAAGTGGGGCGTGAATCTCTTGCGGCCAAGTTTAGTGAAACAGACGAAATCAAATCATTCTCTGTCAGAAGAAGTGGAATTATCTACTCAGGAAAATGCGACGATTTAATAGATCTTGTTGATTAATATCTTTGTTGATTGAAGGCAGGTCCACTTCAAGCACGGAAATCTCTGATTGATTTTTCGATTAAGAATATTCGGTATCAATCCCAAGGCGATATTTTAGTTGATCCAACTCTTCAATCGATTCATCACTGGATGAATGAACGTGTTCTGCTTCAGTGATAAATTTCAAATCTGAGATGTGGGGGATACCATACTCATCCAAGATATTTTCGAATTGCTCGATTCCCTGCCCGTACATAATAAGAAGTTTATGCTCATCAAATTGAACTTCGAGTGGAATGAGTGGGTTTAGAACTGCAATACCAGCACAGCCATCATTCAACAGCAAATCTTCATAATCGTAGAGTGTGCTTTTGAGAACAGGTAAATCCATGTGTTCGCGATACAGGTCCTGGTGTTGATTGCTTGAACCCTCGTGACTCGTTTCCAGCACGACATCAACCTCGGTACCAAGTGGGTCGAGCAGGTCAATAAACAGGTCAAATAAGATTTCTTTTGAAGCGGACGCCATCAGAACAGGAATCTTGATGCCAGTTTCTTTGTCCGTATAAACATCATGTCGGTAACCAGCTTGAGGCACGACTTCTAGATCATAAGAAGGGCGAATGGCTTCTGTCAGTAAGAAGTTGCCATACTTTGCGATATTCAAGTGCGTTTCTAATTGATCTTCTGAAAGACTTTCAAAACTACTGCGCGCTTTTCCTGCAGAGTTATCCCGATAGGTCGTCTTTAAGAATTTTTTTAAGAATCCCATAATAAATCTTCCCCCCCTCACGACAGACAAAAATCATGTTGCCACTTGGGCTTGTAACACCGTATTTACTTAACTTTTTGGATTGGTATTTAGAATTGGCAGTTTGTTCTTAGTTGTTGTGACTGGAACGAACTGGAATCAAAAAACTCTAGCACGCAAAATGAGGAGAGGTCTCAAGTAGTCTCGATGTTGCGTTCTTTTTTGGCGAGTTTGAGCCAAAAGAGCCGGAAGGATGAGATGAGGTAAGAGTTCCAGACAGATAAAAGGTCCGGTTGTACGGTCTAGGTAATCTTGAAACCGTAATCTATGGGGTAATAACAAATAGAATCGTTGTTTTCTATGCCATTGTTTAGACCGGGAGGGTAAATTGAGATTTCGGAACTAATTAATGTGTTTATTTATATAAACATTTATTTTTTAACAGTTTAGGAGACACTATCAGAGAGCGGTGCAACCAAAGCTTGTATTTATTTATAGCTGCTATCTAACAAATAGACACATTGCAGTAAACTATTATCATCACTAGAATTACTGCCTTGTACCAGTATTCAATCGTTCTAGATCATCTCTTTCTGATGTTATATCCAACCCCGGATGGTTTAATGGGCAGTACTAGCTTCCTTTATCAAACCAATTATCTGAAACACTTCTTTCTGATTCATCTTGTATATATCCTGAGCAGTCCTGGAGTTGCTTTCAGTGATCATGCTACAGGGATAGAGACACTCTATCTTAAAGATGGGCAACAATTTTCAGGTGAAAGTATCGGTTTTGAAGACGGAAATATTCTATTCAGATTGCCCGATGGCGAGGTTTATCCGGTCTTATTGGGATTAGTAGATCGTCTTGAATTTGGCTCTGGAAACTTGGACTCTAAATCGCCTGTTCAAGAGGAAAAACTCCTGGTCAATAACGAAAGTGGCGAGTTTCCTCTGTTGCCGCCACCGCTAATCACTGCAGAACCGGAACCATTAGGTATTCCTCCCGCACCAGATTCAGAACTAATTGAAGAGACGCCCTTCGATACGATCGAAGAATATGTTGATACAGGATGGGAATATGTAGAGGTCTGGACCAAGCGTTTGGAACTGGGAGGAACATTTCTTGCGGGAAATACAGACCGTGATTATGTCACAACAGGTCTTTATCTAGAAAAATCTGACAACGACAACTTATTTGAATTTGAAATCGGCGGACGTTGGGGGCAGTCTAATGGAGTTCGGGACGCCAATCGTTGGTATGGTAACGCTACAATGGATGTCGCCCGTACCACCAACTGGATTGTGTTTGTCTCAAACAGAAATACTTATGATGAATTTGAAAATCTTGATTGGCGAGGAACACTCTCGACAGGTTTGGGGTATCGATTCGTTAACGAAGGGGACAAACGGTTAATTCTACGTATTGGTCCTGGTGGAACACACGAAATTTATACTGATCCCAAGTTAAGCAGAACCACATTCGACATGTTTGTGGAAGTTGAATTCCACTGGCCGCTTTCAGATCATGCAAAACTGGAACACAAACAAACCTGGACTCCCAGTATGGATACTGCTCAGATACTGCGTGTGACGACAGAATCAGGGTTGCTTTTCAAGTTGGATAATAAAGATCGCTGGAACCTGAAACTAGGACTTTTACAGACATATAACTCTTTTCCTAGTGCAGGTCGTAAGAAAAGTGATTACACAGGTAGCGTTTCACTTGTCTACACTCGCAAATAGGAACCTATTTGTAATTTGTTATTTAGGCTTAGCCAGTTTGACAGTCAACTTGACCCGTTTCCCGTCACGCATCACAGTGACTTCGACCTGATCGCCGGGGGAAAACATTCTCAAGGCTAGATCGAAATCATCGAGACCTCCAATTTTTGTCTTTCCCATCTTGATGATGGCATCACCAGCTTTGAGTCCTGCTTTGTCGGCAGGACTGCCGGGAGAAGCGCCGGAAATGTGATAACCAGGACCCTCGCCCCCGAAGTCAGGGATACTGCCAAAGTAAGGCCGATTTCCAGAACGCATGTTGGTAGCAGGCCGTTCAATTTTGACATATTTGGGACGATCAGGGTTCTCAGCAGTCGCAACAGTGATTTCCTCCAAAAATCCGACGATGCGTTGCATACCAGGAATATTAATTTTGTTCCAATCATCAGAAGGACGGTGATAATCGCTGTGTGTTCCTGTGAAGAGGTGTAATACGGGGATTTGTTTCCCGTAAAAGGAACTATGATCGCTGGGGCCAAATCCCTCTGGTTTCAGCGAAAGTTTTAAATCATATTCTTTCGCGGTTTCTTCGACCAATTTTTTCCAGCGAGGTGCTGTTCCTGTTCCAAATACGGTGAGCTTGTCATTTGTCAGTCGTCCTACCATATCCATATTGAGCATAGCGACTGTGTTTTTAATATCAAATGTCGGATTCTTTACATAGTGGGCAGATCCAATTAGCCCCCGTTCCTCTCCGGTAAATGCAATAAATACGACGCGGCGTGGCAAAGGTGTTTTTCGAGCGGCCAGTCTTCGAGCCAGCTCAATGAGTGCGACCGTTCCGGATGCGTTGTCATCGGCACCATTATGTACGTCAGTCGAACCGGGAGCCAATGAACCTTCGCCTCCATAACCTACATGATCATAGTGTGCTCCAATCACGACCGTTTCATCTGCAAAAGGTCCTTTTCCGTCCAGGACACCAATTACGTTTTTGACTTCCGTACGAATCTGTTTAACTTGAATTTCTCCTTTTGCTTTCCATTGAGGCAAGGCAAAGCTTTCGGGCTTAAGATTGGCGTCGATCTTGGCTTCCAATTCTTGAAGTGTTGGTTTACCAGCGTCCTTAAAAAGTTGATTACATGTTTCGATAGTGATATGTGCAATCGGAATTGAACGACCATCTCCACTGCCAGCATATCCAAATTTCATTAGCACATCGAATGCTCCGTTTTTCAATCGCTTGCGTGCTTGTTGAACTTCATGCAGTGCTTTTTTTAGTTCACGGTCGGCTTCCATTCTTTTGTCTTTGTTTGATTGTTCCCAGTTTTCTGTGGCAGTGATAAGTTCCTCGATAGCATCTTCTTCAAGTTCCTGTGCTTCTTTTTTGTTTTCCTCAGTTGAATAGGAATCATTCACGAATAAAATTGCTTTGGCGCCTTTCCCAAAGGCCGTACTCACTTTATATCGCAGGGCCGCATAGCGTGAAATTCCATGTGCGCCGGCAAAGGGACTTTTTTTATCTCCTTGTTGTGGTGTCCGTCTCAGGATGATGGCAACTTTATCTTTGACATCAATGCCTGCGTAGTCGCTATATTTGACATCTTTCGCATCAATGCCATATCCACAAAAGACAAGCTCTGCATCAAATTTCCCAGAGCCTCCGAATGAGCAGGAGCGAAAATCTTTATCATATTTCAGTGGGATTGTTTTTCCATCAGGACCTACCAGTGCAAGTTGATTTAAAGTTCCCAATTTGCTGCCAGTGTTGATCGTGAATTTCTGAAACGCGCTATCATTGACTGATTGTACATTCAGTCCGGCTGCCTTGAATTCTTTCTCAATATAATCTGCAGCTAAGTTGATTCCCCGAGTCTTAACACCACGACCTTCCAATTCATCAGATGCCAGATATTTAATTGCATCCAGCATTCGCTGGTTGCTCTCTGTATTCAGGTTTGATCTCACATTTGACTTGGTCGTTTTCGCTGGTGTTTCTCCCAGCACCAGTGCAGGACTTTGCAAAAAAACTACGTAAAAGACCATTAGTCCCAAGAAATAGATTTCTGCAATTAGTTTTTTTAATACGCGTTTTGTGTTCAGAACAGACATAAAGGCTCTTTCTCTATTATTTGTCTGCTAAAGATTGGTTCATTATCACTACGAAAAGTAACAAAAACGTGTTGGAATTCTCATTCACTCCAAATTTACACTTCATATGAGTATTGTCTGTATTTTCGCATTTGAGATGCTGAATGGAAGTCACGTTTTCAAGATTAATTGAAAATCGAGACGGTTCGCAACTCTATTTTAAGTTTGGTTTTACGTAGAACAGGCTTGAACTGGCGAATTGATATCGAAGAAGGTAGAGTTTTAGATTTAGCCAAATATCGAGTTCCCCAAATTGACAATGGGACAAACAATGGATCTCCCCGTCGATATATTAAATGTATTTATTGAGCTTGGACTGACTTCTGCCGAAGCACAGAGTCTGGTAAATACACTCAAAAACATTTCTATTAAAGAAGATACTGAGATCTGGCAGCAACTGACAATACAAGTTCTTACACCAGAGATCCCATTTTCAATACATCGTTACTTATATCAACTAGTCTTTCAGAAGCGAATTGAACAAGGGCTTCCCGCTCCGGCTTGGTTTCCCGGGGATTCTGAATTGTCTCATTCACATCTGGCCCTATGGTTGCGTGATTTAGATTTGTGCAGCATGGAAGAGTTACACGAATGGTCAATTCAGAATCGAGAGGCATTTACCCGGAAACTAATTGAATCGCTTCGCATTCAATTCATTCAACAGCCAGACCAAATCATAAATCTATGTGCTGGTGTCGAAAATGTAGATTGGCTGACTGAAGCAAAGTTGAATATTGTCGAAAGTTGTTTTAGAGACAAATCAGAGCAGGCAGCAATTATTTTTCAGAAACAGAATCGGGAAATACAACATCTCAGCTACCAGGAATTGAAAAACCTGACTGCTCGGGTAGCCAATGGACTGAAGGAGGTCGGAGTCCATCCTGGAAAACGAGTGGCGGTGATGATGCCGATGACGCCTGAATCGGTTGCGATATTTTTGGGAATCATCGCGGCTGGTTGTGTTGTCGTGACGATTGCCGACAGCTTTTCAGCCGAGGAAATGGAAGTGCGGCTCAAGATGACTGAGCCCTGTCTCATCTTTATACAAGATGTGATATCTCGTAACGGTAAACAGCTCCCACTTTATTCTAAGTTAGGACTCAATAGAAAATTATCGGCAGTTGTACTGCCGGAGGGGGAGTCTCTACAGATTTCACTGAGATCCATTGATCGACAATGGATTAATTTTTTGTCCAATAACACAGAGTTATCGTACGTTGCTCGAAATCCAAATGATGATACAACGATTCTATTTTCCTCAGGAACAACGGGTAGTCCTAAAGGGATTCCCTGGGATCAAACTACGCCGATCAAGTCAGCAGGAGATGGATTTCTGCATCATGATATTCATACCGGTGATGTCGTTTGCTGGCCGACGAATTTGGGTTGGATGATGGGGCCCTGGCTAGTCTATGCTTCATTAATTAATGACGCGGCAATTGCTCTGACTGATGCAGTTCCAACGAGTCGCGAGTTTTGTGAATTTGTACAGAATGCGAACGTGACCATGTTAGGATTGGTTCCCAGCATTGTTTCTGTCTGGCGTAATCAGGATTGTGTATCAGGCCTTGATTGGTCTCAGATAAAGGTTTTCAGTTCGACGGGAGAATGTTCCAACCCCGATGATATGTTATGGCTGATGTCCCGCGCCGGTTATCGTCCGGTGATTGAATATTGTGGTGGTACAGAAACAGGAGGGGGCTATATAACCGGCACGGTTTTAAAACCTGGAGTTCCTGGATTCTTCTCTTGTCCTGCTGTTGGTTTTTCCTGGTTGTTGTTAGACGAATCTGGGAATAAAACGACAAACGGAGAAGTTTTCTTTGAACCTCCTGTCATTGGATTATCTACACGTCTGATCAATCGCAATCATCATGAAGTCTACTTTGCCGATATCACGCCTGGACCAGAGCAGCAAGTTCTTCGAAGGCACGGTGATCAGATCGAAGCGCTACCATGTGGTTATTATCGGGCACAGGGACGCATTGACGATGCGATGAATTTAGGGGGTATCAAAGTCAGCTCCGTGCAAATTGAAGAACTTCTAAGTCAAATAAAAGAAGTTGTCGAGGTTGCGGCTATCGCTGTTCCACCGAAGGGCGGTGGTCCAAGCCAGTTAGTCATATTTGTAGTGATCAATGCAGGAACGGAATTGGTTGTAGATCAGTTACTGAAAGAAATGCAGCAGTTAATTCGCATGCAACTTAACCCGCTATTTAAAATTCATGCGGTACGTGAGATTGCACAATTGCCGCGAACCGCATCCAATAAAGTGATGCGTCGGAAGTTAAGAGATTTATATCAGGGTGCAGATACATGAGTCAGCCAGGACAAAATAGAGTTGCCGTTTTAAGTGCAGTTAGAACGCCCATTGGTACATTTAACGGTGCATTCAAAGATCTATCTGCAGTACAACTAGGTACGGTAGCCGCCAAAGAAGTGCTCAATCGGACTGGCCTGTCTGGAGATCAAATTGATGAAGTTTTTCTGGGGCAAGTCTTTACTGCTGGATGTGGAATGAATCCGGCGCGTCAGGTGGCCATTCATGCCGGACTACCATATAACGTCCCGGCAACGACTGTAAATATGGTATGTGGTTCGGGTTTAAAATCAGTGGCGCTGGGAATGCAAGCGATTTTGTGTGGTAAATCCCGAGTCGTGATGGCAGGAGGCATGGAGAGTATGAGCAATACACCCTATCTTCTTCGAGGTGCACGTACCGGGTTCAAAATGGGAAATCAGCAATTAGTTGATTCTATGATCCAAGATGCTTTGTGGGATGCATTTTATGATTGTCATATGGGGATCACGGCTGAGAATTTAGCTGAGGAATATGAAATAGCGCGTGAGAAACAGGATCGCTATGCCGTTCAAAGTCAGCAACGATACCAGGCCGCGTTAGTTGATGGAAAATTTGAGGATGAGATTGTGGGCGTTTCTGTTCCTAAAAGGAAAGCAGGGCCAGAAATGATTACAGTTGATGAACATCCACGTAAAGAAACAAATTATGAAACGATTTCGGGTTTACGTCCTTCATTTAAATCAGAGGGAACGGTGACCGCCGCGAATGCCTCTGGTGTGAATGATGGCGCGGCCGTATTACTGATTGCGGATGAAAGTTTCGTGAAAGAACGAAGCTTGAAACCGCTGGCTTGGATTCGTGCATTTTCAAATGTAGGCCTTGATCCTCAATTTATGGGTATGGGACCTGTGTATGCGATACAGCAATTGTTGAAAGAGGAAAAACTCAATTTATCTGAAATTGACTTGCTGGAGATCAACGAAGCGTTTGCTGCACAAACTCTCGCTGTAGGAAAAACGCTTGATTGGAATGGTGATCGTGTGAATGTGAATGGCGGGGCGATTGCATTAGGGCATCCGCTGGGGGCCAGTGGGGCTCGGATCGCGGTGACCTTGCTTCATGAAATGCATAAACGGAAATCGCAGCGCGGTATCGCTTCTCTTTGTATTGGAGGTGGGATGGGTATTGCGATGTTATTTGAGTCGGCAGGAACTTAGTCAGCGAAATTTAATAGAGAGCAAATCTCATGCACGAAATTGGAATTCTGGGTGCAGGATTAATTGGCGCGAGTTGGGCCTCTTTTTTTGCCGCGAAAGGTCTCAAGGTCCGTATCTACGACGTAAATTCGGAAGTGAAAGAAAATGCACTTCAAATTGCCAATGATAATCTGCAACGTCTTGTCAATCTGAAGATGTTGACGTCGAAAGCGGCAAAAACAGGTCAACAAAATCTGCAAACAGTAGCTTCAGTGAAAGCATTGTTGACTGATGTGGACTACGTTCAGGAATCCGTGATTGAAGATTATGCGATTAAGGCCGATGTCTACCGTGAATTCGAACAATATGCTCCAGAAACTTCAATCCTGGCCAGTAGCTCTTCAGGCCTTTTAATGACACGTATGCAGTCGGTGATGAAGCACCCTGCTCGTGCGTTAATTGCACACCCCTTTAACCCTCCGCATCTGATTCCACTTGTCGAGTTGGTCCCCGGTGAACAGACCGCGAATTCTATTGTTGATTCAGTCAAAACATTTTTTGTTCAATTGGGTAAACATCCGGTTGTTTTGAACAAAGAAGTTCCGGGACACATTGCCAATCGTTTGGCGGCGGCTATCTGGAGGGAGTCTCTAGCATTACTGGATGAGGGGGTTGCAAGTGCCGAAGACATCGATGCGGCATTGTGTCAGGGACCAGGCCTGAGATGGGCAATGATGGGGCAGCATCTAATCTATGAACTCGGTGGTGGTGAAGGTGGCTATCAGAAATTTTTCGATACAATTGGTGCTTCATTCGAAGAGTACTGGAAAGATATGCAAGACTGGACAACGATTCCCGAAGCAGTGAAACAAAAAGCAGTCGCAGGAACGCAAGCATATCTCGAACAGAAAAACCGTAGCGAATGGACGGCCTGGAGAGACCAGAAGCTGGCCAAAATTCAACAAGTGTTAAGTGAGGAGTAAGCCGATGTCACTACCAAAAACAGCCTTGATCACGGGAGCTGCCAGTGGCATCGGTGCTGAAATTGCGAAGACGCTTTATAATGATGGCTGTCATTTAGTGATTGCTGATTTGAATGAACCCAAATTTCTAGCAGAACTTTCTAATTCCATTCAAAAAGTTTCATATATTCCTACCGACTTGTCTGACCAGGCAGATTGTCAGGCATTAGTAGATCGAGCAATACAAAAATTTGGGGCCGTGGATATACTAGTCAATAATGCTGGCTTTCAACATATCTCGTCCGTAGAAGATTTCCCAGAGAGTGTCTGGGAAAAAATGATGCAAGTCATGTTAACGGCTCCTTTCCTACTCACTAAATATGTTTTTCCCGGCATGAAACGAAAACAATGGGGACGCATTATTAATATGGGTTCCATTCATTCGCATGTGGCTTCGCTCAATAAAGCCGGTTACACTGCTGCAAAACATGGAATAGTCGGCTTGACGAAATCCACTGCTCTGGAAGGTGGGCCATACCAGATTACAGCAAACGTGGTTTGTCCCGCGTATGTTCGTACGCCTCTCGTTGAGAAACAGATTGAATCACAGGCGGAAGCACTAGGGATTAGTAGCGAAGAGGTCGAAAGCCAAGTCTTTCTGAAAGCATCGGCAACAGGCAAGATGATTGAACCTGTTGAAGTTGTAGAAATAGTCAGATATCTCTGCTCGGATTTAGCAAAATCTGTTACAGGTGCCTGTTGGACAATTGATGGCGGTTGGACGGCACAATAAAAAGACCTAAGTGTCTATTTTATGATCGGTTCTGGTATGGAACTTTTTAAATTTCTCAGAACCGTTTTTTTTAACATTGCTTATATATAGTAGACATATTAGAGTGTGTTTATGTAATGACCTACCAAAATGCATATTTGAAATCATTCCACATGAGGTTATCGATGCATTTACCGCGACATTCAACCACTGTAGTAATTCTTTTCTTGGTCCTTTGCTTTCACCAAACTTATGCAGTTGAGGTTGATGAGCCAATCACTGCAAAGACACCCGAGCAGATCGCAGTTGAAGGGCTACGTGGTTTTTATACAAATCTACAGAAGAATAAAGACGGCGCTGTACGACTTGTACGTTTGAGTAAACCACATGTAAAACTTGAAGTGTTGGAGCATCTCGAGCAATTTCGAAAGCTAGATTATCTTGCTATTATCTGTCCCCACATTGGCGATGAAGGGCTGTCACACATTCAGCATCTGACCAATCTCGACACCCTGATGCTTTCCGAATCTGCAGTTGGTGATCATGGACTCTCATACCTAAAGCAACTCAACAAATTGGAACGGCTTGATCTCAATAATACAAAAATTTCTGATGAGGGATTGGTTCACCTTTCACAACTTGATCAACTCAAAGTACTTTCTTTGAAAAATACGAATATTACCGATGCAGGTTTGAAACACCTCACCGGTTTAAAGAATCTTGAAGTACTCTTGCTTTCCGGGACGAAAGTGAGTGATGCAGGTTTCGGAATTTTAGCAAAACTGAAAAAACTGAAAACATTGTATCTCGCTCGCACGCGAGTCAAAGGAAAGCAGCTTGCTAAGCTTACTGACTTACCACAACTTGAATATTTGGTTCTGAATCGAAACGTGCTAGACAAGCAGTGTGTGCAAACACTTGTCAAAATGCCTAAGTTGAAAGGCTTGGAGTTGAAACACACAGGAATCCCTGGTGATTCGATCAATCAACTCACGAGAAGCTTAGCAAAGACCAATGTCTTTTCTGATGTCTCTACTGCAATAAAAGATGAAACTTCTTCCCTTGTGTTCATGAAATCGGAATCTCTGAATCTGAAACCGATATTGAGCCCGATTCAGGATCGGATTCGCGCGAATGAAACACTGCAGCTTGGTTTTCAAAGGCATGTCATTCCACTGTTAGGCAGATTGGGTTGCAATAGCCGCAATTGTCATGGCTCATTTCAAGGGCGTGGTGGATTTCAACTATCGATGTTTGGATATGACTTTAAATTGGATCACGATAATTTGCTAAAACGTATTGATAAAAAAGTACCAGACCAAAGTTTGATCCTGAATAAACCAACCTCTGAAGATGAACACGAAGGAGGACTTCGTTTACCACCTGGTGGCTGGGAACAAAAACTGTTGCGTGAGTGGATTGCCAGTGGTGCGAAATCTGTAGTCGAAAATGCTCCCCAGTTTGTACGCTTGGATGTAACGCCCAAACAAGTTGTGTTTTCGAAAAAAGGGGAGATGACTTCGATTAAGGCGATTGCAGTCTGGTCAGATGGTACGCGGGAAGATGTGACTTGTTTGACACGATTCGAGTCAAAAGATGATAGCGTCGCCGAGGTAACAGCTGAAGGGAAAATCCATGCCAAAGGGACCGGCGATACCTATGTGATTTCCTATTATGACAATGGGATATTTTCGACTCAGGTCATATTACCTGTTGAGAAAAAGCAAAAAAATGATTACCCCGTTGTTCCGACGCCAACTGAGATTGATCGACATGTAGTCAACAAACTGAAAAAACTGGGCATCCAACCATCAGGCTTGTGCACTGATGATGAATTTTTGCGACGAGTCAGTCTTGATATCACAGCCACCTTGCCTTCACCAGATGAGATTCGAGAGTTTCTTAACGATAAGACACCTGACAAACGCAGTCAAAAGATTGAGGAATTGCTCAAGCAACCTGCTTACGTTGCCTGGTGGAGTATGAAACTCTGTGACCTAACAGGGAGTAATGCGGGCTATCTGGGTGGGACTGAAATGGCTCAGCCTGTGGTCAGTCAATGGAATGCCTGGATCAAGCGTCGTGTTGAAGACAATATTGGATGGGATCAAATCGTTTCGGGTATCATTTTAGGCACAAGTCGTTTACCGGGGGAAACCTATGATGAATTCATGGTTAGGCAGAGTGAATTCACGAGTGTCAAAGATCGAAAGGACTTCACGGCACTTGATAACAGTATGCCTCATTACTGGGCGCGGAGTAATATGTCAGTTCCCTCAGATAAGGCATTAGCTTTCGGTTACACCTTCCTGGGAATGCGCCTTGATTGTGCTCAATGTCACAAACATCCGTTTGATGAATGGTCGAAACAAGACTTTCAACTTTTTACCGAGTTTTTTACACGGATTAAATTTGGTACTCCTGCCGATGCAAAAGTCTTGCATGAACAGACACGTAATATGTTGGGGGTTCCTGTCAAATTGAATACCGCTGCATTACGGAGGCAGAGTTATTTACGGATCGCAGCAGAAGGACGTCCCATTCCCTGGAGAGAAGTCTACATCGAAGCAGCCAAGGGTGATCAGCAAATTGCGAAATTGCTTGGAGGCCAGAAGATTGATATCAGCAAAAATTCTGATCCGCGTCTATTATTGATGCATTGGATGTTGAATGAACCAAACCGTTATTTTGCGAAAGCGTTTGTAAATCGCATTTGGGCTCATTATTTCAATGTGGGCATTATTAATCCTCCTGATGATTTGAATCAAGCGAATCCACCTAGCAATAAGGCATTGCTGGATTATCTGGTCAAGGGATTTGTAGATAGTGGGTATGATATGAAATGGCTGCATCGTACGATTACTAATAGTCGAACTTATCAATTGAGCTGGCGCCCTAATGATACGAATCGCAAAGACACTCGTAATTTCAGTCATGCCGTTTTGAGGCGTTTGCCCGCGGAAGTTGCCATTGATGCGATTCTAAAAGCGACAGCAGATCAAAAGATGGCAAGCCAGTTTTCCAGTAAAATGGATCAACGAAAAATTTCACAACACCCAAGGTCTTATCAGGCCAGGGCCATTGACTTTTCACTGTTAGTTTTCGGAAAACCGTTACGAACAACGAACTGTGACTGTGAACGACAGAATGAACCAACACTGTTGCAGTCATTGTATGTGCGTAACGATGAAGAAATGTTGAGTCATTTAACTCGATCCAATGGTTGGCTGAGTGAATTGAAAAAACGAAGTTCTGAGCAGGCTGACTTAGATGCTCTCGTTTCAGAAGCCTATTTAAGAACGCTTTCTCGACTTCCTGATGAGATAGAAATGAAAGAAAGCCAACTTCACTTAAAGTCGACAAAGACGCTGCATGAGGGTATGCATGATTTAATGTGGGCGCTATTGAATACACAGGAATTTATTACTAATCATTAAATTAGCGGTTGGGTGAATTTTTAAAACTATTTTCACTGAGGAAGATCAAATGAACCACTGCGACAAAATCACGAGACGGAATGTGTTACAAGCGGGGTTTCTGGGTGGCCTTGGGCTTTCACTTTCTAATTTCCTCAATCTGTCAGCATTGAATGCGGAAATGACTGGAAAGAAATCCTCGAAAGCGGATTCAGTCTTATTTTTGAATCTTGCAGGGGGAGTTTCTCACCTCGATACACTTGATAGAAAACCGGAAGCTCCCGTCGAAACACAAGGTGAGTTTAAGTCGATTCAAACTTGTATTCCCGGGCACAGCGTATGTGAATATATGCCAAAGTATGCAGCAATGGCTGATCAATTTACGTTGATTCGTGGGATTTCACATTCCGCGGGAGCCCATCCACAAGGCCAATCCTGGATTTCGACTGGTAATCGTCCCGTACCTGCTTTGATTTATCCCTCTTTGGGATCTGTAGTCAGTAAAGAGATTTCGAGTAAACCTGATTTACCAGGATATGTAGCAATACCCAAAACAGAGTGGAATGCCGGTTATATGGGGGATGCGTATGCTCCGTTCAAAACGAATACCGTTCCCCGTCCGGGACAACCATTTCAAGTAAGAGGTATTTCTTTGCCCGACGGTTTAACAATTGAGAAAGTAAATCAGCGACAGCAGTTGCTCAGCAAGTTAGACCGTCGATTTAAAGAGGACTCTACTGAGAGTCAATTATTGGAAGCGTTAGATAAATTTGGGTCTCAAGCCTATAATATGATAACATCAAAACGAGCGCGTGCAGCCTTTGATGTTGAGCGGGAATCATCAAAGATCCGTGGGTTATTTGGTACTGATGAGTTCAGTCAATCCGTATTTCTTGGCTGTCGTTTGATTGAATATGGTGTTCCCTTTGTAACGGCAACGTACCAAGGCTGGGACACACACACCGAAAATTTTACTGGTCATCGAAGATTGTTGCCGCCCCTCGATGTGGGGATCACAGCCGGTTTGGAAATGTTAAAGCAAAAGGGATTATTGGAGAGGACGCTGGTTGTCATTATGGGGGAATTTGGTCGTACTCCCAAAATTAATGTGAACGCGGGGCGTGATCATTATCCTCGCGCGAATTGGTGTTTAATGACAGGCGGAGGGATTAAGCCTGGACAATTTATTGGTGGCACGAATAAAGCCGGTGATGCGCCTGATGATAAAACAAATATTAAACCAGATGATATCGCCGCAACCGTTTATCACGCTTTGGGTATCGATCCGCTTATGGAATACTATACCAATACCGGACGTCCAACGATGCTGGTTCCACATGGCCGCATCATGCGTGAACTGTTTGCCTAAAGCTCCAGCGGAACGGCGCGATAAATCTTTTCATCCGATCAGTCTGGATTCAAGTGAATGACTGAGACTGGACTATCTGCAAATAATTCCTCCTTAACGTTCTTCGCTTTTCCAAGCATGATTGCTTTGTGTCATTGACTGTAGTCTAATGAGCATATAGTAAGGCTGAAATGTCTTCTTCGCTTAAGATGAATCATTTTATTCCAGTAGGCATACTGTATTATAAAGGCACATTTATTATGAAATATCTCGTGGCTATTATGCTCTGCTTTTTCTTCTTTCCACTTCTGACAAAAGCAGAGGAGAGAGCAGTTAAACCGAATATTGTGCTCATTATGGCAGACGATTTGGGGTATGGAGATTTAAGTTGTTACGGCAGTGTCAATTGTCAAACTCCTAATATTGATCGTCTGGCAGCCGAAGGTATGCGATTTACAGATTTTCATTCGAGTGGAACTGTTTGCAGTCCTACGCGTGCTGGTCTCTTAACGGGCCGTTATCAGCAACGGGCTGGTATTGATGGAGTGGTGTATGCGGATCCTAATAAAAATCGACATCATGGACTGCAAAAAAATGAAGTCACTTTGGGGCAATGTTTACAGGCGGCTGGCTATCGAACGGGCATGTTTGGTAAATGGCACTTAGGTTATCAGAGGCAGTATAATCCTACTTTCCGTGGCTTCGAAAAATTTGTGGGTTATGTGAGCGGAAATGTAGATTACTTTGCGCATCTGGATGGAACGGGTGTCTTTGACTGGTGGCACAATGCGAAATTGAATCGATCTGAGCAGGGATATGTGACCCACTTGATTACAGATCATGCGGTTGATTTTATCCGTCAACAAAAGGACGAACCATTTTTTATTTATATTGCCCATGAAGCAGTACATTATCCCTATCAGGGACCAAATGATAAGCCCATACGAAAAGAAGGAGTTGGAGATATCAAATCAGCCAAACGAAAAGACATTACCAATGCCTACCGAGAAATGAACACAGAAATGGACAGAGGAATTGGTAAGGTAATGTCAGTGCTGGAAGAATTGGATTTGACGGATAATACTTTTGTATTCTTTCTGTCTGATAATGGTGCAAATAACAAAGGATCTAATGGAAAATTACGCGGGTTCAAAGGTAGTGTGTGGGAAGGGGGGCATCGTGTTCCCGGGATTGCTTTTTGGCCTGACCATATCCCAGCGGGAAGTGTTTGTGACGAAACTGTGATTAGTATTGATCTGATGCCTACAATATTAGAGTTGGCACAAACGACTGTCCCCGCTTCTCATCAATTAGACGGTGTAAGTCTGGTAAATTTATTGACCAAACAGCAACGATTAGAGCCACGAAAAATATTTTGGGACTACCGTGAACGTTATGCAGTCAGACAAGGGGAATGGAAGCTTGTGTTGAATCAGAACCGTCAAACACCTGTCGAATTGTTCGACCTTCAAACAGATCTCTCTGAAACAAAAAATCTGGCGAAACAGTATCCTGAGCGAGTACAACAAATGAAGAAGGCACTTAATCTCTGGAAAAAAGAGATGGATCAAACGGCTACATCACAACCTGAAAAAATATAAAATGCGAAGAGTTCACAATTAGGAGACTGCTTAATGTTTCGACTAATGATACTGCTGATTTTCTTATTACCTTTGAACTTGAATGCAGCAGAGAATACTGGGAATTCACTTCGGGCAGGATCTGCAAAAGTAAATATTAATCCTCGGAACTTTCCGGTTTCTATGACTGGAAGTTTTCAAGATCGCCAGGCAAAATCGGCTCATGATCCCCTGCATGCACGTGCTCTGGTGTTGAGAAATAGGCAAACCAGTATTGCGTTTGTAGTGTGTGATATTTGTTTGATTTCACGTGATATTTTCGATGCTGCCAAAAAAGAAGCATCGTTGAAAACAGGTATTCCGACCAGTCACATGCTGACATCTGCAACACATACACATACTGCGCCCACTTCAGTACCACTAGCACAATGTAATCCAAATCCGGAATATGTACAATTTCTAACCGAAAGTATTGCTCGAGCAATTATCGACGCCCATGCGCGACTTGCACCTGCTAAAATCGCTTGGACTTCGGCTCAAGAACCTGGAGAAGTGAATAACCGTCGTTGGTATGTGAGAGCGGAGGGACTTCAACCTAATCCGTTTGGAAAAAAAACTGACAAGGTGCGGACGAACCCTCCCAGGGGAAGTGACCTGTTGATTAAACCAGCAGGCCCAATCGATCCTGAGATTGCAATCCTCTCGGTACAACATGCAGATGGGCGTCCACTGGCACTTTTAGCCAATTATTCATTACATTATGTAGGCGGTATTCCTCCTAATCAACTTTCGGCAGATTACTTTGGTGAGTTTGCAAGACAGATAAAAAAACGACTCGGTGGAGATGATACGTTTATTGGAATTATGTCCAATGGGACCAGTGGTGATATCAATAACTATAATTTTAAAGAACCACAGCCTCGAGTGCCTGCATTTGAGCGGGTAATTGCGGTTGCATCGATCATTGCCGACCGTGCATATCAGGCTGTCAAAGGTCTCACGTATCGCAGCGATGTTTCATTACAGATGCAGGAGCGAACAATTGACCTGGCAATCCGAAAACCGACTCGAGAGGAAGTGACATATGCCAGCAAACTTCTATCTAAAGCGGAAGATCCCCAAAGGCTAACTACAAATGAAGTCTATGCCCAGGAGACAATTCGTATAGATCGAGGTCCTGATAATGTGAATATCAAACTTCAGGTTTTGCGAATTGGTGAGGTGGGGATTGTGGCAATTCCCTGCGAAGTATTTGTAGAAATTGGTCTGGAGATCAAACAGAAGAGTTCGCTTAAGCCAACCTTTATTATTGGTCTGGCCAATGGTTATAACGGATATTTGCCTACACCAGAGCAGCATGTTTTACAGGGTTATGAAACCTGGCGTTCTGGCTGGAGTTATCTGGAAACAGATGCTTCGAAAAAAATTGAGAAACAGACTATGATGATGCTTAACCAAATCACTGATTAAAGCTACATC
This sequence comes from Gimesia aquarii, assembly GCF_007748195.1. NCBI lineage: Bacteria > Pseudomonadati > Planctomycetota > Planctomycetia > Planctomycetales > Planctomycetaceae > Gimesia > Gimesia aquarii. The sequence continues at coordinate 2,890,454 of NZ_CP037920.1, forward strand.
ATATTTTAAGCGTTGACGCATCATTAATTATCGATAAGACGACTTTAAGGAAATATAAAAATGAGAATACCTTTAATGGTTGCCTGGTTCGTAAGTTTTTGTTTCTGTCAAATTGGTTGCGCTGCTAATCCCAATCAATTGACAAAACAGGAGCAACAGCAAGGTTTTAAGTTGATATTTGATGGAATGAATTTGAATGGGTGGAAGCACAGCGGTAATTGGAAAGTGGAAGAAGGAGTGATTACTCGCGCTGGAAAAGGAGGGAGCCTTGTCTATCAAGCTATGCCAGTACCTGATGATTTTGAATTGAAGTTTGAGTGGAAAGTGGCTGATGGTAGTAATAGCGGTGTCTATTATCGTCCCGGGCAATATGAGTATCAGATCCTTGATAATGCGAAGCATCCAGATGGTAAAAATCCACGTACTAGTGCCGCCTCTATTTATTTTTGTATGCCGCCTTCCCATGACGCCACAAGACCGGTAGGGCAGTGGAACAAAGGGCGGATTAAGTGTAAAGGAACTGTTATTCAACATTGGTTGAATGGTGAGAAAGTCATCGACTTGGATTACACTGATCCTCGTTACGCATGGCAGGTCGAGCTCCTGGCGAATCGAGGAGGAAACCTTGCTGATCGGGGAGCAAACTTATCTCTGCAAGATCATGGTGACCCGGTTTGGTATCGAGGAGTCAAAATGAGGGCGATTCCGAAAGATGAAAAATTAGATCGATCTTCAATTAAACCAGCTAAAGTTTCAGATACAGCAATGGCAGCAGAGCAACGTAAATTGCAGCGTATCATGGAAAACCGCGTAAGACAAAAACAGAAAAAGTGAGTGCCTACTTGTAGTCTTCACATAATGATCTTTGACATTCTAAGCCTTATGATAGAGCTCTCTAAGAGAAAAGAACCGCTATGACATTGATGAAGAATTTAATGCTTGTAAGTTTTTATATTCTGATGACGGCAAAATTTGTTAATTCTGCCGAGCCTGTCCGCGTTATTTTCGATACAGATATTTCAGGTGATGTGGATGATGTTCTTGCATTAGCAATGATTCATACTCTGGCAGATCGAAGAGAGTGCGAGTTGTTGGCAGTGACGATTTCAAAGATTAATCCTCTGACGGGGCCATTTACCGATGCTGTAAATACTTTTTATGGGAGGAATGAGATTCCGATTGGTGTTACACTTCAAGCTCAACATCGTCAAAGCAAATATTTAAATTTGATTCATAAGAGAGATAACAATCAGCTGCGTTATCCACATAATGTCAAATCTAACAAGGATCTTCCTAATGCTGTTAAATTGCTGAGGAAGACACTCGCCTTGGAAAAAAATCAATCGGTGGTGATTATTCAGGTAGGATTAGCAGCAAATCTGGCTGATCTTATAGAATCCAAACCAGATGAATTCAGTCCACTCACCGGTGTGGAATTGATCCGTAGTAAAGTACGGCTGGTCTCAGTAATGGCGGGGGCGTTTGAGTCCATTAACGGCAACGAACGCTATCTTGAAGCAAATGTTCGTAATGGGATTCACTCGATGCAACGATTTGCAAAATTATGGCCTGAAGAGGTCCCTGTTATTTGGAGTGGCTTTGAAATTGGTGTAGCTGCCCCTTATCCACGGGAGAGTATCGCGAGAGATTTTAACTATATGAAACATCACATCGTCCGTGAAGCCTATTTATTACATAGTGGTCCTGAACATGATCGGCCCTGTTGGGATTTGACGAGTGTTCTTTATGCGATTCGTCCGCAAGAGAACTACTTTAACCTATCAAAATCCGGGCGAGTAACTGTTTCAGATGATGGATTTACAAAATTTCGATCAGAAAGGGGGGGCCGTGATCGTTTCTTGAAAATGAACATGGTTCAGGCGATACGAGTCCGAGAAGTATTGCGTGATTTAGTAAGTCAACCACCTTTGCGACAAAAGCCATAACTTAGTGTTGGCAGTTATCTAGATTCCATACTCAGTAAACGGAGTCCTGATTATCTGTTTTAAGTAACAAACTATGACGTAGTAAATCAAACTAAAGCATGTTTAATGATTAGAATCGAGAGGCGTTATTCACTAACACTCTTGGCGACTTCGTCTAAAAGAACGTCTATTGAGTGACACATCTCTTTTTTCAAAGCGTGTAAACTATTTTGTACGACAACCAATCCATCAATTCGATTTTTTGTTTTTTTATCATTTGTGGATGAGTTGCTTGTGAGTTCTAGTTCATCGATTTTACTTTGATGCTTTTCAACTTCAGAGTCTGGCATAGAGTTCATTAATTTACTCACTAGCATTTCTGTATCGATTGGTTTTACAAAGAGATCTCTAAAACCAAGTGCAAGTGCTTCTCGTGTTAAGCCTTTCATCTTAGGGGATGATGTACCATGTTCTCTTGTAACAGTCAGGTAAAAATGTAGCGGTGGGCTAACTCCTTCATCATCAAACCGCTCTATTTTTGAAGCTTCTTTATAGAGGTCGATTGCATTCATCGAAGGTAGAAAAAGGCTGGTAATTACTGTGTCGATTGAAAAATCTGAGTTCAGTATAGCGAGCGCTTCTTCCCCGCTTTCAGCGGTCAATGTACCGAAACCATGGTAAGACAATTTCTGATTCAAACTTTGACGTATGAATCCAATTTCGTCGACAATCAGTATTTTCATAATCTCACCCTGTCGTGAATCTAAAAGCATGCGCATCTTGCTATTTGATTTGGGGTCTTACACATATTCTTCTATCGCCTTCTGATATCAAAATAAAAATAGGGGATATTACCCAATTTAGGGTGGAGTATTTACCTCAATATTGAATAGTATGGTATATTTGGGTATTACAGGTGGAGTTAGATGCTATGGTTTTATAGTGGTTGAAACCGAATCGTATTAGTCGTGATTAGCTTTACATTTTCTTACGATTGCTAAAAAACATTTTTAGTAGTTTGTTTGGTTTAAATTATGTGATTATATAAAGCATCACTTTATTGAAATTTTTTGAAATATGGCATATTCGCTTACATATTTTTGAAAAATAAAATAAGTGCACTGATCAATCATTCTATGAATCACTTCTCATAGTATTTTGAAAAAATCAGCGATCTCATTTATTGGATGCTGCTGTGCATCATAGTATCTGTATTATTCCCCTTCGCAGATACTGAAACGTACCAGAAAACGGTGTTATATTTTTCTTGATGAAGTGCTTAACAAGCGATTTCACTAAGAATTTTCTGGTCAAAGTAACATCAAATACCCTCTCTCAATCATACTTAGTTCATCTTAGAATCTTACAAAATAGAGTGACTGATATAATTGATTGTTGAAACCAAAGACAACGTCAAAGTTTTTAATTTTCGTTGGCTCCCCTCAAAATGGCTCAGTTGCTACAACCAAGTAGAATTAATTTGCGACACAAAGTTTTCAATTTTTTTATAGAGATATTATCTATAAAATAAAGAGTATTCTGAATTTTCGAATTGTGTGTATGTGAACTAACACTAATACTCTGTGCAAAATAACATTTTATTGAGGTCCGAATGAACGATTTTGTTGTTTATGTAATTGATGATGATCCAGATGTCCTGGATTCTATTGCATTTCTACTAAACACTTCAGGTTATCAAGTCAAAACTTTTGACAGTGTTCGTTCATTTTTGGAATCGAAAGAAGTCGTGTTTACAGGTTGTATCCTAATCGACCTGATTATGCCTGAAATTTCTGGTATTGAAGCAATGGAGCTATTTAAAAAGCAAAACATTCATTTTCCTTTAATTATGATGAGTGCATATGGTGATATTGAAAAAGCGGTTTCCGCAGTAAAACAGGGAGCCTGCGATTATCTTGAAAAACCTTTCGAGAAAGAAAAATGTATCAAAGCCATTGAATACGCTAAATCACTTTTGAATACTGATGAAGACGATTCGGAAAATAATGGTAGAGTTCACCTGCATTTGTATAATGGTTTAACTCGCAGAGAGAAGCAGGTATTTCATTTAATTGCTGAGGGTCATTCTGGTAAGCAAATTGCAAGCTCTATGTCGATCAGCTACCGGACTATGGAAAAGCATAAAGCGAATGTGTTAAACAAATTAGGGATTTCAAGTGCCACTGATATTGTACATATCTTGTACAAGATTAAAGACCTGCCGGGGTATTCGAAAACTGATAATGATTCATAGTTAGTGTAATCCTTAGAATCAGGTTTATAGTATTTCTGTGTTTGCACATCAAAATTTTAAAAAAACTAGCCCTCGTATTCACACTTCAAGAGTCCCCTCAAATTCAATTCAACGATGAATAGCCTGTCTGTTTTTACACAGACTACTTGATTTCTTCTTAAACTATTTCAAGCTAAAGCTTAAGGGCACATTGCGCGAAGCAATTTCGAACTCATCGTCTATCCACACCGTGAGTGATTACCCTCCATGTTTTTTGGGGAGATTTCCCTATGTTATAAACACGTTTAGAAAGTCGATAATTCTGCTGGCTACATGGCCAAGTGTTGATCTTGTAACGTGAACGATGTGCTTAATAGGGAGGACTGAGAGAAAGTGTAATAAAGAAGATTCCTGTAGATTAAAAGGGCCTCACATGACTTCTCACCAAGTCAAATTATTTGACAATTACTTAGCGAGACAGATTTTAAAATTTAGTATAGATGTGTCAGTAGCGATTGATGAATTGGGTGTAATACTTATGGCCAGTGAATCAGTCTCTCGAGTGTTTGGGTGGCAACCAGACGAAATCGTGGGAGAAAATATCCGTGTTTTTGCTTCTGAATCCCAGTTGAAACAGTTTGATCAGTTTTTAGCGCAATGCCTCGGTTCTGAAAATGAAAATTCGATTGGTCATGCACATCAATTCAAAGGAATCCATAAAGGAGGTTCCTACATTGCCTGTGAGATAACCGTATGGCGTGATGATGATTCTCATAGACAGAAACGTTATATATGTATTATCAGAGATATTACTGAGCATTTGAAATCAAAAAACAAATTAGGTGAGTACTTAGAGCGGCTCAAGCAATCTCGTAAACAACTCAAAAGAAAAATTCATGAACTTAAGTCAGCTCAGAAGGTTGTTGCACAGGCCAACCAGGCAAAAAGTGAATTTTTAGCAAACATGAGTCATGAAGTTCGCACTCCAATGACTGCTATCTTGGGGTATTCTGAAGCATTAAAAGAAAAACTTGATTCGAAAGATAATCTCGAGTTTATCGACATTATTCAAAAAAATGGATCACACCTTTTACAGGTGATTAACGATATTCTTGATATTTCAAAGATCGAGATGGGAAATTTTGAGATTATGAAAGTCGACTTTTCCCCGACGAAGATCTTGCAGGAAATCGTTGATGAATTCGAATCGCAAGCCTCACAAAAAGGTCTTAATCTCTACACAAGATATCATGATTTGATTCCTTCCTCAATTCAATCTGATCCATTGAGGATGAAGCAGGTTCTGATGAATCTAGTGAGCAATGCCATAAAATTTACTGAAGCTGGGAGCATTTATCTTGAGATTCGAATGTTAAGCCGATCTAAAAATGATAGGCTGTTGCAATATATCGTGACTGACACGGGGATTGGAATTCCTAAGGAAAAATTGAAATATATCTTCGAGCCTTTTGCTCAGGTTGATAGTTCCACTTCAAGGAATTATGGAGGGACAGGGGTAGGGCTGACTCTTAGTCATAAGCTCGTTCAATTACTAGGTGGAAATTTGTCTGTTCAATCAACTGTGAATCAAGGAAGTGTATTTACAGTTACCCTCAATGCAGACGAAAAAAATATTTCTACACAAAATAATATATCGAATCAAAAATTCTGCTCGCGTGGCACTGTTAGGAGAGTTGAATACAATCACGATAATAAAAACGTCTCCCAAGATGCGAAAGCTAAAATTCTACTAGTTGATGACACAAAAGAAATTCGAAAATTATTCAGTTATATGTTGAATAAAATGGGCTTGGAAGTTGTTACAGCATCAAACGGAAAAGAAGCGGTTGATTTGGTGCATGAAGCGACTATAAAAAAGGATTTTTATCATGTGATATTAATGGACATGCAAATGCCAGTGATGAACGGATACGAAGCAACGCAGTTACTCAGAGCTCAAAAGAATCAGATACCAATTATTGCTATTACAGCTCATACACTCGTTTCTGACAGAGAAAAATGTCTCGCCGCAGGCTGTACTGAATATCTAAGCAAGCCCATTAAATATGAAGTGCTGCGTGAAGTAGTGCATCGCTATTTACCGCAAAAAGCAGGAATAATACTTTCAAACTAAAGAGCAGGTGCCTGTCTTAACTGTTTTAAGATCTGGTTCTAATACTCACAGAGAAGCATGTTCTATTACGAACAAGGTCCATTTCTAGCTATGATCTATTCCTTTTTTGATTGAGATGCTGGTAGAGAAATGTAAAAAGTGGTACCTCTTCTTTTGTTCGGACTAAACCACATTTTTCCACCAGATGCTTCTATCAAAGAACGACTTAAAGACAGACCAATTCCAAGCCCTTCTTTTTTGCTTGTTGTAAATGGAGTGAAAAGCCGATCTACGAATTGAGCTGGAATACCTTCTCCCGTATCTGTAACAGAAATCAAAATCATAGAGTCGTCAGCAGATGAAAGCGTAATAGTTAAAACTCTTGGTAATCCTGTATCTTCCATTGCTTCAGCCGCATTTTTAAATAAATTCACGAGCACTTGCTCAATCTGAACACGATCCGCATAGACCGTAGCAAATTTTTTATCAGATGTGATCTTCACTTGGATTTGTCTTAAGCGTAATTCGTAATTGATTAACTGAAGTGCGCTTTGAATACTGGTATGTACGTTAAACAAAAATGGTTGTTGTTTTCGCTTTCCAGCTAATAATTTTAATCTGCGTACAATTTCGCCTGAACGCAACGATTGTGCTTCTATTTTACTTAGTAGTTCAGTTACGTCCTGACCCTTTTCTAATAAAATTTTCATAGAAGAACTATAGTTGGAAATTGCGGTCAGTGGTTGATTAAGCTCATGTGATATGCCCGCAGCCAGTTCTCCCATTACTGCCAAGCGTGAGGCGTGAGCAAGTTCATCACGGTACTCCTGTGCCATTCTATTTGCTTCATATCTTTCTGTCACATCTTGAACAGTCCCATACAGAAGCAGTGTCTCTCCATCTGTGTTTTTTTTCAGTGCAGCTTGCTCATACACATGCCGTACCTCTCCATCTGACCGAATGATTCGATGTTCAATACTGAATGGAGAGTCGTTTTGCAGAGTATTAGTGACAACCTGATTAACGAGTTCTCGATCATCTGGATGAACAATTTGAAGAAATGCTTCATAGTTAGGTTGAAACTGTGATTCATTTAAATCAAAAATACGATAAACTTCTTCTGACCACCACACAGTATCGTCTTGAACATTCCATTCCCAGCTTCCAACATGAGCTAGTCTTTGTGATTCAAAAAGTCGGGCGTGTGTATTTTTCGTTTGAATATCAATGTTTTTTTGATCATTGATATCTTGAATAACGACCACGATTTCATCATCAAGGTAGGGGTGAAGACGAGCTTGAAACCAGCGGTTTTGCTCATCGACTTTCAATCGATAATCGAAAGAAGTTGTTTGCTTGGTTTTACTGAGTTCCAGAATTGCCGCTTCAAATTTTTGAGCGACATGTTTAGGTGAAATGTCCTGTACTTTTTTATTAAGGAATTGTTCAGGCGACAGAATTAAATTTATGTTTTCGCCACTTTCGTAGCCTGCAATTGTACCATTATTTTTTATGTGAAAGATTAAGTCAGGAATTGCTTTGAGTATGGTTTGAAGCTGTTCATTTTTTTTAATGATTTCTTTTTCTGCGATCAAACGATCTGTAATATCAACTGCTGAGCTGATGATTTGTATGACTTTACCTTCAGCGTTATAGAGCGGGCTGAATGTGATATCAAGGCTCATCTTTTTTTCATCTGCCAATTTTACTTGTGTATCAAAACGGACTGTTTCTCCTGCTGTTGCTCGATGCATTGCTTGTTTTAATCGTTGTTGTACTTCAACAGAGTAGGACCACAAGTCGGTTTCCCAAAAAAAATTACCAATTATGTCTGATTTTTTTAGTTTTACTGCATCAAGTAGCGACTGATTGGCTTCAAGAATAATTCCATCAATTGAATAGACTCCAACAAAAATAATTAAAGTGTCAAGGATGTTGTGCCTTCGGCACAGCACTGCTTTCTGTTCATGCTCTATCTGTTTTTCTTCTGGGATATCCTGCTTGGAATTTGCATCGATTTGAAATGACTCTGAAATCTGATTCACTGAGTTGGTGTTCAATGAAGTTTGGGGAGAACCTGATTCTATAATGTCTATACCCAAGTAGAGATTTGCAACAACTTGGTTTGCATCATTGATGAGAGGTGTTGAATGCCACTCGAGTTCCCGATAGTTTACTTTGCTTTTATTTGCGGTAAGATTCTGTATTTCTGCGTTTAATGTTACATTGTCAAGTACTTGATTTGCAGAACCCGATAGCATTTTGAATTGATGATTTAACCAATCAAACTTTCGAGGGGGTTCTGTGATGGAAACTGCTAGAGAGCAGCTTTCAAAAAAAGATCGTAATTGAATCTGGAGCTCATTTTTGAACCGAGACTGTCGTAAAAAAATAATTCCACTCATTGCAGTTAGCCAGATCATGAACAGTGATATGGCGCGATTTTCCCAAGTGAACTGAGGAGCTTCGACTCCTAAATCTGGAAAAGTACGAGAGAGTGTGAGTGCCGAACAAATACTGGCAGTAAGTAAGAGTGCCCATTTTCGCTGGTAGCTAATGACAAGGACGATCACCACAGTATAGAAGATCGGGGTCGCTATATTTGATGATACATGGAAGTCCATGAGAAAAATAAGAAGTGTGAGAATTATGATTACACCAAGATGCCGGAAACTCTGTTGCTGTATGCGCATTAGCTATCCCTGTTTAATGAGCGAAGCAGAATGAATTTCATTCAAAGAAATTCATTTACATTTTTAGCTGGTCTGATTTTGGGGTATGCCTGAAGTACCAATCAGACTTTGGGACAGAGATATTTTATTATGCCTATTCTAGACCAATTGATAAACCCCGCATTTTTGAAAATAGGCGAAATTCTCTACCAGCGATCAGCTTTCTTTACAAAGCAAGACAACCAAAAATCTCGACGCGCATGGAATCACATGGCCGCGTCTGTTTGATTTTAGAGCTCGGCATCCGGTGGGCTAAGAATGAGTGCGTCACCACTGATGTATTTGAGGTCTTCAGGTTCTGGTAAATGAGCAGTTGATTCTCCAGGACACCATCTGTAGGGGGCAAGGTTGGTGGATCTCGAATTACGACTCCATATCCAGCCAGTATAGATCCAATCAGGTGCTTGGGAACTACAGAATGTGTTATGAGAGCAGACCGAATAGATAGGGGGCGAATCGATGTTAATCTTGTTTTGAATCATTCGATTATTTGTCATGCCAAAAACTTGTGATGGCAGAGATACATAACAGAAGAAAGCGAGTATGAAGATCAGCTTTGATCTAGCTTGTAAAAACATGAACTGTTCTTTCCTGAAACGATCATAGAATCTTTTATCTCTTCATTATATTTGTTCCGGAATGACAGAAAAACCGCAATTTGTACGTCGTACAAGTGTGAAAATCGCTTTAAATAGGGTTTTAAAAACGGGTAAGATTACACAGGAGCGTCTAATTCAACTATGATTAGCTTTGGAAAAAGAAGACCAGATTTCGGTCAGATGAGTGAGTCTAAGAAGAGGCATTGTAAATGCACTGTATATAGCCGAGGCGGGACTCGAACCCGCACGCCCTTTACGGACCCGGGATTTTAAGTCCCGTGCGTCTGCCAATTCCGCCACTCGGCCTAACAGTTAAGTGTTTATAATCAAATGTTTTATGGCTTGCAAGTGAAGGACACCTAAATTAATACTGCCAAAAACCCAAAGTGTTTTATCAGGATTAGCTTGCGGAGACACAATATAAACGAAAATTAATAGGTTTCATCGACAAGCCCACGAGCGCGACGTCGACGTCGGCGGCGGTGTAACCAGCGTTCGCCATCTTCTGCTTCGGAAAAGAAGGAGCCTGCCAGTAAGCGATAGAAGAATAAGAGAACGAACGCCCCACCTGTGGCGGCTAGAAAACCAACAGTACTGATTGGAGTGACTCGGGCACCGTCCCAGAAAAACATCAATGTGCCACATCCAACGACACTACCACCAATCCCCATTAGCAATGTACTCACAGCCCCACCTGGGTCTTTACCGGGCATAATGGCTTTCGCTGCTAAACCAACTAAAGTTCCGAATCCTACCCAGACTAACATTTCATTGATAGCCTCTTGTAGAATTTTGGTGGTGTTGTCATCAAACATTTTGACGGTCCTTCGTCGGTAAATGCTTATACAGATATGGTTTACAATTATTTGTTTGGTTTGGTAGGTCTATATTGAGAGAAGACGCGTTAATTAACCGGTTTTATCATTATCGTCAACCCCGGCCTAAAACTTGGGCTATGGATGATCGAATTAGCTTTGATTAAAGTTTATTTCTATTTTACAATCAGGCTCACTCGTATTTAACCTGAATCCTGACACGGACAGAAAAGAAAGTTTCTACTTACTTAAAGGAGTTACACAGTTACCCGCTAAGCCAATCATCGAGATGTTCTGCTACAAAAGTATCATCATTCAGGTGAGGATAGGCTTGATAAATTCTATCGATTTCTGCTGCCTGCCCAGGGCTGAGGTTTTCTTTGGGGTTTAAACACCAGATTCCTTCCAGCAGTCCCTGACGTCTGAGGATTTCATGAATGCCGGGTATACAACCCTGATAGCAATTGGCCACGTCAAACAACACGGCATTGCAGTCTGTGACTTCGGTATTGCGGTGGAGTATAGAGAGTGGAATCGCTGTTTCTGATGCGGCGACATGCTGACATTTTTTGAGAATTTCGACAGCCTTTTGTGTCCAGACAGCCCAGTGCCCAAGCAGCCCACCGACGATGCGACGTTCTATCAGTTTCCCTTCTACTTGAAAACGAAAAGGAGTGATTAGATCAAGAACAATGTTATCATCATTTCCTGTATATAAGGCGATATCTTCGCGTCCTGATTCTATGACTGCACGGATCACGTCAAGCGTATGATATCGATTAAAAGGTGCCATTTTGATCGCAGCGACATTTTCAATTTCACAAAATCGACGCCAGAAAGAATAAGGCAACAAGCGACCGCCTACATCTGGCTGTAGATAAAAACCAAAGACAGGCATGATTTCAGAGACTGCTTTGCAATGGTTGATCAGTTTGTTTTCATCTACGGATTTTAGCGCTGACAGGCTAAGCAGACCAAAGTGATAACCTGCATCTCTAGCAATAGCTGCTTCCCTGGTAGCCTGACTTGTTTCTCCACAGATGCCAGCGATACGTAACAGAGGAGCCACCCTAGTCTTGTCTGCACGATTCATTTCTTCTGCCGCAAGCTCTAAGACAGGTTGAAAGAGATCAATGCCCGGCTCTCGAATTTCAAATTGTGTCGTATGCACTCCGACAGCCAGTCCGCCAACTCCGCTGGCAATATAGTACCGCGAAAGAGCTCTTTGTCGGCGTTCATCAAGTTTGCGCGCAGATGTCAGAGCCAGTGGGTGTGCAGGGATTGCGGTTCCTTGCTGCAAAGTTCGTGTGGTAAGAGATGAGTTCACAATCCAGATTTCCTGCGTATCGAAGCGTAAGGAGTTTTGTTTCAAATTATTCTAAAATTTGCCACTGCGCGATTCGAAATGGGTAGGTTTGCCAAGCAAAGGGCGTTCGTGTTGTATCCAGTCTGCAATCCAACCAATAATTTGGTCGACTTCGACCAAGGGGTCGCCATAACGTTGGTGCCCGTATTGGCCGTTATTGAGTAAGGCGTCTTGCGATTCAGTTCCGTTAAACTGAGGGGGTTTGCCGAACAAACTTCCAAATCGTTCGCTGATTTCTCGGACACTAAGAATTTGCGGGCCGGCGACATTCAAAAAAGCAGGGGGGGATGTATCATCGGGCATCGAACAGAGCGTCATGGCATTGGCATCTCCTTGCCAGATCACGTTGACGTATCCCATTGAAATATCAATAGTTTTTTCCCGATAAACCTGTTGGGCAATATCGACGAGAACACCATAGCGACATTCGGTCGCGTAGTTCAGGCGAATGAGAGTCATGGGAATTTTGAGCGTGCGGCTGAAATGTTCAAACATTCGCTCACGCCCTAGACAGCTCATCGCATATTCACCGGTAGGATTAGGCTTGTCTGTTTCAATCGATCCATTCCCTGATGCATCCACAAGCCCGTAAACATTACCCGTTGAAAAGGCCGTAATCTGGCTATTCTGATATTTGTTACAGACGAGAGCAGGAAGATAGGTGTTCATGGCCCAAGTGAGCGGTTCATTGCCTGTCGCCCCAAATTTCATGCCTGCCATGTAAATTACATTAGGGACATCAGGTAAGCTGTTGATAAAATTGACGTCAAGCAAATCGCCTTTCAACGTTTCAATCCCCAAATCTTCTAAAGGTTGTCTGCTTGATTCATCTGAGAAACGACTCACACCGATGAGACGTCGTTGAATGCCTGCTTCCTGGTCTCCTCGAATGATCATCCGCGCCAACGTCGGTCCCATTTTTCCTGCAATTCCAAGTAAAATCAAATCACCTTTGGTTTGTTCCAGTGCTTTAATTACTTGAGGAGTAGGGCGACTTAGGAGTTCTTCTAGTTTTTGTACATTCTCAATCGTGTTTGGAAAGTCTTGCATGGTTCTATATCTAATGTAATGAAGTTAAGTCAGAATAAGGAACTTGAGTAATCGTTCAGATATCTCATTATTATGATAGTTTGGCGTTAGAATTGGAAATCAATCAAACTTTAATGAGGCGGTATCTCGCAAGCAAGAAGTTGATCCCAGTCAGGCAAGTCTGCCGAGTTTTCTGAGAAGTGGCTGGCAACAACTTTCCCTTTGTCAAAAACTAAGGCGGCACCCAGTTGTTGAATATCATTACCTGGAATTCCAGGTAAGTATCCAGAAAGGACCGTGGTTTTAAAGCCAGACCACCAGATAGCAGGTCCAATCGTCTCAGCCAAGTTGCCTCTTTTGACCTGAAACAGCTCATAGAGTTTTCGTTCCGGGTCGCTGAAAGTTTCTACGTTTTGCAGTTGATAACGGGCCAGTAATCTGTTGGCTTGTTCTTGATACATCATGTGGACGATTGCCAGTTTCAGATTGCGCTCTTCGATTTTTTGAGAAAGTGTCCGTAGTTGAGCCAGCACTTGCCTGCAAAAGGGACAACCTCCGTGTCTCAGAAAAACGATAAGGACGGGATGAGCTTCCGACAATTCGACTAACGTTTTTCCTTGAGCTGATGGGAAAGCGGCAAGCGCTTGTTTAAGAGAATTTTGATTCATAAATAACTCTTGAGCAGTATGATTCCATCTTTACGTAAAGTAGATGAAGATTTCTGATCTCATGCAAAAAAGTGCTTAGAGCAAAGGCTGCTTTAGCTTACCATAAAGCATGAGGATTTTCATGCTGGAAGTCCCTTATGTTTTGCACGGTAGTTTCAATCGTTTCGAGATCAGAATAAAACATCGCCGTTGGATCAATTTTTTTCTGTTCCAAAAAGTCGATATCCGATCGTAATGGTGGGATTTCCGCAGCCCGTGGTAGGATGACGAGCCAGATTAGACTTAGAGAGGAAGTCAATAATAGGAATATCACCCATTGACGTTTTGAACGGCCGAGTCTATGAGGCTTTTGGAAAAATCGCGATGGTTTCATGTTAAAAGACAAAAGATCAACTAATCATTCTGAGATTAAAAGAGTTCATGAATCACTTCGCCATGGTCGATGGCCACCGTTGGTCGACCAGAATGATCGAGAAAATGAATTTCAGGATCCATGCCTAGAGCACGATAGATGGTGTGATGAATGTTTCCTGGTCGTACTGGGCGATCGGCGGGAGAGTCTCCCAGTCGATTGGTAGAGCCAATGACTCGACCTCCTTTGACACCACCTCCACCTAAGAGACAAAACATGGAGTTTCCCCAGTGATCGCGACCGGGAGTCCCTTTACTTAGTGGAGGACCACCATTGCCGCCATTATTCATGCGCGGTGTACGGCTAAATTCTCCACAGAGTACGACAAGAACTTTATCACTTAATCCGCGTTGGGCGAGGTCTCCAAAGAGAGCGCTGACAGCTTGATCAACACGGGGTAAGTAACTTTCCATTCCACTTTGCAGGTTCCAGTGATGGTCCCAACCTCCAAAGTGGACAGTGACGAATGTGGTTCCTGCTTCCACCAGACGACGTGCCAGTAAGACACTTTGTCCCCAGGTATGACGGCCATATAGTTCCCGAATTTTTTCGTCTTCCGAATTCAGATCAAATGCTTTACGGGCTTTCTCACCAGTTACCAGCTCATAGGCCTTTTGATCCAGTCGATCCATCGATCCCAGCATACCTGACTGATCCACGTCTTTCCGGAGTTTGTCGAAACTCTTTAACAATGCTTTGCGGTCTTTCAGACGTTGGACTGATAATCCTTTTGCCAGGTTCAAATTTTTGACTTGGAAATTGTTGTTGTTTGGGTCTGAGCCCGTTTCAAAAGGGTTATGTTGAACTCCCAGGAAGTTTCCACCAAAGTAACCCGGTCGCAAACCAATACTCGAGGCATAGGGAACAGAAACATAAGCTGGCATCCCAGGATCTCGTGATCCTAGGACTTTTGTAGCCATAGAGGCGATAGAAGGGTTCTTTCCGGGAGTACTTCCCCCACTCACGCCACCACGACCGGTCAGCATCCAGTGTCCCCCTGTGAAATGATCACCAGTATTGTGGTGTAGAGATCGAACAATGGAAAACTTGTCAGCACATTTTGCCTGAAGGGGAAACATTTCCGTAATGTCCATACCAGGGACATTCGTATGGATCGGATTCCAGATTCCTCGATTTTCGCTGGGAGCTTCAGGTTTTAGGTCGTAAAGATCCATATGACTGGGGCCGCCATCTAACCAGAGCAGAATCACAGAAGTATCTTTGGCTTTAATTCCCTGTTGTTGGGAAGCTTCTTTGGCATGTAATATTTGAGAAAGGCTTGCCGAACCCATTCCTGCTACACCAATTTGCAGAAAATTACGTCGATTCAAACCATCGCAGTATTTTCCTGTTTTTCCAAATTCAAGACGGAACATGCTTAAGCATCCTTTGTGTAAATGATCCATAAAAGATGTTTTATGTGTTCATTTTATCGGTTAGAATGCCATTCCGTCAATAATGATGTGTCTGGAATTGAGACCTTTGTCAGGCATTTTTTTCAAATTAAAGCTCGTAATTAGATACACACAGGATGTTTCACTTTCCAATACTAAATCTGTCAACTGAAAATCACTCTAGGTTATAAAGTAGAACAGCTACTTTTCATTGCCTTCGATACAATACAGTCGAGTTCCAGTTCGAATGACGATTCTACCTGTCGCAGCTGCAACTCCATACACAATCGGATCACGAGCTTGTGTTCTTGAATTAGCTCGCTCTTCACGAAATGTTTTTTCCATCCAGGCGATTTCCTCTTTGTCTATGACTTGATCTTGATTGCGATCAACACGCATCATCATTGCTTTGAATCGTTCCGGAAGCTCTACTTTGGATATCAGACCATCATTGTTTTTATCGTTCTCAAGCAGCATTGCTCCAATGCCACCACCTCTACGTTGCTGCCCCCCTTTCTTTTTATGCTCGGTTTTCTTACCAGTATTTTCGACATAATTTTCAGGAGCAGGTGGATTTTTCTCAGCCCATAAACGATTTAAGGCAATCTCTTTGTATTGAGTTCCATTTTCCAATACCAACGTGCCACCATTTTTACCAAACAGATAGATCAAATTTCCAATGACAACGGGAGTTGCCCAACACGGTTCCTTTAAACGTTTGGCGAAATGCTGTTTCCCGGTATTAATATCCAGACAATACAGAACTCCCACTTTGTTTATTAAATAGACACACTCTCCTGAGATCACAGGACTCGTATAATCAGATACTGCTTTTTGAGCGCGCCATGAGATGCTAGGTTTTTCATGAATATGATTGAGATTAAGACACAAATTGGAACGACTTCCAGCTGATTGAGTTCCAAACTGTGGAATTCTAGCTCCAATGAAAAGCAATCCATCTACAAACGTTGGAGAAGGGACACTGTTTCCCCCCAAATCTCCCAGTCCCCAGAGCAGTTTACCATTTTGACTGTCATAGGCATCAACACGTCCATTAGAGCTGATTATGACTGCTTCAGTCTGATCCACCGTATTAGAAGCGACGATGGGGGAGGTCCATGACATGCCGGAAGGGCGATTGATTTTCCACTTGGTTTTTCCAGTATTTTTCTCAATCGCTATGAGATAAGAAGGCCCACTATGTTCTACATTGAGAAACAAAAGGTCTTTTGATTGGGCAGGTGAACTTCCCAAACCATGATGATTCTTGAATTTACCAAATTCATGTGAAAGGTTACGTTCCCACAAAATCTGTTTCGAGTGATCCAAGGCTAACAGGTCACCACTTTCATAAAATACATAAATTCCCGATTCATCTACCAGAGGAGTAGGAGCAGCACGTGCGACTCGATAATTGGATGCAGCTTTTTCGCCTGAGTTTTTCTCATGTTTCCAGATTTGGTTTCCTGTCTGTAGATCAAAACAATTTAAAACACATTGCTCTTTCATTTTTCCTTTGACAGAGGAAAGGTAAATCCGGTCGTCCCAAATTACGGGTGTACTTTGTCCATATCCTTCGACTTCTTTTTGCCAGGCAATTCCGGAAAGAGGCGACCAGTTAAGGGGGTATTTTATCTTAGATTCAGGTGCCTTAGAGACACCTCCATTTCGAAACGAAGTCCAACCTCCTGCATCTACATTGGAAAGCGGCAGCATTAAAAACAATATCCAGAATTTGTAATTATTCATTTTTCTTATCCAAATTAATTGTAGGTTTGAGGTGAATCGACACTCATATGTGCATATTTTGGCTATGAACAAATTTTAAAAGCGTTATTTAGCAATGATCCTAAATTCAAAAAGCATTGCTGGAGTCTTGTGTATTACGAGTTTATAGAACAGAGCTTTATTCGAATTGTTGAGACTTTCTGAGATTTGAAGCATTTCCAATAGTCTTATCTGAAAAAAAGATCAACTCGGATCGTTCTATTTCATACGATCTTGTTGTCCCATGACAATCAGTTTGGTAGGTGTACCAGAAACAGTAAAGGTGTAGATGGGTTCCAGGGTTTTCAGTGACAGAGCTTTAATTTTTCCGGCACCGGGTTCTGTCCAGAACGCATAGCGGCCCGCACGATCAAATTTGATATCATGATGTCCGTAATGACCTTCCACATTACTGGGACCAACTTTGATTTGTTTTCGTAATTTGGCATCTACAAAGTCCAGGTCGTTATCAGGATCCAGATCAATGATGCTCAGAAATTCGTCCTGCTCCAATTCTTTTGGATGATTATGAAATACAAACGCCAGTCGTTTTCCCCAGGCCGTTTTGATTACTTGTAATGCAACTGGTGAATTGCCTTCCAGCATATTTAAAGGAACAGAAATCACCTCTGGTTGATTTGATTTCGCATTCAACAGGCATAAACGGGCAGTACTACCCTTACCCGAGAGAAACAAAACATAATTCCGGTGAGTTGAAAAGGCACCCGTGCGATTTGGTTTTTTTGTTTCTTCATCTTTTCCCAAAGAGAGATGATGAATTTTTACATGCTTTTTGTTTTGAGGCAGGGGATTTAAGTCTGCTTCGCACCAGCAAATCCCATCAGCAGGAGCAAAGAAAACTTTTCCGGCACACGTTGTGGCACCATGGATTGCTCCTGAAGGCAATGCAAATGAATAGACAATTTCCTTGTTTCCTTCAGGACGAATACGCGTTACATCAATTATCCCTTTTTGCGGCCCTCCACCATCTATCCAGGAAGCATAGCCAGTTTTTCCCTCTACAACAGCCAAGGTAATGTGGTTACCACCTCCCCGATGAAAACCGGTTTTGATTTTCTGGGTTGGTTGATCTAAATAGGTTTGCGGGTCGAGTCTTGTGTACCCCGAAATCCGATCATTTGCCAGATAAAATACACCCTGATAACAGTATAAATGAGCTGGATTTCCCTGCTCGGTATCCAGCTGTGATGCGATCACTTTAGGATGTGCTTTATAGTACCAGTGTGAGTGGTCTCCATGAGATTCTTCTTTCACACCCGAATTGATAAAGATCCAGCCACTTTGATCTTCTCCTCCTTCAGAATCTCGAACTCCAAGTAGAATCGTTCCTGAACTACTTTCCATTTGAACTAGATTTTGATCTTCAGCGTCAAACTTGGGAAAACCTTCAATCACGGAAGGCGTCTCCATCCGCAGTGTATCACCAGAAATAACGTCGGCCCATTTTACTGTTTTCGTCTTATAGTCTTGAAAGAAGAGTCGGCAGACCGTCCGTTTTTTACGTTTCTTTGAAGCCGTTTTTTTGGTTTGTTTACCAGAGCTTGAATGATTCTTTTGATCTGCTGCCTGGAGAAAATCTGATTTAATGCCATTGATGAAAGCCAAAAAGCTCAATAGAAAGATCATATTAAACTTAAGTCGTAATGAATCCATGTCGTCCTCTTAAGGGGATATCTAACAAAATGAATTAAATGACAAGTGACAGTTTTGTGTAGTGAAAATGACTACGGCTTATTTTGATAAGGGTTTCCCTGCCCATCTTGCAGTTGAAATGCTCCATTTTCAAAATGCACACAAACCCAGATCGGCTCTGTGGCTGTTCCTCCGATCCAGTAAAAGCGACGGCGATTTTTTGTCCCGTGATAAACTGTTGGAGCACCTTTAAAAAGAGGGCTATCAATCATGCTGGGGTTCTTTTCATAATAGCGCGATAATAATTTCGTGTCCGATTTGCCAAGAGAGTCTTCCCGTTGCCAGTTTGTTCCATCGATCTCGAACACTTCAGGCGGATGAATCTCTATGGGAGTTGGTTCATTGGCAACGTTTCCTGAGCAGCTAGTTGCCATTCCGATTACTGTTGACAACAATACTGTTTTGCAAACTAGCATTTTAAAAGAATGGTTCATAAAAAAATTCATGGGTGTAATTGGATTCAAAAGTTCGTTTCAGAAAAAGCGTGCCTCTTTAAAATTCGCCAATCGTTTTTCCGTCAGCACGACTAAACAGGTTGCGTAGTGTTTCCAAATCAACGTTTTCGCCAAGAAAACGTACACTCCCGTCACATAACAGAATATTGGCTCCTCCCACGTGTAAACTACGCGCACCTGAAATGACTTCTCCATGATGAGCCACATCGGGGCTATTGGAATTTGGTGAAAAATAACCATGGACCAAACAGTGGTATCCGGTACTTCGTATCCAGGATCCTGCGCGTCTGCCTTCATAACTGCTTGCTGCAATAGCGTTGAGAGCGTCTGAAGTTGAAACACAGGGAGGGCCACCGCTGACACGTTTCATCTGTCGGTCAGGGTTAATTAAAGTTGTTGTATCTGGTCCTCGATCACCAAAGAGCGTTTCCGCCATGAAAATTGTATTGGTCAAACCGTCGGTGATGTCCCGAAAGCGGGTCGAGGAACCGCGCCAGAACAATCCGTCATTTTCACTCGAACAATACTCGGTATTTAATCCAGAGCCTCCGTTAACCATGTAATTCGTACCAGCCCAAATCGTTCCATTATCGTCAGTGTAGTGAACTTTTCCCGCATCACTGGGACACATGAAAATAGGCAGAGTTTGTTTAGCGACATCTACGAGATTGGGATTCAATGTTGGTGCCCAAGGGAGTCCAAATAACAAGGGTTCCCTGAAATCAATCAGGTTATGAAGATTTCCCTGGTCAATATAAGGCAGTAACTGGGCTGAAGGAGAATAGTTGTAGAGTGAAGAAGATGCCATAAGAGGCAGTCGGGAATGAGCGTCATAATAGTTGTGTAACGCCAGTCCCAATTGCTTGAGGTTGTTCTTACATTGTGTCCGCCGTGCGGCTTCTCGTGCCATTTGAACCGCTGGCAGTAATAGAGCGATTAAGATCGCAATAATTGCGATGACTACTAACAACTCAATCAGCGTAAATCCGCGTCGTTTTTGTTTCATGTTTCTTCTCCTATTTCAATGTGGATTAACGATCCGTTAATCAATAATGGCTTGTCAGTTTGAAAAAAATTGAGTTTCGTTATTACTCTTATAATTGATATATAGTAACATGTGATAATTGTATGTAAATGCAACATGATTGCAAAAACGTATTTTGCAAATTTTTTCGAGAGAAAGTCGAGGATGAGACAGAGGCGAGGGCTAGACTTGTCGAGCAATAAGTCAGATTAGTTTACTTATGAGAAGAGATGGGATTGGCTCCAAGATAAGAGCCGTTTCGCATGCAGAAAATTGAAAAATCGCCACAGCTAGAAACGCTAAGAAATGGTTGGTTACCTTATTCGTTGTACGATTTGGAAGTTGTAAAGACAGGTTTAAAAAAAGCAGAACCGATTTTTATGCTTCGTTTTCTGCCTTTTGTTTGGCTGAGCGGTAGATGACTCCATTGATTTCTCCGCCCATCATGAGGATTGCACCTGTCAAATATAACCAGGCAAGAAGCACAATGAAGCCTCCTAAAGTGCCGTAGGTTTCATTGTAATGAGCGAAGTTTTCAACATACATACGAAATCCCTGTAACATCACGACCCAACTGATGACGACAAACAGGCTGCCGGGGGTAATAATTTTCCAGGGGAGTTTCACACTGGGGACAACCCAATAGATCACGGATGTTGAAATCAACATAAATCCACAGGCAATCGACCAGCGGACACCTGCAGAAAGTAGCAGGTGTAACCAGGGCGTATAAAAATATTTGAGTACGATCTGTGCTAACTCGGGACCTAGCACCAAAAGAATTACGGAAATTAAGAACAATAACAGGACACCAAATGTCAATAGCAGTGAAAGTCCACCTGCTTTCCAGAAGGTTCGCCTCTGATCGACTTCGAAAATCGCATCCAAACCTGTTCCCATAGTGAAAAACAAGCGTGTTCCTCCCAAGCTGAGCAAAGCTAAGCCAGCCATGATGAGACTATAAGTGGAATTCTTTTGAATGTCCTCTATTTGAGCAAATAGCATTTGAGAAACAGTAGTGGGAAGTCCTTGATTAATCGCATTTTCCATACTGACGATGACGCCTCTGATCGGTAATTGCGCCGTACACGCAATAATGACAATCAGTAATGGAACAAGTGTAAACATCGCATAATATGCAAACTGAGCACTTTGTGCGCTGAGTCGATGTTTGTTATATCCCCTCACAGCCTGCCTGATTAAATTCCAGGGAGTGAGTCCTCCAAACTTCCACATTGCTCGAAATCCAATTTTTCCGAGTTGAATTTGTTTCTGTTCTGTCATATCAAACCACTCGTAAGTTATGCAGTTAAATGATTTAGGTGTTTTCGGACTTCAAGATCTTAGCGAATTTCTTGATCGTTAAAATTGATATAATCATTAAAGATTAACATTTTGAAATGTCGATAGATTTGATGATAGGGGTACTTTTCTAAATAGACCTCTATTTTTTGAGCGAATTCTTGCTTCATGTATTCAAATTTAGAGATTAACCGGATTTCAAAATGCATTCATTGCTGAAAATAAGTGCTGGGATTTTACTTTGTCTGCCATTAACAGGGTGCGTAGGACCAGGCTATTATGATCCTTCGACAGGAATGGTTTGTGGTGGCGAATTTTATGGTCCAACTAACTTTGTAGATGATATCAAATGTTCGCTTTCTGAACACCGTGCTCATCGAATGAGGAAACGTTGTTGTAATCCCTGTCGAAGCTGTTGCAAAAAGGGGTGTAGGAGATCAATTCCTGCGATGGTAGCTTCCGGTACCTTTAATATTCAGGGGCCAGTTGATTCTTATGTTCCAGAAACTTATGCACCAGAAACATACGCTCCACAAACATATGCTCCAGAATCCAGTTGTCCGCATTGTGGACCTCAAGGATCTAATATGAGTCCGGGGGAAATCATAGGGTCACCAACTACGGTTGTTCCTCAAAAAATCGCGCCAGTTCCTGAGAATTCTCATAATGGTATTCTCAACAAACCTGCTCCCGCACCCGCTGCAGAGGATCCAATGCCGAAGTCGAGTTCAGTACCACCGGCTATGTTGCATACTCCTACCGTAATCCCTGATGCTGCGATTCATCAACAGGGCACACGACGAGTCCAATGGGTTCCTGCTCAGGTTCACTAAGCCAAATTGAATTCACAGCTGTTGCAAAAGAGAATGTTCAGGAGAAATTGGGTGTATCAAAATGGTTACTTTAATCGAGAAGATGCCCCAATTCTCAGTTTCCTGGTTTTGAAATACCTTGTATATATTTCTTGTATTTTTCTGTGCTTCTCAGCTGCAAATGTCGAGTCTGCGATTTATCAAGTGGGCTCTGATCAAAAATATAAACAGGTGGAAAAAGTTCCCTGGGAAAGTTTGGCAGCCGGGGACGAAGTGCATATTCATTGGCGGCCGCAGCCGTATCATTCGAAGTGGGTAATCTGCCGGCGGGGAACAAAAGATAAACCGATTATCATAAAGGGAATTCCTTCTGGTAAAGGGGAATTACCTGTAATCGATGGACGTCGGGCGATGACCCGTCCCGAGTTGCGATACTGGGGAGAACAGCGAGGGATCATCAAGATTGGTGGTGCCCGCGATCCAGCTGATACAATGCCTGCTTATATCGTAATTGAGAATCTGGATATTCGTAGTGCGCGGCCGGCTTTTTTTTACTTTAACTCAGATGGTTTACAGAAGTACTTTCAAAATGCGGCCGCTATTTTTATTGAAAAAGGCGAGCATATTACGATTCGAAATTGTTATTTGCACGATTGCGGAAATGGCCTGTTTGTTGCATATGAATCAAAAGATTTATTAATTGAGAACTGTTCTATTTATCACAATGGTATCTCAGACAGTTATTATGAGCACAATGTCTACACGGAAGCGGCCGGAATCACATTTCAGGGAAACTACCTGGGTCCATTACGAAAAGAATGTTTGGGGAATAATCTCAAAGACCGCTCTGCCGGTTTAGTTGTACGATACAACTGGATTGAAGGTGGAAATCGTGCGTTGGATCTTGTCGATTCTGAAGGCGGTGATACGATTCGCTATGATCCTCGGTACCGCACGACTTATGTTTACGGCAACGTGCTCGTCAAGCAGAAAGAATCCCCCAATAGCCAGATAATTCACTATGGTGGTGACAGTGGTGATGAAAGCGCTTATCGTAAAGGGACCCTCTTTTTATATAACAATACGATAGTTTCAAGGAGAGCGTCCACAACATTGGTGAGATTATCTACCAATGCAGAGCATCTGGATTGTCGTAACAACATCTTATATACATCACACGCAGGAAAAAGCTTTGCAATTCTAGATGAAGAGGGGACAGCCAACCTCAGTCATAACTGGTTAAAAAAAGGTTGGAAGAATGCTCATTCTCGAAGTTTTGGGAATGTAAGTTCGGAAGATGAGATCTATTCTGGCGACGATCCCGGATTTCAGAACGCCGAAAAGAATCTGTTTTTTCTCACTCCTCATTCTGCTTGTCTGAGCAAGGCAGGGGCGCTACCAGGACCTGTGATAAAAAACTATCCAGTAAAAAAACAGTTTCAAGGACCACGGGGTACAACTGCACGCCCCGCAGATTCCTTAAAAGATCTCGGGGCTTTGGGCAGACAAACAAAGAAAAAAAAATGACTTGCAATCAATTACTAGATTTGAATTGATTTGCAACTTCGACTAGAGTTTTGACCATACAGCCAGTTCCACCACCTTCACGGTGCGGCAGATTCGCAGAAGCAAACGCGGGGCCTGCGATATCAAGATGAACCCAGGGGGTTTTATTAACGAAGTTTTCCAGAAACTTGGCAGCCGTAATCGCTCCACCCCAGCGAGTTCCGACATTCTTCAAATCTGCAACATCACTCTTCAATTGCTCAGCAAACTGAGGAAGCATAGGCATTTCCCAGACATCCTCTCCAGTGGTTTTGGCAGCATTTTGAACTGTTTTAGACCAGTCTTCATCGTTAGAAAAGAGACCAGTCACTTCTTCCCCTAACGCAACCACACAGGCGCCTGTTAACGTCGCAAGATCGATTACTTTTGTTGCTCCTCGATCGACGGCTAAAGTGAGAACATCTGCCAGCACGAGTCGCCCTTCGGCGTCCGTATTGAGTACTTCGATTGTTTTTCCGTTGCGCGCAGTCAGCACGTCTCCCAGTTTATAAGACGAGCCATTCACCATGTTTTCGACTAATCCCATGTAGCCAACAACATTTACGGGCAAATTTAGTCGCGCGATGGCAGCCATCGCACCTAGTACAGCTGCAGCACCACCCATGTCACATTTCATGGTTTTCATCCCATCACTGGGTTTGAGAGAGAGCCCTCCACTATCAAAGGTGACTCCTTTTCCAACCAGTGCCAGAGTGGGGGCAGAGGGATCGGCACCTTGATGTTTGAGAATTGCCAAGCGCGGAGGCTGATCACTGCCTTGTGCAACAGCCAGCATAGAGCCCATTTTTTCTTGTTTAAGTTGATTCTCATCCAGAATTTCAGACTCTAATCCGTAAGCATATGCGATTTCTTTTGTGCGGTCTGCGAAACTGATCGGAAAAATGTCTCCGGCGTGTCGATTCACCATTTCTCGTGCCAGATTGATCGATTCACCTAAAACAGTTCCCAGTTCAATAGCTTTTTGGTAAGCAGTCTGATCTATAGATTCAGTACCTGTAAGCAAAATATCTTGGAACGGAAACCGGGCTGCTTCCTTACGATACAGGTCTTGTCCGACCGCGCCCACGACCATAGAAGAGCTAATCAATTCTGCTGAATGTTTTGGTGTGATCGAAGTATTTTCTACCTCAGGAAGAAGAACGGCTATACGGGTATTCTCTTTGTTGGAGATCGCGCGGGCGGTTGTTAACATCGCTTTTTCGAATGCAGCTGCGGAAAGTTCTGTCGCAGAGCCAAGGCCGACTAATATGATTCGCTGCGTTTTGATCTCTGTTAAGCCGAGCAAACTAGAGGTTGACGCCAGTTTGCCTGTGAAGTCTTCGCTTTCTCGTAATCGTGTGATCAATCCACCTAGCGTTTCATCCAATCGAGCAACCGTATCAGGTAAAGGCTCAGATTCTAAAAGTCCAATGACTAACCAGTCAGCAGAAACAGATGAAATCGATTCATTCGTCAATTGTATAGCCATTCGTTGTCCAAATCCCTTTATCGTGAGTACACGTCAGATTATGATAAGTTGATTCCATAGTCTAACAAAATAGGAGTAAAAACCAAATGAGAGATATCAGAATTGCTGCTGCTCAGTTTGAAAATCGTAATGGTGATAAAGCATATAATTTACAACGAATTCGTGAACTCTCAAAACAGGCTGTGGAACAGGGAGCAGAAATCGTTAGCTTTCATGAGTGCTGCATTCCTGCTTACACGTTTGTGCAATCATTTTCAAAAGAAGAGTTAGCTGATCTGTCCGAACCGGTTCCCAACGGTCCAAGTACTCAGGAATTAATGAAAATCTCACAAGAAGTGGGCGTTCCTATTTTGGCGGGACTTTTAGAATTGGATCAGGGAGAAATTTACAATACCTATATTTGCGTCGATGGGACAGAACTGGTCGCTCGATATCGAAAGCTACATGCATTTGTAAATGCTCATGTGGCTTCTGGCAATGAATATGTTGTATTTGATGTGCGCGGTTGTCGCTGTGGTATCCTGATATGTTATGATAATAATATCATCGAGAATGTCCGTATGACGACAATGCTGGGCGCTGACATTATTTTTATGCCACATGTTACTTGTTGTCTGCCTTCAGTCATGCCCGGTCGTGGTCTGGTTGATCCGGAGCTATGGCATAACCGTGATCGAGACCCAGTTCGACTGCGACAGGAATTCGAAGGGCCCAAGGGGAAAGGTTGGTTGATGCGCTGGCTACCGGCGCGTGCCTATGATAACGGCATCTATGCAATTTTCACGAATCCGGTTGGAATGGATGATGATGAAGTGAAACCAGGGCTTTCGATGATTTTGGATCCGTATGGCGAGATTATCGCTGAGTGTACTAAGTTAGGTGATGACGTCGTTGTCGCTTTATGCACGGCAGAAAAAATACCCCCATCAAGTGGACGCCGCTATATTCGAGCGCGACGTCCCGATTTATATGGGAAACTTGTCGAAGCTCCTAAAGAACCTCCGGTGACTCAACCTGGGTGGGAATTAAAAACATCGGGTTAAGTTTTAATTCGATTTGAGAGCGGGATCACTGAAGCCTGCCTCCTGAAAACCTTTGGCGCGTAATTGACACGAGTCACAATGCCCACAAGGCGTGCCATCAGGTAATGGATCGTAGCAGCTGTGTGTTAAGCTATAGTCGACACCCAGTTCCATTCCTTTTTTGATAATCTCAGCCTTTGTTAGAGAGATGAGTGGAGTATGCACGTTCCATCTACCATCGCCTTCTACGCCAGATTTTGTCGCTAACGTCGCGGTTTTCTGAAAAGCCTGGATGAATTCGGGACGACAATCAGGATAGCCACTATAATCAACCGCATTCACACCGATAAACAAATCAAAGGCATTCAAAGTTTCTGCCCAGGCTAATGCCAGCGAAAGAAACACAGTATTTCGCGCAGGTACATAAGTAATAGGAATGCCGGTTTCTAAATCGTGTTCAGAACGGTCTTTGGGAACATCGATATCAGCTGTGAGTGCCGATCCACCAAAAACGCGCAGATCGAGTGGAAAGATCACAAACTGTTTCACATCAAACGATTGACAGACTTTTTTTGCGGCTTCAAGTTCATGTCGATGTCGCTGACCATAATCGAACGAGAGCGCGTACAATTCAAATCCAGCATTTGCGGCAATGGCCAATACGGTTGCAGAATCGAGTCCGCCACTGACAAGAATGACGGCTTTGCGAGAACTGGTTGTCATCGATAAAAATACTCCTGAGATTGATTCGCGCTAAAAAAGGAAGCTATCAGGAGCGATAGTGTGATGCAATCCCGTCGCAATCATCGATTAAATATTTTCACTAACTCTAGCAGAAAATAAAATCGTGATAAATTTAAAAGAGGCCATCGATGATTTCACCTGCGGCAATGGGTGTCGGCCGTGGAAGTCGAGGGAAATAGGTTTGATGTGAATCAATTCCCATCGCGTGATAGATTGAAGTGGCAAAGTCTTCTGGACGGTAGGGTCGTGTACTGGGCAAGCTTCCTGTTCGATCAGTGGCTCCAATCACAACACCGCGTTGGACCGGTCCACCCGCCATTAATACGCTGCCAGCATTAGGATAATGGTCACGGCCCGATGTGGCATTAATTTTAGGAGTACGGCCGAATTCACCCATCGCCACTACTAAAGTTGTCTCCAGTAATCCACGTTGATCAAGATCATCCAGTAAAGTAGAAAGCGACATATCTAACTGTGGCAAGTTACCTGGACCCGAATAGCTGTGCCAGCGTTTATTGCTAGGCATACCTGTGGGACGATTAGAAAACGACATCATGGAATCAAAGAGCCAACCATGATTATCCCAAGTACCATTTGTTTTGGCGTTACCAAATAATCCACCTTGGACTGCCTGATTGATAGTGACAAATCGAGCACCTGCTTCTATCAATCTGCGTGCGAGTAAAACGCGGCGACCATACATATTATCGCCATAGCTTTCACGTGTTTGAGGAGACTCTTCATCTAGATTGACTGCTTTTTGCATCGCTCCGCTTGTTAGCATCGCAATTGCTTCTTCTGTAAATTTATCAACTGATTCCAGTTGCGAATTTTTCACCGATTGCAATTGACTGAGGTTTTCCAATTGTGCCAACATCGAAAGTCGATCTTCAAAACGAATTCTGGATAGATTTAGTCCTCCCAGTTCCATTTCCGGTTTTTGGGGATCACCTTTGAGATCGAAGGCAGAGTAGGCAGCGCCTAAATATCCAGGTGGATTGGTATACCGCGCTGCCACAGGCAAGCCAAGGTATGGAGGGACACCTTTAACCCGGCTACCCTGTAATGCGGAAATGAGGCAACCAAAATTGGGAAAATACTGTTTTCCAACAGGGGCAAATCCACTGGCAACATGTTGTGAGCCGGTGAGGTGTGATCCGCTTTTGCCCTGCCAGGACCGAATGATGGCTACCTTGTCCATCCGAGTTGCCATGAGGGGAAGTTTTTCACTGATGAATGTTCCTGGCACATTCGTACTGGTTGGTTTCCAGGGACCACGAATCTCTAATGGGGCATTTGGTTTGGGGTCAAATGTTTCAAAATGACTCGGACCACCGGCCAGGAAAATAAAAATACAGGAAATGTCTGATTTAGTTGAACTCGTAGCAGCCTGAAGTAACTGTGGTAAATTCAATCCGAACAGCCCGACACCAATCTGCATCGCCTGTCGTCGATTTAGTAAGTGAGGGGCGCACATCCCGTTGTAAAACGCATCAGCCATCTATTCGACCCATTAGATAACAATGTGGAAGTGAAGCGGTGTGCTTGTACCAATGATTCTATCAAATAAAATCCAATCCGGCCAGATATAGTTTGGCCTGATTGCATTTTTGAGGCTTCTGAAATAGTTGCACAGAGATGTATTGAATGTTACATCACACAGGAGCTTATTAGGGAAGAGTCGGATACTGGGAAATTAGTGCAAGCCTCGCGTAGTAAGTTGGGGACCCTGCATATTGATACCCGAATGGAATAATACGAGGGTTATACATGCGATCATAATAGCCGAAACCCCTGAATTGGAGAGAACCAAAAGTGAACGAAGGGCGGTAACCATTGTAGTAGAAACTGTGTCCAAAGTAAGGCGAGCCATACCAATTGGACCGTATCAGGTCGCTATACATGTAAAGTGCCGGTGCTGAATATCGGTTTCCATAATAGTAGTTTTGAAACCAGGGAAACGAGTTGTGATAAGTAGAATATCGATTTCGATAGGCGACTCGATTGTTAGCTCGGTGACGTGGATGATTGCATTGGGAGCATTCAGGCATTTCTGCTACAGCAGGAATTGCACGTGGTTCAATTTCAATTAAATCGGTTGCATTGACAGGAGCGTTGGTGAGTTTAGAGTCGTTCGATGAATCAAAGTTGATTTCTCGAGTGGCGTAAGAATTCAAGCCGGGGGCTGGTGAAATCTGAACGGTCCAGATTTGAGCTCTGTCGGTTTCTGTTGACACGTTTTCTGGTTTGGTTGCTTCATTCGCGGCGAGAGCATCGTTCGCAAAGCAGTTAAACAGGATCAATCCGACACCAATACTAAATGTCAATAGATTTTTCATAGCAGGTACTTTGAACTTAGTGAGATATACAACTGATTTTTTGATGTTATCACGATAAAATGACTATTTTCTATCCTAGAGAGCCAGATAGACCATTTACCAATAAAATTCCCGATTCTAGCTCGAAAAGGCATAAATTATCCTGGCATTCGCACTCAGGAGTCATGGTGGCTTGATGGATTGTTCTTAGCTGATTAATCTGCCTATGCATAACCTGTATTGTAGTAGAGGTTATAAAAGCTTACACATTCACATTTAGAGATGAAGTGGAGAAACAACGTGGCCGCAAAAGCCTGGGGAGGACGATTTCAACAGCAGACTGATGCACGCGTTGAAGCATTTACAGAATCAATTAGCTTTGACAGCCGACTGGCAGCTGTCGACATTAAAGGGTCGCAGGCGCACGCACAAATGCTTGCCAAGGTTGGATTAATTTCCGACGAGGAATGCCAACAGATTTTAGAGGTTCTGACGCAAATCGGAGTTGAGATTGAGCAAGGTCAATTTGAGTTTCGATTTGATCTCGAAGATATTCACATGCATATCGAAAGTGCTTTAATTGAGCGTGTCGGTGATATCGGTCGTAAGTTGCATACCGCACGTAGCCGTAACGATCAAGTATCGACAGACCTGAAACTTTACACGCGGGAAGCCATCCATCGAATCGACTCGCTCCTCAAAGACTTGCAGGTTGCTTTTGTTGAACGTTTTGAACGAGACCAGGATTTAGTGCTTCCCGGCTTTACGCACTTGCAGCGCGCACAACCTGTGAAGGCCGCCCATTACTGGTTCGCATATTGCGAAAAGTTTGATCGGGATCGCCAACGTCTGCAGGATTGTTTGAAACGAGTGAATGTTTCTCCTTTAGGGGGGGCCGCGCTTGCCGGAACATCACTCCCCATCGATCGACAATATACAGCTCAATTATTGGAATTCACAGATGTTGCCCGGAATAGTTTAGATATTTCCAGTGATCGAGACTATCTGGCTGAGTTTTGTTTCTGTATGGCACTGGTTGCGACTCATCTCAGTAACTGGGCGGAAGAATGGATTGCCTGGTTTTCGACTGAATTTGGTTTTATCAAGCTTCCCGATGCATTTACCACTGGTTCATCTATCATGCCACAAAAACGAAATCCGGATGTACTGGAATTGATTCGGGGAAAATCGGCTCGTCCGATTGCTGATGTCCAGCAGATCTTGGTTTTGTTAAAGGGGCTGCCGATGGCGTATAACCGAGATATGCAGGAAGACAAGCTGGCACTGTTTGATTCATATGATACCGTTGCCGCGTGCTTGGAGTTAGCGGCTGCAATGGTCGAAGGGGCAGAGCTACAACAGGAAACGATCACTGCCAAACTGGAAGATGGCTTCCTCGACGCAACCGCTTTAATGGAGTATTTGATTAAAAAAGGAACACCGATGAGAACCGGCCACGGAATTGTCGGGAAACTAGTCGCATTATGCGAATCGCGTCAATCTCGATTGGTTGATCTCTCTCTCGAAGAACTGCAACAAGCTTGTCCACAAATTGAGGATGATATATATCAAATTTTGGGGGCACGAAATGCGATGGCAGCACTTTGTAGCTTTGGTTCCGGGGGTGAGGAACCAGTGAATGAGCAATGGCAATACTGGAAAGAAAAACTCGGTATATAAATACACGTTGAATTGCTCTTTGTATTCCTTTGGTTTTGCAGAGCTTCCATTTTAAGTTTATGAGAAATATCAAATTAACGCTGGCCTATGATGGATCGGAGTTTGCCGGTTGGCAAGTTCAGCCCAATGGTCTCTCGGTTCAAGCCTGTGTGGAAACAGCAATTGAGAAGCTGACTCAGCAGAAAAGTGGAGTGCTAGTTGCGGGGAGAACAGATGCTGGCGTTCATGCTTTAGGGCAGGTTGCTAACTTTCAAACAGAGTCTTCCATTCCATGTAAAAATATTCTATCAGGTTTGCAGCGTTTTTTGCCAGACAGTATCTGTA
Source organism: Gimesia aquarii (assembly GCF_007748195.1). Classification (NCBI taxonomy): domain Bacteria; kingdom Pseudomonadati; phylum Planctomycetota; class Planctomycetia; order Planctomycetales; family Planctomycetaceae; genus Gimesia; species Gimesia aquarii. The sequence goes on from NZ_CP037920.1 coordinate 2,921,935, forward strand.
TACGAAAAGTTGATGAAGTTGATGCCGAATTTCATGCGACTTATTCTGCGGTTCAAAAACGTTATCGATATGTGATCCATAATACGGCAATTGTTTATCCTTTTTTGAGACGATATGTTTGCGAATTTGGAAGACCGCTTAATTCAGATGGAATGCACACAGCAGGTCAGTATCTATTGGGAATGCATGATTTTCGTTGCTTCGAATCTCATTTTCCTAATAAAGCGACAAGCGTACGAACCATTAAAGAATTGACAGTTCAGAGGACATCTGTCTGGCCGGTTTGGAATGAAGGCAGGCTACAGCAGACTATTGATAGAAATTCTACTCAGGGTGAATTTATCACAATCGATATTGTTGCAGATGGCTTTTTATACAATATGGTTCGTGCGATTGTCGGAACGTTATTAGAAGTGGGAGTCGGACGTTGGTCACCCGGTGATGTACAGAAAATTCTTAACTCTCTCGACCGTTCTCAGGCTGGAGCCACGGCACCTGCGAATGGTTTATATCTGGTTCAGGTTGACTATGAAGGATGATTTTTTCAAAGTACGTTTGATCCGTTTTACCTGAGAATTCGTTTCAGCAGTAACCGACTTTATTTTAATTCGTAAGAGATAGCCCCCTTACAATATTTGATCTTGATTGATACAGAATCTGGAAAGTGAATGATGAGTCAACAACCCCCTCCTTTGCCTCCGGATAACGCAGAAGAGCCCATTTTTTTGGAGGAATCGTTTGTAGGGGGTGGACAGCAAATCGACGATGAAAATGGTCGAATATTTCCCTGTGAAGGCTGTGGCGCTGACCTGGTGTTTCATATTAAAACTCAAAGTTTGAAGTGCCGACATTGTGGATTCGAAAAAAAGATTGGATTCTCTGACGAAGAAGTGGTGGAAGAGCAGGATTTTTATGGCATGCTCGCTCATTTGACAGAACTGAGAGAGCAGCAGACTGAAGGAGATGAAGAAGAAAAACGCGAAGTACAGTGTGAAAGTTGTGGTGCTACACTGCTTTTTGTGGATACGATGACCAGTTCTGAATGTCCTTATTGTACTTCGCCGATTCAGTTAGAAAATGTTCATACCTGCGAAAAACGTGTTCCCGTTGATGCCGTTTTGCCGTTTCAAGTAGAGCAGCAGACTGCGCGACAAAATTTAAGTGACTGGGTAAAATCACTTTGGTTTGCACCAAATGATTTTGTTGCCAAGGGAGCTGACGGAACGTTTCATGGTGTCTATCTACCTTATTTCACTTTTGATTCCATGACCAGTACACATTATACCGGCCAGCGGGGTGAATATTATTACGTGACAGTTGGTAGTGGAAAGAATCGACGCACTGTACGTCGTACGCGTTGGTATCCCGCCTCTGGTTCTTTTCAGCGTTTTTTTGATGATGTTGTGATTCTGGCTTCACGCGGTTTGCCACGAAAACTGATTCGGGAGTTGGAACCGTTTCCAATGCAGTTACTCGTTCCTTTTCGTCATGCACTGTTGGCCGGGTTTACTGCCCGGACTTATGATGTCGAGTTAGATGATGGTTTTATATTGGGCAAAGAGCGGATTGATGCTGCCATTTATTCCGATGTCTGCAGTCGGATTGGTGGCGACACTCAGCGAGTCAGTTCAGTACAAAGCCAGTATGATGCGATCACTTATAAGCACCTCTTGTTGCCCCTTTGGCTGATGACCTATAAATATAAGGACAAGCTCTATCAAGTCGCCGTCAATGCGGCGACAGGGGAGGTACATGGGGAGCGTCCTTATAGTTGGGTGAAAATTCTGCTGGCATCACTGGCTGCGGGTGCTTTAGTGCTCGGTGGTTTCGCTCTTGCCAATCAATGAGCATGATCTCAGATTTTCCAATCAAAAGTGCTTTCAGATGTAGAATTAGCGATTTCGGCTACTTTGTGCCTTTATTCACTCCCCAATTCTTGAGAGTCTCCAGAAATTAGAAACTGTTGCTTCGGGACGGTTGCCGATCAGCCAGAGGCTAGTTAAAAAACAGTCAATATAATGCTTTTAAGTACGTTCATTGAGCAAAATACATTGTTAAGGAGTGATTAAGAGATGAACCATCCAATTCGAGTTGCGGTGACTGGCGCCGCTGGCCAAATAGGTTACGCAATGTTGTTTCGTCTGGCATCAGGGGAAATTTTTGGTCCCAATCAGCCTGTAATTCTGCATCTCGTGGAAGTTCCGCCCGTTCTGTCAGCTTTAGATGGTGTCGAGATGGAATTGGAAGACTGTGCTTTCCCTACTTTAGCAGGAGTTGTGAAAGCAGACAGTGATCATCTGGAAGATGCGTTTGCCGATTGTAATTTCGTAATCTGTGTCGGAAGTATTCCTCGAAAAGCGGGGATGGAACGTGGCGATTTGATTCGCATCAACGGCCCCATTTTCACAAGTACAGGACAAGCAATCCAGGCAGCAGCAGCAGACGATGTTCGAGTTGTCGTCGTCGGAAATCCTTGTAATACAAACTGCCTGATTGCGATGCATAATGCTCCCAAGGTTCCGCGCGACCGCTGGTATGCAATGACTCGTCTGGATCAGAACCGAGCGGTCTCCCAGATTGCCAACAAAGCAGGGCAGCCTGTTTCTGCTGTAAAAAATATGAATATCTGGGGAAATCATTCAGCAACACAATTCCCTGATTTTTATCATGCAACGATTCATGGAAATCCCGTGCCTGAGATTATTGAAGACCATGACTGGTTACGTGGTGAATTTATTGAAACCGTGCAGAAACGCGGAGCAGCTGTGATTCAGGCACGTGGTGCTTCCAGTGCAGCTTCAGCAGCAAATGCCGCTTTGGATACGATCAAAAGCATCATTACTCCTACAAAGTTAGGCGAGAGCTTCAGTGCGGCAGTCTGTAGCGATGGGAGTTATGGTGTTGATGAAGGGTTGATCTGTGGATATCCATTGACCAGTGATGGCGTAACCTGGAAAATCGTGGAAGGGATTGAGCATGATGATTTTGCTCAGGATAAATTTACTGCGACTTTACAGGAATTACGAGATGAGCGCGATGTCGTTCGTGATCTATTGCCTGAATAATCTATGAACGATATTAGATTAGTGAAAGAGTCACAGTCATTTGACGTGGCTCTTTCTGTTTATACCAAATAGAAAAATGAGAATCGGTCGAATCTATCATGCAGTCGGAAGAATTACGAAAAATCGATAATGAACATGTTTGGCATCCTTTCACACAGATGAAAACGCATCGGGATGAAAACGTGCCTATGATCGAATCCGGAGAAGGTTTCTTTTTGAAAGATAATGAAGGGCGCGCTTATCTGGATGGTGTTTCCTCACTTTGGTGTAACGTGCATGGCCATCGTGTTCCAGAAATCGATCAGGCGATTCGAGAGCAATTGGACAAAATCGCGCACACGACTTTATTAGGGCTGGCGAGTGTTCCATCTATCGAGTTAGCAAGCGAGTTAGTAAAGAGAACTCCAGAGAAACTGACGAAAGTATTTTATTCTGACAGTGGTTCGACAGCCGTTGAAATCGCATTGAAAATGGCGTTTCAATATCATGCACAGAAACAGACTCCTGATGATCAACCTCGAGATTTATTTGCCTGTATGCAGCATGCCTATCATGGTGATACCATTGGTTCTGTCAGCGTAGGAGGAATTTCAATTTTTCATGAGATTTTCGGTAGCTTATTGTTTGAATCAGTACAAGTGCCCTGTCCGACGGCGTTTCACTGTCCTGAAGGATATACAGAATCTAGTTATCTGGAATATTGCAATCAGGAGTTGGAACGATTGATTACAGCGAATCACCAGAGATTGGCCGCGTTTATTATAGAGCCGCTAGTGCAAGGTGCAGCGGGGATGCTGATGCACCCTCCTGGTTACTTAAGACGTGTGCGTGAATTGACCGCTCGATACGGAATTCCGCTCATTGCCGATGAAGTAGCCGTTGGTCTGGGACGTACTGGAACGATGTTTGCCTGTGAGCAGGAAGACGTAGCTCCTGATTTTCTTTGTCTGGCGAAAGGTATCACTGGAGGCTATCTACCTCTGGCAGTGACTATGGCCACAGATGAGATTTTTAATGCGTTTGAAGGAGCACCCGAAGATTACAAGACATTTTTCCATGGCCATACCTATACTGGTAATTCTCTTGCCTGCGCAGCCGCTCTTGCGACTTTAAAGTTATTCCATACTCAGCAGACTCTCGAAAATGTTAAAGAGAATACTGAAATTTTATCTCACCGATTGGCCGAACTACAAGATCACCCGCACGTGGGCGAAATCCGTCAAAAAGGAGTGATGGTGGGGATCGAACTGGTGTCAGATCGAGAAGCAAAAGCAGCTTTTCCTGCGGGTAGGCGAGTCGGGCATCAAGTGACCTTGGCTGCCAGAAAGAATGGGGTGATTATTCGCCCGTTGGGAGATGTCGTCGTTCTGATGCCTGCACCTGGCATGCCTGCCGAATTAATCCATCAACTATGTGATGTCGTGTTTTCAGCCATTGATGAAGTGATCAGTCTGCAGGTTGCGTAGAGCAATACAGAAGTCATACTGGAATTAGGAATTCTCAGGCTCATCTTTGTCAGGAGATGGTTCAGATGAAGGGGGCGCTTGCTGTTCCATCTGCTTAAGTACATCTTTGATGTCCACTGTTTTTATGTCTTTTAGGTTCTCTAGTGAAATATCAGATTGTTGTATGAGTTTTGCTGTTTTACTGTGGGCAAATTTTTGATCATTGATTGAAAATCTCCAGACCATAAACGCCAGTGTGATACTGATGATCAAAAAGAGACTGATCATGTATTTTGCTGCCCCCGAAGAAGAACGAGTTTGTGCTTTCGATGGAGGAAACCAGCGAATTTGTCGCGCGATTAATAAAGGCGCTGTTTGTAGTTTACCTGCCACTGATGGATAGCCATATTTTTTAAAATAATAACCAGTAATCTGAATAGAGGGCATTTCTTTTAGATTGTCACCTCGAGGAATTCCCTCTGGAAGTTTGGTACAGAGCACTCGCCAGGGGTGAGTTCCGGAATCTTTCGAAAAAAACCAGCCCTCATAGAGTGACTGAATTCCGTAGGAATTTTCACTAACTGGCACAGAAGTGAGTTTTTTGAGTCGTCCTTTCACTGTTATGAGTTGACCTCGGTATTTCGATGATTCCGTCATCACGACAACGAAGGGAGGTGCAGCTTCAGCCGACTGTTCTAAAACATTCTGTGGAATAGAAGCGGCTTTTGCGAGTAGATAATAGAGCGCCCCGGCTTCATGATTGCGGATACCAAGTGTGCTATCAGAAACAGATTTCAGAATTTTGGGATCAATTCGTACATCATATTCCCCATTTTTTAGTTGCGTTTTGACTGTTTCAGGAACATTGATTTCAGGATTGCGTTCTGATCGAAACTCATCAGGTTTCAGTTCCGATTCTTGTTTAACACTGAAATCAATTTCACGATTAGGAATATCAGTTTGCTGATTGGTAGCCTCATTCTCTGGACGACCAGTTAACCAGTACCAGTTACTGGGTTTGGATGCAAAATACATTGCTATAAAAATAACACCAATCGCGGCGACCAGTCTGAAAAGTCGAACTTGATCGCGACGGCTGAAGTAGGAAGGCGTAGTAGATCGTTTATGAAACCGCATTCATCAACGCCTTTTTCTCGTTCCTTTTTTGATTTTTGTATTTCAATAGCCACTCATGCCTATTGAATAAAAACGAATGGATTCGATATTACTTTTTTCGCTTTGGTTTATACATATGGGTGGCTTGTCCAATGAAACCTTCGGCAGCTTCCATCATGGTTTCAGAAAGCGTGGGATGAGCATGGATGCTTTCAGCAACATCCTCTGCAACCGCTGCCATTTCAACTGCCATAACTCCTTCTGCGATCAGCTCCCCTGCGCCGGGGCCCACGATTCCAACTCCGAGGACACGTCCCTTTTTCTTTTCGAAGATCATTTTCGTAAGTCCTTCCGTGCGGCCCAGCGTTTGTGCTCGTCCTGAGGCAGCCCAGGGGAACCGGGTAATTTCCACATCGAGTCCCTGATCTTTCGCCTCTTGTTCAGTGACACCACACCAGGCGATCTCGGGGTCGGTAAAGACAACTGCGGGAATTGCAATGTTGTCAAACTGAGCTGGTTCACCGGCAATCGTTTCGATGGCTACTTTCGCTTCACGAGTTGCTTTGTGTGCCAGCATGGGTTCACCGGCGATATCTCCAATAACAAAAATATGAGGCTCAGCTGTCCGCTGATTGGCATCGTGTTTAATGAATCCTCGCTCGTCGAGTTCTAGTTTGGTATTTTCGAGACCAATTCCTTTATTGTTAGGTCGACGTCCAATCGCAATCAGTACCCGGTCGAATGTTTGTTGAGGTTCGACCCCTTCACCCGATAAGTCTGCAATAATCCCGCTACTATCTGGGGTGAGCTTCTCAACTTTGGTATTCAAGTGAATTGCGGTAAAGCTCTCAGCCAATCGTTTTTGTAGAGGTCTTACCAAGTCGCGGTCTGCTCCTGGAAGTAACCCATCAGTCATTTCGACAACAGTAACCTGTGAGCCAAGAGCTGCGTAGACGCTACCCATTTCAAGACCAATGTATCCACCACCTACGACTAGTAATTTATCGGGCACATCGGCTAATTCGAGAGCCCCCGTTGAATCCATGATTCGAGGATCATCAAGATCAAATACAGGAGGAACTGCTGGAGAAGAGCCTGTGGCAACAACTGCATGTTTAAAACCAATCATTTCAGTCGTGCCATCTGGCTTCAAGACTTCAACGGAATGTGAGTCGTGAAAACGTCCAAATCCTTTCACGATTTCTACATGACGTGCGCCCGCGAGTTGAGAGATACCTCCCGTCAATTGTGTGACTACTTTGGTTTTGAACTCACGTAATTTATCAAGATCAATTTCGGGTTTTTGAAAAGAAACTCCCCAGGCAGAAGATTCTTTGGTTTCATTAATGAGTTTGGCAATGTGTAAAAGCGCTTTGGAAGGAATACAACCACGATTCAGGCAGACACCACCAGGGGCCACATCATCATTGACCATGATGACTTTGAAGCCCTTATCTGCGGCATCAAATGCAGCAGGGTAACCGCCGGGACCACCGCCGATGACCACAATATCTGTTTCTCTGGTTGCTGATCCAGGCATAATATACGTTAACCTTCTTTTTATTTTTTCTAGGCTTCAATACGGCACGAGTTAATTTCTTAGCAGTCAACCAGAAGGTTGAAAGGATCAGAAAGTAGACTGGAGATACGCACAATAAAACGTGCAGCATCGGCACCATTAATCACTCGATGGTCGTAGGAAAGCGATAAAGGAAGCATGAGACGGGCGATCGGATCCTCATTGATTAACTGGAATTCATGTCGAGAACGAGACATTCCCAGGATGGCTACTTCCGGATAATTCACAATAGGAGTAAATGAGGTTCCACCCAATCCTCCCAGATTGGTGATTGTAAAGGTCCCTCCCTGCATATCAGCCATTTCCAGTTTACGGTCACGGGCTTTGACTGCCATCTCCGTCATTTCCTGAGCGATAGCAATAATGTTTTTCTTATCAACATCCTTGACAACAGGGACAATCAAACCATTTTCTGTATCAACAGCAACACCGATATTAATATATTTTTTGTAAATGATTTCATTAGTATCTGAATCGAAGCTGGAATTGAATGCGGGAAACTCATGGAGCACAATGGCAACCGCTTTCATGGCGAGTGCTGTCATTGTGATCTTGGGACCAGAGTAGTTTGGTTTGGAAATAAACAGCTTCCGTGCTGTTTCTAAATCGGTAATGTCAGCCAAGTCATGTTGCGTTACATGAGGAATAATCTGCCAGGAAAGATTGAGGTTGTTGGCTGAAACGCGTGAGAGCTTGTTTAATTTCTTACGTTCTACTTCACCAAACTGGGTAAAATCAGGCAGTGGGGGCACGGCAATCCCACTTCCACCACCGGCAGGGCCTCCTCCAGCGATTAAATTTTTGACATAATTCTCAACGTCTTCCTGATTGACACGACCACCAGGACCGGAACCGCTCACCAAATGTAAATCGACGCCAAGTTTTCGCGCAAGCCGTCGTGTAGCAGGTCCTGCTGGAACGGGAGCTTTGTTTGGTGAAGATTCGGCTGAGGAAGCAGGTCCTGATTGAGGAACTGCAGGAGCTGGCGCTGGTTTGCTCTCAGGTTGGGGCTGAGTAGGTTCCGGCTTGACTGGTTCAGCTGCTTTTAATTCAGTCGGTGGTGTTTCCACCGGTTTGCTGTCTGTTTCAGGTGCTGGAGTTACAGCACCATTGGATTCTTCGATGGAAAGCAGGACGGTACCAATGGCGATAGAGTCCCCTTCCGATACGTTTAGCTCTGCGATTGTACCTGTATGAGGAGATTCGAGTTGGACAACCGCTTTGTCAGTTTCGATGTCCATCAAGACCTGACCTTCTTCGACGCTGTCCCCTACAGCAACGGAGATTTGTCCAACATCAGCTGTTTCCACACCTTCACTTACTTCAGGAAGTTTAAATTCAGTAGCCATAGTTTTGTCGTTCTATTCGTTGATGATTCTTTTATAATTAGCCCGTACGTTCTGGCTTATCATGCTGTCCGGGGATTAATTTTCTCTGGATCAATACCTAACTCATTGACAGCAGTAGCAAGCTGTTTTTTATCAAATTGACCTTCCTCGGCAAGTGAGTGTAGTGTTGCTACAACCACATTCTCAGCGTCGATTTCGAAGTGACGCCTGAGTGATTCACGAGTTTCACTGCGCCCGAATCCATCGGTTCCCAGCACACAGTAATATCCCGGGATTCCTTCGCGTATCTGGTCTGCCACCAACTTAATATTATCACTTGATGCAATGAATGGTCCTGCGACACCATCAAAAATTGTTTCCAGATAGGATTTCTGTAGGTCAGATTCGGGATTCAAACGATTAAAGCGTTCGACGTCTTTCAAGTCTCTAGCCAATTGTGTGTAGCTGGTCACACTCCAAACATCTGTGGCGATTCCATATTTCTCTGCAAGAATCTCTTGCGCACGCAACACTTCTCTCAGGATCGGGCCACTACCAAATAATTGGGGACGCATGGAGACCGAAGGTTTTTCCACATTTTGACTACGAAACTTATAGAGACCTTTGATGATTCCATCAGCGACATCGTCGCCTTCTGGCATTGGCTCCATCTCATAATTTTCATTATAAACAGAGAGATAATAGAAGATTTCTTCTCCCTCTTGGTACATGCGACGCAATCCTTCCTGGATGATCACTGCTAACTCATAAGCATAGGCAGGATCATAAGCATGTAGTGTGGGGACCGTTGTTGCCATGAGGTGGCTATGTCCATCCTGATGCTGTAGTCCTTCCCCATTCAGCGTTGTTCTACCTGATGTACCTCCCAGCAGGAATCCTTTAGTCCGCGAATCAGCGGCGGCCCAAACAAGATCGCCAACGCGTTGGAACCCGAACATTGAGTAGTAGATGTAGAAGGGGATCATATTGACGCCTTGATTGGCGTAGGCAGTTCCAGCTGCAATAAAGGAGGAAATCGCGCCTGCTTCATTGATACCTTCTTCTAAAATCTGACCATCCTTGGCTTCTTTGTAATACATTAACTGATCACGGTCGACAGGTTCATACAACTGGCCCTGACTGGCATAAATACCACATTGTTTGAAGAGGCCTTCCATACCGAATGTTCGTGCCTCATCAGGAATAATGGGAACAATGCGCTTTCCAATCACTTTGTCACGCAGCAAATTCCCAAGCAGAATTCCGAAGGCACCAGTGGTTGATCCTGTTTTGCCGGCCATACTTGTCATAAATCGATCAAGTGATTCCAGAGTCGGCGTTTCCATACGCTCTTCCGTCGGCGTTCGTTGTGGTAAATATCCTCCCAATTCTTCTCTACGTTTTTGCAGGTATTCCATTTCTGGGCTGCTATCTTCAGGTCGATAGAAGGGAGTGTTTTTGACATCTTCATCGCGGATGGGGATTCCAAATCGCGAGCGAAAATCTCTTAATTCGTCTTCATTTGCTTTTTTCACATTATGAGCGACATTGCGTCCTTCGCCGGCTTCACCGAGCCCATAACCTTTAATTGTTTTTGCCAGAATGACTGTCGGAGAATCTGTATGATTTACAGCAGCATTATAGGCGGCATAAACTTTTTCGGGATCGTGACCACCACGATTCATACGTTTGATTTGGTCATCAGATAGATGTTCCGCCATTTTGGATAATTCTGGATTCTCTCCAAAAAAATGTTCGCGAATGTAAGAACCAGATTCAACTACATATTTCTGATATTGTCCATCAACAACTTCGCCCATTCGCTTAACAAGATGGCCATCGTCGTCTTCAGCAAGAAGATGGTCCCAGTCACTGCCCCAAACCACTTTAATACAGTTCCAGCCTGCACCTCGAAATGCAGCTTCCAATTCCTGGATAATCTTACCATTACCACGTACAGGACCATCCAAACGTTGCAAGTTACAATTGATAACGAAGATCAGGTTGTCCAGATGCTCGCGAGATGCCAGAGTAATTGCTCCTAAGGTCTCGGGCTCATCAGTTTCTCCATCGCCTACGAAACACCAGACCTTGGATTTTGAGGTATCCATGATTCCTCGGTTGTGAAGGTATCGTAAAAAACGTGCATGATAAATTGACATGATTGGGCCTAAGCCCATAGAGACAGTTGGAAATTGCCAGAAGTTCGGCATGAGCCAGGGGTGAGGGTAAGATGAAAGTCCACCACCCCGCGGTAACTCTTGGCGGAAGTGTTCGAGGTTTTCTTCTGTCAATCGGCCTTCCACAAAAGCACGCGCATAAACACCGGGAGACGCATGCCCTTGAAAATAAACGACATCACCAGAGTGGTCTTCGGTTCGAGAATGGAAGAAATGGTTAAAACCAATTTCGCAGAGTGTTGCAGCTGAAGCATAAGTCGAAATATGTCCGCCAATACCATCATGATCCTTATTCGCCCGCACAACCATCGCCATTGCATTCCAGCGGATGATGCTTTTGATACGTCTTTCAATTTCGCGATTGCCGGGAAAAGGAGTTTGTGCTTCAAGAGGAATCGTGTTGATATAGGGAGTATTTGCAGTGAAAGGCATCGTCACTCCTTGACGATAGGCTCGCTCCTGCAATACTGCTAACACATTTTTCACTCTCTCTTTACCATACCGGATGATGAGGTCGTCCAGTGATTCAAACCATTCTTCAAGTTCTGCTGGATCGACACCAGGCACAGCACCTGTAACTGTTTGTTCTGCCATGAGATAAGGTTCTTTCAACCTGTTAAGTATGTTCAATGTAAAATTTAATTTCGAAAGATCTCTTGTAGAGACCCTTGAAAAGAAATCACATAGATGAGTTACGAAACAATTCTAGGAATGAATCGTGGTTAAGGAAACTAAATTGGATCTTTTTTGAGTGTATACAGCAAGTGCCAAGAATTTAGAATGCAGCGATACATCTCAGTTTAGGAGAATGCTAACTAATTCTAGTCAAATTTGCGAGTCATAGCATCAGATGTAAACTGTTTACTAGACATAGCAAACGTCAAAGGTGGTTGGTAAGCAACTTGTGAACGGTATGGAATGAAAACGTGTCATTTTTTTAAGCTAATTTTGATGTGAAAGGGGAGTGTCGTTCTTTTTTCTTGATCGGCTATCTGACATGGTTTCGTGAATGATCTCTTATCCTGCTTGTTTTTTCTATATGTACTATTTTCTCAGGTGGGAATGGATGTATCAGAAAATGAGAAATCAATTTATTTAAAATAAAAGTCATGTTGTAAAATATTATATAGATTATGATTATGATTTTTTGCTTGAATTTAAACAAATATTGCTGTCAAAATTGTTTTTTGGTGTAATATCATCTACGATACTGTTCAGATTTTGTCAAAGATTTAAGATCAAATACTATCGAGTCAGTCCTATGTATAGCTCAGTAGCGATCAATCGGTCACAGCGAGATTCGTTTTCTCAATTGGGAGCCCGCGCTTTTCTTAGCGATCGAACAAAGATGTGTTCGTGTGATTTAAAAGTTCAAAAGAATACAGCAAATACTCAGAAAGCGGTGCGCAAGAAAAAATACTGTGTTACAAAGGAGTTGCAGAAGCGTGCTGAAAGAATCGTTGCCAAAAAAATCGAATACGTGTTTCATGATCAGTTTGAAATGGAAGACGCTTGTGATCAAATCTTAGGACCGCTTCAAGAGTTGTGTACTGAATTAAATCCTGATTCAGAACATGATTTTAGCACTTCCTCATCTGAGTATGTCGCGCTTTACTCTGTGCCCTTGTTAGAAAAGGAACACGAATCCATACTGTTCAAAGGCATGAACTATTTGAAGTATCGAGCGGCAATATTGAGGGATAGTATTGACTTGAAGTCCCCATGCATTGGGCTATTGGACAGAATTGAACAGAAGATTAAAGATGCACGACGGTTGCGGAATTATATTATTCAAGCCAATTTAAGGTTAGTTGTTTCTATCGCAAAAAATTTGACTGATCGAGCTAATTTGTTTGAGGATCTCATCAGTGATGCTCATTTACCTTTGATTCGCGCGGTGGAAATCTTCGATGTCGGTAGAGGAAATCGATTTAGCACTTATGGAACCTGGGCTGTTCGAAATTATCTATTTAGATCTACAAAAAAAGGACGCAAATATCGAAAAACGTTCCAGAATGGTGTCGAATCAGTGGCATTGGGTCTAACTGATTATCGTACGACTCAGCGTTCGGAGGAATCTTATCATGCTATTATTCAGGGCGTACTGCAAAGAGTACTAAATTCGCTGGACGAACGAGAGCAGATAATTCTGAAGCGCCGATTTGGATTACATCACTCAGACCCCCCGAAAAAGTTTCGTGAAATCGCAGAAGAATTAGGGGTCAGTACAGAACGTGTACGTCAATTGACGATCCGATCATTGCAGCGAATGAGAGAGGTAGCTGAAGAACAAAACCTGGAGATCCCGGAATTCATTTGAGTTCCCTCAAAAGAATCCGTTATTCCCAATTGGTATCATCATCAGCGTATGGTATAAGGAAGTAATGCTTTTAAAGCTACAAGAGATATTTTCCAGAGTTTTGCCATAGTTGAAATTCCATGAGCCCCCCAACAGATCCACAAGAATCAGATTCCAAATCAAGTCAATCTAGCGGTGATGCCAACTTAATTCGTCTGCAGAAATTTCTTGCCTCGACAGGATTGGGATCCCGTCGTCATTGTGAAGAGTATATTGAAACAGGTCGAGTTACTGTCGATGGTGACGAAGTGATTGAGTTAGGCGCGAAGATTGACCCAGAAACACAGGTGATCTGTGTAGATGGAGAGCGGGTTCGCCTTCAACCGAAACGCTATTACCTGATAAATAAACCGTCAGGCTTTCTTTGTACAAACAATGATCCTGCGGGAAGAAGAAGAGTCATCGACCTTTTTCCGAAGGAGAATCAACGATTATTTACAGTGGGACGCTTGGATGAAAATAGCGAAGGTCTAATCCTTGTGACAAATGATGGAGAGATGGCTGAGAGATTGGCGCATCCTCGCTATCGGGTTCCTCGCACTTATCAGGTTCAGGTTGTAGGAAACCCTCCACGTGAAAAGTTGAATGAATTACGCAAAGGGATTCGTTTCAAAGAAGGAGTCTTTCGGGTTGCCGGCTTGAAACCCTTGCGTAAGCAGGGGAAGAGTACTTTTCTCGAATTAACTCTGCACGAAGGTCAGAATCGAGAAATTCGACGTATGATGGCACGGATTGGTCATAAAGTCATTCAATTAGTTCGAGTTCGATTTGGTCCATTGAATCTCGGTAATCTCAAGTCTGGTGAATTCAGAAGATTGACGGATTGGGAGTTGAAAAAATTACGGGAAATGTTAACAGAAAAACATTCCCCCAACATTCGTCGGCGTAGAGGTCGTAAAAATGTGATTCCAGGTAAAGGCAAGCCATCACGAATTTCTGCTGAGAAAAAAATTTCAGACAAGAAGCCTACAAATAGAACGCCAGCACATAAAAAAACAGCAACTCCTAAGCATAAACGTGAGGCTACTGTTTCTCAGCGAGGGACGTCACGCCGAAGAATCATAGGCGATACACAAGGAAAACAATTACGATCGGGAAGGCATAAATGACAGCGATTTCGCAATTCGGTACTTGTAATCCACCAGAATATCTCTCTGCTACAGTGGTCGAACAGGAACAAATGGCGCAATCCACATATCGTATTCGGCTTGATTGTCCCCAACTTGCTAAAGCAATTCTACCGGGACAGTTTTTTATGGTGCGGGAGCCAGGAGTCAATGATCCCTTATTGGGGCGTCCGTTTGCGCTTTATGACACTTATTTAAGCGAAACAGGACAGCCACTCGGTGTAGATTTTGGTTATGTTATTGTTGGAAAATTAACAACACGGATGACTCACTGGCAACCAGGAGATCAGGTTGAACTTTGGGGGCCTCTTGGGAACGGCTTTCCCCGGCCAGGAGTTGGTGCATTGACGATGGTGGCAGGTGGCATTGGACAAACTCCTTTCCTGGCTGCAGCAAGAGAGGCACTTGCTCAAAGAGAATATGGAGAGAGACAGCGTACTCTCGATGAGTTTCCTGAGAAGGTCAGTTTGCTTTACGGAGCACGTTCGAAGGATTACCTTGCCGGCCTAGATGATTTTAACTTGAACGGGCTCGATGTCGAAGTTGCTACTGATGATGGTTCATTTGGACATCATGGTTATGTAACAGAACTATTACAGCAACAGATCAAAGGGCCAACTCCGCCTGCTACAATCTTTTGTTGTGGTCCAGAACCGATGATGGAAGCGGTAAGCCAGATTGCAATTGAGTCTAATATTTCTTGTTGGCTTTCACTGGAAACTCCAATGGCTTGTGGTTTTGGGGCTTGTTTCAGTTGTGTTGCGAAAGTACGGATCAGCGATAATGAATGGGACTACCGAAGAACTTGTGTGGAAGGTCCTGTTTTTAAAGCGGAAGATCTTATTTTTTAGAGATCACGATCACCTTTAAGTATTATGTAAAGCTAGTGCATGCAACATCTTCGTATTGACAATTTTGATTGAGAACCTCTATAGTCTTGGCAAAATGCAGGTCTGGATATGAGCGTTAAACATGATAAGATCAATCAGTGCGGATTCTCTTCTTCTGTAGGAGAAGAAGTAGATAGACAGTTGAGATTCCAGGAATCTGCTGATCTTGATTTGTCTGACAGAGGCTTTCAAGAGACTCAACCATCGTCACAACAGCCATACATTCCTTCTCAGTTAAAATTACTGTTCGTTTGCGACAAGAGGCCAATTTGGGTTGGATTAGCTTTAGAGCTTGATGAAATCGGATGCTCAGAACCTCGCTTTGATTGGGTATCAACCTCTGAAGAGACACTCTCACTCCTGCGAAATGACAGTTATGACTGTTTGCTGATAGGAGTTTTTGCTGAAAACAAAACAAAACAATTGGAGCTTTTAAAAGCAATTCGGGGGAGTAGTTGTCACGCTCCTGTCGTAATAGTTCTCTCAGTTCCTGACGATCAGGTCACTTCGGCCGCTTTTGAATATCATGCCGAAGTCTTAGTCTCGGCTGCGATGTGGGAATCTTCGCTAGTGCTGGGATCGATAAAACGTTCGGTGATGGTAGAGCAACTTCGAGAAGACAATCATCGACTGATGGTGGAAAATCATCGCAGATTGGTAAGGGAGCGTGATGAAGCAGAACGACTCCTGAAGCAGCAACGGTCGATGGTTGGAGAGTTGCAAACACTTGTCTATCTGGATGAAGATGATACAACTGAGACTAACTTGCTTTTAGAGAAAGGCCATAATAATTATGATTCCAAGCGGGTTTCCGGGATTTTCCAAATCCCTCATGAAGTACAAGACTATTACCATGAATTATTAAGGACTTATGTCATCATGGGTTCAGGAAGTTTGAAAGACGAGATTTTACAAATTTCCGATTTGTTGGCTAATGCTAATTTAACCCCCCGAAAAGTTCTTGAATTCCATCTCGAGTGCGTGGAACTGATTGTAAAAGGACTTGGTAACCGAAGTTCGAGGCATGTAATGGCTCGTGCAGATCTACTTGCCCTTGAGATGATGGTTCATTTGGGAGAGTGTTATCAAAAAAAGTCCGTCTGAAAATTATAAACATCTAATCTGTAATAGTTTACAGGATTGATCGCTTATTTATTTGGAGTCAGCAAAAGGTACTATAATTCACTCATTCTACAACGTATAATAAACCCAAAAGTCGTGTGCTTTTTGATCATTTTTAAAATCTGTAGCAAATGGGGCTACGATTTCAAGTTTATGTAATCAGCGCTCGTACCAAACATATTGAGTTTTTACGATTATCGAATGGTGTGGTTTTCTTTCAAAACTCGATTTGATTGTTATACATAAATATCGAATATGCGCGGGAATTTTGAGGATGAACTCAAAACAAGAAACTTTTCCACCATTGGACCAGAATACAATCGTTCCTGCAATTCCCATGGAATTCAATTCTCAGGAACGAATAAAAGAAGCGGGCAAGTTCTGCCCTCATGCAGGAGTGGTTTCTCGTGCCTCAGGAATGTTCCAAGAGCAGGGACGAGTGCTTTTGCTCAACCGTTTGCGCATGGCTTCACTCATTCTCGCACTCGCAACGGCAGCATTTTTAATTCGAGGAATCGTACTCAAAGAATATCTCGAAGTACATGGGCAAGAGATGCTGATTCTGGAATCGATACTGACCGGAATTTTGCTGGCAGTCTCTGGTCTACTTTGGATCAAGCCTTGTTTATGTCTTTGGAGATTGAGGATTTGTGAAGCGATTACATTTGGAGCACCTGCATTATTTTTCATCTGGTTCCAATTTAGTGAGCTTTGTGCCTGCGATCCTGTCCTGATTGGTAAAGTGGCTTATGCATTTCCTCTAAAAACCGTTATACCTTGGATGGTCCTGATTTATACCTACGGGTTTTTTATTCCAAATTCACTCCGTGGAGTCACGACCGTAGTGAGTCTCGTGGAGTCACGACCGTAGTGAGTCTGATGGTGATCAGCCCGATTGTGGGCGCCTTCATGACAGGGATGAAAGTGCCTGCAGTTTCTGAAGTACTCTACACCGGTGGTTTATCTGAGATGATCATTTTACTCTCAATCGCTGCGAGTACAGCCATTTATGGCTCTTACCGAGTGGGAAGCCTGAGGCGCGAAGCCTTCGACGCAAAAGGAGTTGGCATGTACACTTTGCGTAAGCAGATTGGTACGGGAGGCATGGGCGAAGTTTATTTGGCAGAACATAGACTTCTCAAGCGTCCATGTGCTATTAAATTGATCCGACGGGATAAAGTAGACGATGAGAATATCCTGTTGCGTTTTGAGAGTGAAGTTCAGGCAACCGCTGGTTTAACACATCCGAATACGATTGAAATTTACGACTATGGACACACGGAAGAAGGCACCTTTTATTATGCTATGGAGTTTCTGCCCGGACTCAATTTACAAGAGATCGTAGAACGTTTCGGAGAACTTCCTCCTGAAAGAGTTGTCTATCTGTTAAGACAGGTTTGCTCCGCACTAGCTGAAGCACATCATAAAGGTTTGATTCATCGGGATATCAAACCGGGAAATATTTTTTCTGCCGAACGTGGTGGTTTGTATGATGTTGCTAAGCTACTTGACTTTGGTTTGGTCAAGGACAACCGTCCTGAGAAAAACTCACTCGAGTTGACAATGGAAGGTGCTGTTGTCGGTTCCCCCCTTTACACGAGTCCAGAAGTTGTCACCGGTGATGGGGAGCCCGATTTCCGATCAGACATTTATTCCTTAGGGGCGACCGCCTATTACTTGTTGACAGGGAAACCAGTATTTGAAGGGGAGAGCGCCCTGAAAGTTGTGTTTGCACATGCTAGTCAGGCTGTAAAACCTTTGACAGAAATCAATCCAAAAATTTGTAAGGAACTGGAAGCGATTATTCTAAAATGCTTGGAGAAGAAGCCCGAGGATCGCTATCAGAAAGCAGAAGAATTGAGTGATGCACTCAAGGAACTCAAACTCAAAGAATGGACTCAGGAAGAAGCTGCGGAGTGGTGGTCAGATGCGGAACAATTCGTTCAGCATGAGCCTGATCCGGAATATGCGTCTGAAGATCACTTAAAGGCGACAACAATTTTGCCTGTCAATGCGTAACCGTAATCAGATGATTGACGGGATTTTATTTCTTTTGATGCTGCCAGTTTAAGCGATCTTTTGTGAGAAAACCCTGTCTAATAGCACAGTCTAAACAGTACATCTCATGTCCATTCGTGACATAGATTTCTCCGTGCATTAAAAGATGGAAATGATCCTCTCCCGGAAATTTTGAAAAGCAATACTCTTTCGATGTAGATGTTTTTACCGAAACCTCAATATTTTCCGCATCGTTTATGGGGACATACAGCCGCGCATCTTTTTCTGTAGAAGTAGTTTGCTCGTCGATGTGATGATCATTGGCCATTAGTATCAGACACTATTCTTCTACTTTTGGGACTTCAACCCCTAAGTCCTCGGCAAGTTGGATTAACGCTTCCCAGTTTCCACGATCCAGTGAAATCCCTTTTTCCTTACGGACAGTAGCAGTTTTCTTTTCTGGATCACCGGGAAGGAAGATTTCATTAATACCCTCTTTCATTGGAACATTTCTGACATACTTTTCCAGATTGGTGATCTCATTCAGCAAATGGCTTTGCCCACCTAAATGCTTGGGATCGATGACGATGATAAAAACACAGTTTCCCTGAGGTGGGGGGGGATCTGGGAAAGCACACTGCCCTCCTGAGAGTGCTCCACAAAGCATTTCCACCATGAAGGAAAGCCCAAAGCCTTTGTAAGCCTGATCACCTCCCATCGGCAGAATGGTACCTGGAGGATCTCCATAAAGTTGATTGGGATCTGTTGTGGGATTTCCATCTGGATCTAAAATCAAACCGGGAGGGACTTGTTCACCGGCGATTTTTTTGATGCGAACTTTTCCTTCTGCAGTAGCAGAAGTACCAAAGTCGAGTACGAAGGGACCTTCAATCCCTCCAGGCATTCCAATGCAGATGGGATTTGTCCCGAGACGAGGTCGTTTGCCTCCTACTGGTGCGACGCGTGGGGCGGAGCCATGAGTGTTAGCACAAATAATGGATGCCATCCCCTGAGCAGCAGCCATTTCCGCATATTCTCCAAGCCTACCGATATGTGACGCACGTTTAAGTGTTCCACAAGCAACTCCCAAGCTGGATGCTTTTTCTATCAGACGGTTCATCATGTCATGCATTACCGTTTGACCGAATCCCCAGCAACCATCACCTGCGATAGCCGCGGGGGTCTCATTTAGAATTTGCAGCTTCTCACCTGCTTTAAGAATGCCTTCTTTTACACGTCCGAGATAAAAGGGCAAACGCATCACTCCATGAGAATCATGACCGAGTAAATTAGCGTCGACCAAACTTTTTGAAACAATACGTGCTTCTTCGTCATTCGCTCCTCCTTTTAGCAGAAGCGATTCGACAAAGTTTTGTAGCGACTCAGACGAGATTGAAGGCACTTCAGAAAATCCTCTATATAAATAGTTTTATTGAACAAATATAAAGCAAAATAGCTATTTAGTATCTTTATTAAATGCTCATCATACAAACTATTTTATATCCGGTAAATTTACTGGATATCAGGATTTTCCTTGTTGAACAGAAAAAAAGCTTTTAACGAGAGTTCATTTGGGGGACGACTTTGAGGAATTTTAGCAATCTGGTCCGGTTAGATAAAAAACATGCCGGGAGGGCGGATTCGTTTCAAATTTTGATTCTTAAAAAGTAAGGGGCGAGGGAGACTTTCTACAGTGATATTCCTTGAATCAATGGGAAAATCAGAAAAAAGTCTAGGAAGTAACGAATAAATCAAATTCATAATCTTCTCAAATAATAACAAAAAGAACGGCATCAGAATTCTTCTCAGAGATGCTTGTTTGGTTGGACGATACTCGAGAGGTCAACCTGTTTCACCCCCTTTGGGTCTCTTGTTATCAAACATTGGGCTTAATTGAAGAAACAGGTGAACGAAGATTTTAGCGAGAAGGATACTGAATGAGCAGCAGTGTAGAAAATATTCAATCACTCAAAGAGCTTAGACAATTCATTCACAAAACACTTTGTGAAAAAGAAAATTTGCTCGAAGAACAGTTTTCGATGTCTGAAATGGCATTGAGGCGACGAGGTCGAAGCTGTGGGTTGCAATTTTCTATTAATGGTCCTCGAAGTGTCCGCTTAGGAGCAATCTGGGCATCTGACTCCAACATGGTCTACTTTTATGATGCACGGGGAGAACGTTATGCAAAAGTCCATCTTCCCAATCGGATTTTTGCGATGGAACACGAATCAGAAGAAGCTGCTTAACGTCTTTAGCGTCGTAAACTACTCACTACTTCCTTGATGAGCATTCAATTTCTCCAATCTTTCTTTGGCTTTCACATTGCCATATTTTGCAGCCATGCGGTAGTGCAGCTTCGCGACGTTTGATGTCGCGTGCTTTCTTTCCGCTTTTTGACCTAACTCAAAAAAACGTTCTGCTTTGGATTGAGTTATCTGATTGAAATGTGAAGAAGATTTTCGACTCTTACCGGATGAACTTGTGAAATGTTTGGAGTCAGCTGGTTCTGCATGTTGAGAAAGAAGTTGCTGTTTCCAGTGCGAATGGTTTCTCCGGAACCTTTGTCTTGTTCTGCTGACAGCCGAAGGAGCGCTATTTAACAGGAAGCGGTCCATTGCTTCGAAGTCATGAATGTAGACGCCCACACTGCTTGACGAACTTTGAAATACTTGACCGTATGAAGATCCACGTTGGAATGGGCCGAACTGTCTTGATCTCATTGCTCCTGAACTTGCCCCTCCCAAGAGAGTACGACCTCTGTCAGGTATACTGACTGTTGTACCTATTGAGAATTGTTGTACGATGGGTTGTTGGATTCGGATTTCCTGAGCGTGTCCCGGAGAAAGGTGGAACCAACCTAAACTAAAGACAAAATTACAGAGAATGAATACTCGTTTCTGTTTCATGAAGTCTCATCCTTACTTTGTGAGATCTGTATCTAAAATACTATGTCATTTGCTTCCCTGATGCAATGAAATAATTAGAAACAATAGTTAAAAATACAGTTGGGAGTTCACCTTGAAGTTTATTCAATCAAACCGAATTGTCTTGCTTTGTTGAGAAAGAAGCGATTCATGCAATTATCATTTTTCAATAATAAATTCATCCAGCAACTTTTCATGATATCTGGAACTGTATTGGCTTTAGGAGATTGTTTCTCTGTTCAAGCTGAGATCCTTCAGTCGGAGCGTCCAAACGTCATTTTAATTCTCTCAGACGATCAGGGTTATGGTGATGTTGGTTTTCATGGAAATACCAATCTTAAAACACCTCATCTGGATCAGATGGCTGCAAAAGGTGTCGAATTAAGCCGTTTTTATTGTAGTCCGGTTTGTGCACCAACAAGAGCTAGCTTGATGACAGGCCGGTATTACTATCGTACTGGAGTGATACATACTTCACGCGGTGGTGCTAAGATGCATGGGGACGAAGTAACGATGGCTGAGCTATTGAAAGATGCTGGTTATAAAACAGGTATTTTTGGAAAATGGCATTTAGGGGATAATTTTCCGATGCGCCCCCAGGATCAGGGATTCGAGGAGTCGCTCATTCATAAAAGTGGTGGCATTGGACAATCGCCAGATAAACCGAATAGTTATTTTAATTCTTGGTTATGGAAGAACGGGACACAACAAAAAGTGGTTGGTTATTGTACTGATGTGTTTTTTAAAGCAGCCATCGATTTTATTGATCGAGAAAAAACGGGTCCAAAACCGTTCTTTGTTTATTTGCCTACCAATGCACCACATACTCCTTTGGAAGTTAGTCCGTCGTACTGGAGGCCCTATCAAAAGGCAGGGCTCAATGAAACTACTGCCAAAGTTTATGGAATGATTTCGAATTTAGATGACAATTTGGGCAAATTAATTGCGTATCTGAAAAGATCTCATTTATTAGATACGACCATTGTTTTATTTATAGGTGATAATGGACCACAGCAAAAGCGATTCAATGCTGGATTGAGAGGCAGAAAATCATCGACTTATGAGGGAGGGATTCGTGTCCCTTTTCTTGCCAGTTGGCCGGGACGTTTTCAGGAAGGAATGAAAAGTGATCAGATCGCGGCTCACATTGATGTTTTGCCGACTTTATTAGCTCTGACAAAAACACCTCTACCTGAAACGCTGAAACTCGATGGAATCGATCTTTCGAGTTTACTTTTAAATAAGAGCAAAGCGTTACCGAAACGTAGCCTTTTTTTTCAAGTTCACCGAGGGCTGACACCCCAGCAATACCAAAATTCTGCAGTTGTTTCGAGTCGTTTTAAGCTCGTTGGTTATCCGGGAACATTTGGTAATGAAAATCTGATGAGAAGTAATGAACCTACTTTGGAGTTGTATGATATATTAATCGATCCAGGAGAAAAAAATAATCTGATACAAACTAAAACTAAGATTGCTCAACAACTACGACAACAGTATGAATCTTGGTTTTTATCGATGAGACAATCCCGAAACTTTGAACCAGGATTAATCATCGTCAACCAAGAAAAAGAAAGTCCTTGTGTTTTATGCCGCTATCAGGATGGGAATTATTTTCAGGGAAGGTCTCAAGGTTGGATGGTGAAAATCACTCACTCTGGTTTGTATAAAATCCAAATTGATAAAGGCCAGGTACAAAAATCGGGTAAATTGATCGTGAACTGGCAAGGTCGGCAGACTCACGAGTACTTGAAGCAGAGCGAATCAATGGCGGATTTTGAGTTATCCGAGGGAACAGGATTACTCGATATCTGGTTTCAAGTGGAAGGGGAAGACCGCAGTCATCCAACTGAGAATGGAACTGTGGGAGATGTGATCTTGAAACGACTGGATTAAGAAAGGAACAATTGAAAAAAACCGGCCTGGATTATCCTAATGCCGGTTAGATTCAATTTGTGATTTTTAATTCAACAAATTTTAATAGTGCCAGTCAATACCCACACTCCATGAGCCCACACTCCATTTTTCCCGTTCGATTTCAATTGATGGAAATAGTCCTCTGGTAGGCATACCTTGCCAACGAATACTATCAAAAGGTCTGGCGATTTCACCGGCAATAATATAAGTATAACCGAATCGGAATTTTGCTTCCTCAAGGATTTTCATTCGTTTCAAAACGGGTACTTTGTCAAAAATCGCCATTTCCATAAAGATGGATTGTTCGAAAATTGGTGAAACGTGAGTATGTGAAGATTCATCTCTAAACGCGTTCGGGTTGGGGTTATCGGGAGTAGGGTCAATTAATGCCTTGGGACGATCCAGATCATCTGGATCAGCTCGAGTAATCATACCTACGTTGTCTCCGCTCAGTTCGATTTCTTCCTGATTAGCCATTAAACCCAGTTTCGTTTGGCCCCAGATTTTAAATTTATCACCACCTAGATCAAATTGAATACCAATTTCAGGACCAGCTAAATGGGTATCAACTTGGCTGTTCACGACGGTTGTTGTCGGGGTCACAGGCAGTCCAGTTACAGGGTCGAGAGGTGCGGCAAAGAAAGCTGTCGTTGTACCTGTTCCTCCTCCACCACCATCATCATCTTCCACGACTCCAGCGTTATCAATGATGCCATCTTCGTTTTCATCAGTTCCTGTAGGGTGTGAGAACAATTTCAAGTCTGGTCGGATACCTGCAATATTGTTTGCGTCACTATAGAGTAACCCGCTATCACGACCTACGAACCCAAAAGCTTCTCTCACTTGCATGTATCTTACACCGACAAGACTTCGAACTTTCAGGCTCTTCTGGTCAATGACTGGTGTCGACATCCAGGTTGCGTTCGTTCCCCAAGCTTGACTGACTACTTTAATCCTGAAATCCAAATCGTATGGAACAGAAACACCATTGACTGATCCGTCATCGAGTGGCAACGAACGTAAGTTCATCAATTCTTGTTGTAAAATAGTGTTGATTTCAGCTGTTGTCACACCTGGGATAGAGGAAACCACACCGGTACCCGTAGGATCAATGAAGTTGGGTGGTGACAACAGAATATCCATGATTGCTTGATTTTCGGCGAGTGGTTTATGAGTTGAAGTCTCAATAGCAGACCATTCTGAATCAGAGCGAGCAAGCCACCAGCCAGTGAATTCAAAACCGCTTTCATCTTCATTAGTCCATCCCCAGCGGAGTCTAGTCCCTGGAGCGTTCAAGTTCGGAACGACGTCAAAGGTCGTGGAATCGAAGAAATTCAAGCCTTCTGCTGTATCCGCAAATTCTTCATCTGTGGCAGCGATTAGGTCATCTTCGACCAAATTAAAATATGAGATTGTCCCAACATTTCCGAGAAGGGTACTACCTGGAGAACGGTATCGAGAGAATAGTGCTTCGGTGCTGAAGAAATATTTTTTTCCACCATTACTATCTCTGTATGACCATAAGCCATTATTCTCAATGCGATGTTGTTGAAACATCTTTTCAAAAGGAGATATTTGCGGAAATGCATTTAATGCTCCTTGTGGGTTGACGTTCATAGGGATTCCAGGTCTTGAAGCTGAACCGTATGGACTTGTCAATCCATTTGTCACGCCTTGAAAAAAGTTAGGCTGTGGAGAGGCTGCCATCGATTGCGCATTTTGAGCGAACCCTGGGAAATTATACGATACAGGTTGTATCATACCTGACTGTGTCATCGGGGGAGGATATCCACCCTGCGCTTGAACAATCGAGTATGCATGTGAGATCAGAACGATGCTCAATACCGGTGCTAGCCAATGAAGAAGCCGCATCTATACGTCCTTACAAACAGCGGAAACTTTGAGAACAATTCGCGCCGTCTAAAACGGGAAAGCGCGGAGTCTGTTGCTGGTTATATCGGACAGGCCATGTGGTAAACTGTAGCGATTATTCGGAAGATACCGAATTTTCCAGTTTCAATAGTTTTAACGGTTGTGATGGCAAAAGAGAGAATGATCACATGTGCATTTTTTGAGACGTGGGTTTAATAAATGAATTTGTTATAAGTTTAATATATATAATTAGATAGGGAGAATGTTATGAATTGGCTCAGATCTCTGTTTCGAAGTTTTCGAGAGCAATTGAGAACTGAAATAAAGTGGGTTGAATGCGTGGATTAGAGGACTGGCCCAATACTCCAAGGGCAGAACTCCTCATCTCCTATGCCTTGGATCTCGCTCTTCGTTTTTTTACCGCTGGCCACTTCAATGATCAGCTCGAAGATTTCCTCTCCCACCTCTTCAACGGAAGTACCGTTTAAAATTCTACCAGCATCAAGGTCCATATCATCCTGCATTCGCTCATACATGGGTGTGTTCGTAGAGATTTTAATACTAGGGACCGGCTTACATCCGAAGCAACTCCCTCGGCCTGTGGTGAAAGTTACGACATTCGCTCCACCTGCAACCATGCCCGTGACAGAAGCGGGGTCATAGCCGGGAGTGTCCATGATCACAAAGCCTTTTTCAGTGACTGGTTCTGCGAATCGATAGACTTCACGCAAAGCAGTGCTGCCCCCTTTGGCAATCGCTCCTAGTGACTTTTCGTAAATTGTTGTTAAACCACCTCTTTTGTTTCCAACGGATGGATTGTTATCAATTACAACACCGAATTTTCCTGTGTACTCTTCCCACCATTTGATGCGGTCGACTAACTTTTTGCCAATTTCTGGAGTGACAGCGCGCCGAGTGAGAAGATGCTCTCCACCATGAATCTCTGGTGTTTCTCCCAGAATTGAAGTAGCACCATGCGCAACCAAAAAATCGCTGGCAATTCCTAATGCAGGGTTGGCAGTCACACCACTGTTTCCATCACTCCCACCACATTCCGTACCTAGAATTAATTCTGAAACCGGAATTGGAACGCGGGTGACATCATTGACCTGAGGTAAATACTCTTTCAAAACTGTGGTTACTTTTTTGACTGTTTTGGCTATGCCTCCTATATCTTGGATATTGAGTACTAGAGGGCCTTGGTTTTGAGGCTCGTTGGGGTTCGCTAGCTGGACAAGGCCTTCGGATTCAGAGAGAAACGAACCTTGTCCAGTTTCACAACCTAATCCCAGAACAACATAAGCGCCGATATTCGGATGTTTTGCAAATCCACCCAGAGTCCGCATCAGCTGATGATGATCTTCCCCATCATATTGCATAGCACATCCGCCTTTGTGAACCAGCGGGATTATACCGTCAATATTGGGGTAATTTTCCAATGACGTCTGAGCCAATTCCCTGGCAATATATTTGGAGGCTGTTGCAGAACAGTTTACTGTACTGATAATCGCCAGATAATTTCGGGTGCCTGCTTTCCCATTCGGACGGCGATAGCCCATAAAAGTCCGACCTTTAATGGGTTCTGGTGGGGTCGGGACATCCGTTGAATAGGCGTAGTCCAAACTCAAGACCCCTGATTCCAGATTATGACTGTGAATCCAGTCACCTGCTAGAATATCTATGGTAGCAAAGCCGATTGTCTGTCCAAACTTACGGATTGGTTCACCGCTGGCGATATTCTGAATAGCCACTTTATGGCCGAGGTCAATACTTTCTCGAGTAGTCACACTTTCGTTTTCAGAGAGTGCGCACTCCTGGTTTTCGGTCACGGAATTGCGAGCGATGGCGATATTATCGTCTGAATGGAGCTTTAAAAGCGGTGAATTCTGAGCTGATGACATATTGGACTTACGATCTAAAAGGTAGAAAAGGTAGTAACTTCTGGTTTGAAGTATACACAATGTGATAACAAACCGGGAGTAAACTGTGAGAAGGGATCGCTTGATCTTTTATGTTTTTGCTTTACCTGTTTTCTCCTGATTTCGATTCTTGATTGGTTGATTGTTTCGTCGACTCCACCACTCAGGCGACCGCTGGGCATCATACTTGGGATTTTTCTGAGGCAATGCAGCCGCGGTTGTTTTTCTCCAGTCTGATAACTTTTGTTGTAATTCAGCCGCCTTTTGAGGCATCGCTGCTGATAGATTGGTTGTTTCAGACAGATCCTGTTCCAGATTATAAAGCTCCCGTCTGCCATCGGCGAAGAATTCGATCAGCTTCCAGTTACCAGTACGAATGGCGCCTGCGGGTTCTGAATGATGATAGTGGGGATAATGAAAATAGATTGCGTCTCGATCAAAACGATTGGAAGGATCTTTCAGCAAAGGGACCAAACTTAGTCCATCGATGATTTGATGTTTTTTCAACTTTGCTTTTCCAATTTCAGCGAACGTAGGCCAGAAATCGACGCTGATGGTCGGTTCAGCGCAGGTTGTTCCCGCTTTGGCGACTCCAGGCCATTTAATAATGAGTGGAACCCGGATACCTCCTTCATAAAGTGATCCTTTTTCATCTCTAAGGGGGGCATTTGTGGAAACCGTTTCGCCACCAGAAAATGTTTGTCGCAGGCCACCATTGTCAGAACTAAATATGACGACCGTGTTTTCTGAGAGCTGTAATTCCTCGAGTGCTTGCACAATACGCCCCACACTCTCATCGACATGCGCCACCATCGCGGCATACACCGGATTATTCACGCCAGTTGAAGGCTTTGGTTTCTGTTGATACTTTTCAATCTCTTTTTGCTTGGCTTCTAGCGGAATGTGGACCGCATAATGCGAGAGTTGTACAAAGAAGGGATGGGTTTTGTTTTGTTGCATAAACTCGATCGTTTTCTCAGTCAGGAAATCGGCCAGATACGCTTTCTTGGGGACATCCGATTTCGGAGTAGTTCGAAATCGCGGTGCAAAATGGCGACCTTTTGTGACGAGTGAAGATTGATAGCCCTGCTTATCTGGATAATGCGATTCAGGACCGAGATGCCATTTACCAAAGTAAGCGGTTTTATAGCCTGCTGTCTTCAGCAGTTCTGCGGGAGTCACAATTTCCAGTGGCAGGTGAAGGGCATTCTCGGGCACGATCAGTTTTTCAAAAGGGCGCCAATGACCGGGAATGAAATCAGTCAGATGCAGACGTGCCTGATACTGTCCTGCCTGAATACTGGCACGCGTGGGGGAACAGACGGGGCAAGCTGCATAAAAATCAGTAAAGCGGACACCATCGTTTGCAAGCTGATCAATATTTGGCGTTTCATGAAATGCATGGCCGTAGCAAGTAGGGTCGGGCCAACCCATGTCATCAATCAGAATCAGGATGATATTAGGCTTCGTTGACTGTGGTGATTCCGCCGCATAAAGACCGACAGCAGGCGTAATAAATAGACAGACAACGAAAAGCAGCAATTTGTAGCGGTTAGGCATGATGTCATCCCGATATCAGAGATTCAAATGAAAGTTTATTTTTTTCGATAAAAGGCCGGACCTTTTTTACGATAGCCGGGCTGAGGTAATGTTTCCCAAGGGACAACGTTTGACTTTTGGGCCCATGTGTTCCAGGATTTTGAAAGTGTAGAAACCAGTTCCGGATGTACTTTCGCTTGATTGGTGAGTTCGCTTCGATCACGATTCAAATTGTAAAGTTCCCAAGCTTGTTTGTGTTGTTTGACGAGCTTCCAATCTCCCTGACGAATAGCTTTGTTGCCTTCGTGCTCCCAGAAAAGTGTCCGTTGTTCTGTTTTCTTTGGATTCTGAAAGATAGGTAGCAAGCTTTTTCCTGCCAGTGGTGTAATTTTCTGACCACTTTTCATAGTCGGGTACTTTGCTTTTGAAGCATCAATGCAGGTCGTCATCAGATCAATCACGTGCCCCGTTTGATTCGTCCATCCGCCCGTTTTTTGGATTTGTGCAGGCCAACGCACAATCAGAGGTGTCGAGATGCCCCCTTCATGCATCCACATTTTATGAAAGCGGAAGGGAGTGTTACTAGTGTTGGCCCAGCCAACTTCTGCACAGCGGAACGATTCACGCGTGCCAGTCACTGCACCTGGTTGGTGTCCCCGGTCGATAAATTCTGCACTGGCACCGTTGTCGGACAAGAACAGCACCATGGTGTTGTTTGCGCTTCCCATGTCTTCGATTTGCTGGAGTACCTTGCCAATTCCTTGGTCCATGCTGGTGATCATGGCAGCGTACACAGCCATTCGCAGGTTCCACTCTTCTTGCTCAGCTTGGGAGAGTGTGTTCCATTGTTTCGCATCAGGATCACGGGCAGAGAGCGGGCAATTAATGAGGCCGATCTCTTGCATCTTTTGGTGACGTTCTGCTCTGAGTTGATCCCAGCCTGTTTGGTATTGTCGCTTGTAACGGGCAATATCAGCCGGTTTAGCATGCAATGGGAAATGGGGAGCCGTATATGCCAAATAGAGAAAAAACGGTTTTCCTGTTTGTTTCTGTGAGTGTTTTTTCAGGTAATCAACGGCTCTTTGACTGAAGGCATCTGTGATATAATAATCTTCTTGAGGTGGTTTGATCAGACGGTTGTCTTCATAGAGTGGCTTAGGAGCAAAATAATTCCCACCCCCTCCTGTTCCATATGCGTGATGAAATCCGCGACCAAGGGGCCAATTCTCATTGGCTTTCCGCATGCGATACGTGAGGTGCCATTTACCAACGTGGTAACATTGATAGTTAGCAGATGAGAGCACTTCAGCTAGACTGACGCAGTGTGCATTGAGTTCCCCCTGATAGCCGGGAAGTTTGTCGTTGCGATTCATCCAGCCCATACCTGCTTGATGTGAATACAGACCAGTCATGAGTGCAGCCCGTGTCGGACAGCAGCGGCCAGCGTTATAAAACTGAGAGAATCGTAGACCCTCTTGCGCTAATTGGTCTAGATGCGGCGTTTCGATTTCAGAGCCATAACACCCGAGATCAGAAAAACCGAGGTCGTCTGCCAGAATAATGACAATGTTTGGTTTATTACTTTCAGTTGCTGAAAAGCAGGGGCAGGTTTGAAAAACAGCTAGTAACAAAAAAACATTAATGAGACTTCGAACAAATAATTTATGATTAGGCAAAAAAGGCTCCTTGCTTAAAACGAATCATTAGAATGAAAAATGGACTTGTTCAATTTATTACAGAATTGTAATCGTCCTGTGTTCAAAGAAAATGTACACGTCTGATAACCCGGTAGTCTAAGTTATTAATGAAGTTTTTGGGTTCCTGCAAACACGCGATTCAAATAGATTTTTGTCGATTTTAGACTATTAATAATATATGATAATCCGGTTAAATTATAGTGAATTCGATTTTATCAGGGGCCATATATGCGAATTCTTATTGGTTGGGACAATCCAGAAGAGAGCGATCTTATTTCGCTCTACCTTGGAGTCAGTGAAAATGACTTGGTCATCTGTAATACGACTGAAGAGTTTCTCTCACAAGTTTTAAATGGACAGTCATGGGATATCATTTTGATGTCGATTATGAATCCCGACCCTCAAACGGCCTTTGAGCATTTCGAGCAAATCCGTCAGAAACATCTTGATACTCCCGTTGTGGGTGCCTGTCCGACTCAAGGGACGTTTCATGTAGCCCGTTTTTTAACGGCGGGAATGCGTGCTTATATTATTCGAGATGAAGGGGGGGACTTTATGTTTCTCCTTGAAACGACTTTGCAGAGTGTTGTTGATTCTGTCAAAGCGGAACGTGAACGATTTGTGGCAGAACGTTTGCGCGAAGAAGTCGAATCGGTACGCAAATTACAGGAATCGATTATCCCGAGTGATCTCATCTCTCCTGAGAGATATGATGTGACGGCACGTTATGAATCGTCACAGATTCGTGTGTTTGGCGGACAACCTGTGACTTTGGCGGGGGGAGACTATTACGATGTCTTCATGCTGGACGATGAAAATCTGGTCTTGTTAGTGGGGGATGCATCGGGACACGGAATGAAAGCCTGCATGTCGATTATGACGATGCACACCTTAGTGGGCATGATTCGCTCAAACAAGTATCTGGATACCGCGGCTTTTGTTTCCGATGTGAATGATCGCCTTTGCAATCAGGCGATAGTAAATGATGATGGTGGCTTTATTACGCTGCTCTATGGGATCTTAAATTCGAAGACGAATGAGTTTCAATGGACGTCAGCAGGAGCACCGATTCCAATTGTGCATGAACTGGAGACAAATAAGACATATGAATTAGGCACGAATGATGATGGCGGGCTCCCGCTTGGAATAGTGCCCGATGTTGAATACGATATCCATACCTCAATTATTCCTCCTGACAGCCGACTATTAATTTTCACTGATGGTTTGGCTGAAGCATTTCCTGGAGAAAAAGAGACCTTCGGCGAATTTGGAATTCCTGGCATAATGCAATCATTGCAAGCGTCTCGGTCTTCTCAATTGGAAGCGGCCCTGGAGAACTTGTTCCGTGATTCTAACGCTTTTACAGACGGATCTGGCAGGCACGATGATACATCAGTTGTATTATTGGGGCGAAAAAATTAGAGTTCCCTTATCTTCTGACGCGAGATTGACTGACTAATTATGTCTAATTGATATAGGGAAATTTCATTTATGGCCGCTGATGCCGAATTAAATCTTTCGTTTATCGAGAAAAAACTAGGAACATTAGGACGTATCTCCCTCTATGCGGGATTATTAGGCATGTATAGCCTTATCCCTGTACTCAAAAATCATAGCGAAAGACTGCTGATCGCGCTTGGAGTCTCAGAAACTCATGCTGAAGAGTTTTTGAGTCTGGGTGACATGTCTTCCGATTTACATACGACTCTCGGGTTAGTACTTGGTTTACTACTCGTATTCAGGACAAACAGTTCCTATGCCCGTTGGTGGGAAGCCCGCCAACTATGGGGCAAGCTGGTAAATGTCAGCCGAAATATGGCAATCAAATTTCGTGAATTCACTAACTACGGTGCTGATGAACTTCGGGAGCTGGGAAATTTAATTGTCGCTTTTCCCGAAGCATTGCGGGACCATTTACGCGAGGATGATGACTTTGCTATGTTTCCTGAATTAGAGCAAATTGAGCCGCCTCCGCGTCATATTCCCGCTTATATTGCGGATCTCATTTACCGCAAAGTGATTGGCTGGAAGAGATCGGGGGTGATTGATGGTGATGAATTACGAGTTTTGGATTCCGAGATCCGTGAATTAATGGAGATTTGCGGAGGTTGCGAGCGGATTCGCCGAACTCGTCTTTCGCCTTCCTATCGTCTGTTTGTGCGTCACTGTATTTCGCTCTATTTGTGTACGCTCCCTTGGGGGTTAGTAGATGACTTTGGGTTTTGGACTGTGCCTCTAACAATCATATTGGCCTATTTCATGATTGGGATCGAAGTGATTGCGCATTCCGTTGAAGAACCATTTGGTCTGGATGAAGACGATTTGGATCTGGATGGTTTGTGTATTACGATCCGTTCTACTGTGAACGAAATTTTGGATCGATTTGGAAAGAATGCCTGTGAGATAGCACGACCAGGCGATTCTACAGTTGAAGTAACACATTCCAATTCTTGAGAGCAAAGAAAATGATCTGAAGAAGATAATGTTATTTTGTGATCTGTTGCATGAAATTAGAATAAGCATACCAGTCGGGGTCTGATTCCGTGTGAATGTCAATTGGCAATTCCGGCAGATCAGCCAGTGCTGCATTGAGCGCCTCTAGCGCTTGATCAATATGTTTAACATACCACTGCCATTCACAGATCTGGTTTCCGGTAATCAGCATTGTCGGATAACCCATACCCGTATTCAACCAGGCTTCTTCCAGCCGTTCTTCAAATTCATTCATTCTTTGCTGATCTTCCGCAGCAGGCATACCGGTGTCATTAGGTGATTGGTAAGACCAGATAATCTCAATTCTATCTGGAAAATCAGCAGTAGAAATCGCTTCCGGGATCTTTGGTAGCAATCGAAAGAAGACAGTATACTCGTCTTCAAGTGCGGTTGCCGTCAACCATTCTTGCTCTGCTGGATGCTCTGTCACTGTTTAGCTCCTACAGATTTCTGTTGTGTTAAGAGTGAAACGATTACCAGGGTCAGAAAGCCTAATGGAATTGTAACCAGGCCTGGCTGACTGAATGGAACTATAGCGCTCTCTGGTGAGAGTCCATAAACGCCTTTATAAGTGTCCGCACTTAGCAAAATCCATCCTAATGAGGACATCATACCTACAAAGATTGCAGCTGTAATGCCCTGTTTCGTCGTCTTGGACCAGAATAACAGCATGACTAAGGCGGGTAGATTTGCAGAAGCGGCAACGCTGAATGCCCAGCCAACAAGATAATTCACATTGAACTTCTCAAACAGAATTCCCAGAATAATGGCGATCACACCCACAACAACTGAGGCGATTTTTGCAATGCGGACTTTTGCAAAATCGTTCATTTCGATTTTCATGAAGCTCGACATCAAGTCATGTACGACAGCACCACTAGAAGCAATAATGAGTCCACTCACAGTTCCCAAGACTGTCGTAAAAGCAATCGCAGAAATTACCGCGAACAGCCAGTCGCCGATACTTTTGGCAAGAAGTGGGGCTGCCATATTGGAATTCGTTACATCGAGAGCTCCACTAGTCATGGCTCCGAAACCCATAAACAATGTCAGAATGTAGAAGTAGCCGATACTTCCGATACCAACAATTGTACTTTTCCTGGCACTCGCTTGATCCTTGACTGTGTAATATCTGATTAGAATATGTGGAAGCGAAGCGGTCCCACAGAACAGAGCAAGCATTAAAGACAGGAAGTTAAGTTTCCCCCAAATATCATCGCCACGTATACCTGCGAACTTGGGGTGATTGCCCGGACTGAGAACTTTATGGCCTGATGTTGGCTTGGGGAAATAAATGGTCAGAACGGTGCCATCTTTCTCTTTAATCGTGTCGGAACCCCAGAGGATCAATTCACTCTCGCGGATTGTACTGAGAAATTCCGCAGGTCCCAGAGAGCCTGTTTTCGTTTCATTATTTGGTAACTTACTGATGCGCCCCACAGGATATAAATCGGTTTGTCCTTCACCGTTTCCTTGAGGCAGTCCATTAATAAGAATCGAACCATCTTTATTTTTTTGTTGATATTGCGTTTCCGATAGAAAGAATTGTTGCTCTGAATTTTTTGTTAATTTCCAATAACTGACAATTTTATCTTTGGTGAGCTGAAGAAAACCTTTTTTTGCCCAGGCTCCTTGGTTCAAAGGAATCAGTGTGTCTTTGTCATCCAGTTTTAATTCTGATTTCCAGTAATCGATATTATTGGAAGCAGCAGGACCAAAAATCTGGAAGTGGTGTGTTGGTTTTCCATTATTTTCAGGATCTGTTGAGAGACCTCGTTGTAGGATCAGGACGGTCAGAACCGTGCTGAAGATAACAAGTAATGAACCTTTCAGGAATTGCACATAAGTCGTGCTGACCATACCTGCTGTTACAACAATTAAAATGACAATCGTTCCCACCATCAGCACGCCGACATAATGGGGGAATCCAAGTAGCGGTGTAATTAAAACGCCGGCACCGACCATTTGTGGGATCAGATAAAAGATACTGACTACGAGAGTGCTGATGGCAGCCGCCAGTTTAATACCCCTCGATTGAAACTTACTGTCTAACGCATCGGCAAAAGTGAAACGCCCCATGCGTTTGAGCGGTTCTGCAATCACAAAGAGTGCCACAATCCAGCCAGCCAGATATCCAATGGAATAAAGAAATCCGTCATAACCATAGAAGGCAATCATACCGCAGATGCCTAGAAACGAAGCTGCAGAGAGATAATCTCCCGCAAATGCGACTCCGTTAATAAACCAGTGGATCCCACCACCGGCAGCAAAGTAACCTTTTGATGATTTTGCTTTTGCGCCGAGCCAGAAACTAAGTCCCAGTGTAATGGCGACAATGACTCCGAATACAAGCACTGCCATGAAAGAGGGTTCGTAAATCATTGAGCTACCTCCTCGTTTTCAGAGCTTGAGGAGGAAAGATCATTACGGCATAACCACCCATAGATAATCGCCAGCACAAATGCAGCGATAATTAAAGTAAAACCATAAACTATTGCCAGATTTAATCCAGCAAAAACAACGACCTCCATTTTTGCAGGAGAGAAAGTATTTAGAAAAACGAACCCGCCATAAAGGACAAGATAAACGGCGAATAGCTTGAGACCCCAACGAGTATTACGATTAATCGTCTCGATGTTTTCTTGCTCATCAGGCTCGTTGGACCCGTGGTCAAAACCTGCCATAAAAAGTAAACCCTTTAATTGAACGCGAATTCGGGCGTAATCAGCCAGAAGTGCTAGATCAGGAGTATTGTTTGAAACGCCTATTCAACCCGGAAATGAGCGAGGAATCAACTAACAACAGACAGCACAGGAGAAGAATTGAGAATCTGAGGACATTTAATTTGAAAAAAATGAGTCGGTGAGCCAAGCGTTGTGATAAAAATGAAACAGGACTTGATCGTCTGCATAGTTATTCAGGGGAAATTGGTATTGGTTTGAAATAAATTCGGTTTTCTTTTAGTTTTACTGGGCCAATATTTTTGACCATCAATAAGTCATCAATAGATTGGAAAGGGCCATGTTCGTCTCGGTACGCAACAATTCTTTTTCCCAAGACTGGGCCAATTCCCTTTAATTGTGCAAACTCAACCCATGTCGCCTTGTTAATGTCGATTTGATAGTCATAAGGTAGATGGTTTTGTCTTTTGATTTCTATCGGTTCAGTACCCCAGCGGGAAAGTTGGCCAATATAGATTACTGCAAGAACCAGAATCGTAATCAAGAGCGTACCCAGGAAAAACTGGTCATCTCTTTGCAGTCCCAGAAATGGTTTCGGCGTTTCCTCAGGATGTTCTTCCTGCATGTGTCTTCTGCCAATCAAATAGTAAAAAATGACACAAAGAGTCGTTCTGCAGTTTGAAAATAGTGTTATCGTATGGCTCAAATATGAATAGTAGGGTTGATCGTGGTGTCGTTAAAGGACTTAAAACTACAGACCACTAATTGACCTCGCTACAAATTATCCATAGAATAAAGGTATAAATTAGTTAACATATTGGATAGATAATCGGGATCCCCCGAAACTGCAAGCTTGAAGCCGAAAAGATTTTATCCCATCTATGAGGAGTCCCTGTGAAAAACTTTTTCCTCTGTATGAAGAAGATTCAGTTAGCCCAAACAGTTTTTGCATTCATGGTCATTTCACTTTTGACTACGAGTGCTTTGTATGCACAGGGTAATAAAGACTCAAAAGGGCCTCCCAAGCCGAAAGAAGTTACGTTAACTGCGCAAGGTGGTTGGCCAATTTCCATCACCTATTACGAATCGAGTAATGCCGCCGATGCGCCCGTTGTTGTGCTTTTGCATGGGAAAGGGGGGAGTAAAAGAACGTGGGATAACCAGTTTGCGTCTATTTTACAGCAAAATGGATATGCAGTCGTTTCCGTTGATTTGAGGAAACATGGGAAAAGTAAAGGGAACTCAGCTGACCAAGGGGGAAACAAAAATCAAAAAGGGAGGACAAAGTCAAAGTTGTCTTCATTAGATTACAAGGCAATGATAGCGCTGGATATGGAAGCAGTCTGGAGATTTCTCTATAAAGAACATCAGAAAAAACGCTTGAATATGCAGAAGACAGCAATTATCGCCTCAGATATGAGTGTCCCAATTGCTTTAAATTATGCCCTGTTTGACTGGAGTAAAATTCCTTATGATGATGCACCTGTTCTCGCAGCCAAAACCCCCAAAGGACAAACTGTTAGGGCAATGGTATTAATTTCACCTGTTAACAGTGTAACAGGAGTTACCTCAGCACGCCCAGCAATGCGATTGCGAGATCCCATGTATGGAATTGCTTTTTTCGTTTGTTCTGGTGTGGGGGATTCACTTGATAGAGGTTCTGCTAAAAAGCTATTTACCCAATTGTCTCCAACTCCCGTGCCAAAGGAGTTGAAGATGCACTACGTGTTTAAGGAGTACCGTGGAAAGTTACGAGGCACTGATATGCTTGGGAAGCGTCTAGGACTGGAAATTGATATTCTTAAATTTCTAGATAAGAATCTCAAAAAACTGCCTGGCGACTGGTCTGATCGAAGACCCCGCTATGATCGTGAAGAATAGTATTTCTCGCTCATTCTAATCAGGTGTCAGGCTGCTCTGCGATTTTCTCTCTGTATTTCCTGTTGCTCAGGCATTTCAGAATAATTTATAGCGATTCGTTCAGATAGAGCCGAAATTCTTTTTTTGATTTCTTCCACTTCTTTTTCTTTTTCGGCAAGCAATACTTCAAGTCGTGCGATACTTTTTTCAGGATTGCGATGCATTAAACGGTTCACAACTTCCAGTACCAGCATTGCACGATAAAGCTTCATAATCAAACTTTTGAGCCGAAAAACCCGGGCTGATTTTGTGAGTTGTTGCAGTCGCAGTAACCCGGTGATTCTCAACGCCCTCATAAAGGCAATCATTGGTAGGCAAATAACGGCGAGATCAATCCAGTGTTTCCGGCAGTACTCCAAGCGTTTTTCTTCTATCGAAATCATCACAATGAATTCCAGTGTGAATGCAAACCAGATGAAACCGGTTGCGATTGCAGTCAAGTCAGCCAGCATGGCGCTGGATTCAATTTGCTTTTGCCAATAAAGTTCAACGGCAAACAAGGGAAGTACTAATAGTGCTATCAATAGTAGTGGCACAGAAAACGATTTTCTGATTCTCTCTCGAAACTCTGGTGTAACTTCCTGCCATGCAAGAATCGGAAACCAGATGGCCCGTCCCGTCATTTGGTCGCGTGCACAGATTCGTAATGGTGGAATGAGGCAATAAAGTAGATTGAATTTCCACCTTGGACTTCCAAGTGCTATGTGGGTTACTGCTTCAATAATAAATAATGGGTAGATCAGAAAGAGACACCAGTTGCAGATGTCTAACGCGATTCCCGGCGATTCCACATTAAATAAATGCAAAGTACCAGCAAAAAAAACGAGGAACAAAACAGTGCCAAAAAACATAGGGGCTGCCGCTAACTGATCGACTTTTTTGATGTATTGGTTCATAGATTGGGTGATCAAAGAATTTGGTGAAATGAAAAAATTCTACAGCATGAAAATGAAGGGGGGAATTTATAAATAATATCGGCAAAAGCGCCTATTCAGAATAATCGGATCTGTCACCAGCGTTTGAAGCTCATGATTATCAATATGATGACATGTATCCATCTGGAATTAAAACTTAAATCCTTTTATATCCGTACTAAGTAGTAAATGATGCTGTTAAATATTACCTAGTGTGAATCGACCCTCCTTTGGAGAGGTCATTTTGTATTTATGGTGTCGTAATTGTTACAAAAAAAACGTGCAATGTGTTGCGTAAATGATTTGGTTGTGTTTCTGTTAAAGATATAAGTGCTTTTTATGATTGTTGATAAGTATTGATGAGCTATTTTGGGTTCTCGTTTTGGCATGGCGAATGCAATTGATATTATTCACCACTCGTTGGTTTAAATGATTACAATTATTCGGCAATAAAATTAAAATGAGGAGAATTTAAGATGACACGTTTATTAACAACATTGACAATATGTTTGGCTTCGATGCTGCTCGTTTCAGATCAGGCAGAAGCAGCTGATCACAATTCAATTGGTTTTGCATCAGAGACTAAGACCGCATTTTTTCAACCACGTCCTGGTGGAGTGTTAGATGTAGTGACATCACCATTTAGAGCGTTAACTTCACCAGTCAGCTATAGAGGGCATCAGTCTTATCGTGGACAATCTATCTATCGAGGAGCCAATTGTGTGAATGGTCGATGTTATCCGACTGGGTATCGAAGCCCTTGTGCTAACGGAAATTGCTCAACAGGCTATGGTTATAGTAACTGTCCTGGAGGAAACTGTGGTACGACTCGTTACCTGGCACCTTACCAAAATCATACAGGTTATCGAGGGACGAATTGGAATTCTACACAGCAATATCCGACCTATCGTCCAGCTTACCAACCTGTAAGTCGGCCAGTTTACAAGCCTTATACCCCAAGCAATTCTATCCGTAATGATCCTTTTTTCCGGTAATCTGAAAGTGTGATTATTAAGAAAACAAGATTCTTAAGACAGGGTTTACAATGCGGTTAAGAACATACTGAGCTACTGTTTTTTCAGTAGCTCAGTTTTTTCTATTTTAAAAGTGTACTGTGTAAATTTGTTTTACTTGATTAACTGCTTGGAACAATCAGATAATATGTATCTAACCTGAGTTTTAGTTGAATAAAATACAAAAGGCTTATTCTCTCGATCTTTTTTATTGGCAGTCACCGATCCCAGATAACTAACTTCGAAGTCAAAAAAGACATGATTATTCACTGGGAGGGCGCCGAAGTATAGGTATAGTGATTAGTAATAGTGGATGTGTCGTGTATTGACATCTGATACTATGAAGAGACGAAATCACTAAGTAGAATTGAAAGTTCTGTTTTTTCGACATTCACAAAAAGACGAAATTTTCAAGGTGATTTGTTTAAAAATGTTTTTAGTGGAATAGGTTAATTAATGGGTCGCGAATTGGTACATTCTTTAAGTTCCCCGATTCACTCAATGCATACATTTTCCTATGGAGCAGTTCCACAGGATAATGGAGTGCATTTTTCTGTATATAGCCGCTCAGCAAAGGCGATGTGGTTGCTGCTTTACGACCATGTTGAAGATTTAGAGCCGTCAGAAGTCATTAAATTCAATCAAGAATATGGGCGGTTGGGAGATATCTGGACCGCTTTTATTTCTGGAATCGGGCCAGGGCAACTTTATCATTTTCAAGCTGATGGTCCTTTTCAGCCAGAGATCGGTCAGCGTTTTGATAAGCGTGCTCGTCTGATAGACCCTTATGCCAAAGCATTGGCTGGTAATTTCCAACCTTCACCCGATGGTATTGTTCGCCCGCCGAAGTGTGTTGTCGTCGATGATCAATTTGACTGGCACGGTGATCGACACGTTAGACATCACTTGGCTGATACGGTCATTTATGAAATGCATGTGCGTGGATTTACAAATTCACCTACTAGTGGCGTTGAAAATCCTGGGTCTTATTTAGGTGTGATTGAAAAGATTCCCTACCTGATTGATCTAGGAGTAACAGCTGTCGAATTGATGCCGGTTCATGAATTTCCCATGAATGAGCCAGATGGTTCTTTTACAGATCATCAAAACTATTGGGGTTATGAAACTCTGGCTTTCTTTGCACCTCATCGAGGATTTGCAACAAATCCAGAACCTGGGGCTCAGGTTCGCGAATTCAAAGAGATGGTTCGTGCTTTGCACGAGGCTGGTATCGAAGTCATTATGGATGTCGTTTTCAATCACACGGCTGAAGGGAATGAGAATGGTCCCACGCTTTCTTTCAGAGGCTTAGAAAATCAAGTTTACTACCATCTTGATCAAGGTGGGAAATACTACAAAAACTATTCTGGTTGTGGAAATGCGATCAATGGTAATCACCCAGTTGTCCGAGAGATGATCTTTCACTGCCTCAGATACTGGACTTGCAACTATCACATTGATGGTTTCCGTTTTGATCTGGCCTCGATCTTAAGCCGTGATAGAAGTGGAAATCTTGTGCCAAGTCCTCCTCTGGTTGAAGCGATTGCTGAAGATCCTTTGTTGGCAGATACAAAACTCATCGCAGAAGCCTGGGATGCGGCCGGTGCCTATCAAGTGGGTTCGTTCTCACACATGCGTTGGGCTGAATGGAACGGGCGATATCGTGATGATATTCGACGTTTTTGGCGCGGAGATGTTCCGACATTGGGAGACTATGCCACTCGGCTTTCTGGTTCGAGCGATCTCTATCAACAAACCGGTCGTGAACCGTTTCATGGTGTGAATTTTATCACGGCCCACGATGGTTTTACTTTAAATGACCTCGTGAGCTATGAACACAAGCATAATTATGCGAATC
Source organism: Gimesia aquarii (assembly GCF_007748195.1). Classification (NCBI taxonomy): domain Bacteria; kingdom Pseudomonadati; phylum Planctomycetota; class Planctomycetia; order Planctomycetales; family Planctomycetaceae; genus Gimesia; species Gimesia aquarii. The sequence continues at coordinate 2,962,888 of NZ_CP037920.1, forward strand.
GCGAAGACAACCAGGATGGCGAAAACAATAATATCAGTATGAATTTTGGTGTTGAAGGACCTACTGATGATCCAGCCATTAACGGAATGCGAGAGCGGCAGATTAAGAACATGCTCGCGACTCTGTTCCTGAGCCAGGGCGTTCCAATGCTTCTCTCTGGTGATGAATGCCGCAGGACGCAACGTGGGAATAATAATACATATTGTCAGGATAATCTTATTTCCTGGTTCGATTGGTCGTTAATCGAAAAGTACAACGGTTTATATCGATTTTGCAAAGAGTTGATTCATTTCCGACTTTGTGAGCCGACGTTAAGACAGCGAAAATTTCTCACAGGACACTCAGATGGTGTTGAAAAGCTGCCTGATATCAGTTGGTTCAATGTGATGGGGCAAAGTGTAGATTGGAAGCAAGATACGCATTGCCTCTTGTCAATTCTTGGAGCAAGACACTCTTCGCGTCGGGTTCGCGATGGTTCTGATATCATGATCTTGGTGAATTCCTCTCCTGATGCACAGGCATTTGAGTTGCCAGTTGGTATCAAACCCAAGGAATGGAATTTGACAATTGATACTTCCGCGCAGTCCCCGCTTGACATTTTCCCTAAGCGAGATGGAGCAACATTACATCCAAGAGTCTCAGTTCTACCTGCTCGTTCATTACGTTGTTATGTGCGACGTGACACACGCCGATGAAATTAAATGCTCTATTTCAAACTAACTGCATGATGACAATGAGAATTCCCAGCGGGATGCACCAGTATGCGAAGTAGTGTAGCTTTCCTTTCTCTAGCCAACGGACCAGTAATCCCAGTGCGATTAATCCAATAATGGCAGAGATTGCCGCTCCCATAGCCAATAGGCTTAACGGCGTGCTGACGTGTTTATGCGTTAGCATTTCGATTACCTCAAGAATAGTGGCTCCCAGAATCGCGGGAACCGCTAGCAGGAAAGAAAATGTAGCTGCGGACTGCCTTGACATTCCTGTGAGCAAACCTGCCACGATCGTACTACCGCTGCGAGAAATGCCTGGCAGAATCGCTACCGCCTGTGCGAAACCAACAACTAACGCTTGCTTGTAAGATATTTCCGTGTAGCTTTGTTTTGTCGGGGGAATACGGGGAATTAATAACAGAAAGAGCCCTGTAATGGGTAGCATGCAACCTGCTAGTAATGCGCTTTCCAGCATGTGCTCAGCAAATTTTTTCGCAGCCAAACCAATCACGACCACAGGAAGTGTGCCCACAATCATAAGTGGAACGACTCTTCGGTCTTGAGTCATTAGTAATATGATTGTTCTGCGATAAAAAATCAGTATTGAAAGCAGAGTCCCCGCATGTAGCACAATGTTGACATCGGTCTGATCTGCCTGAATACCAAGTAGGTTCTCGGCAATGACTAAATGCCCTGAAGAACTGATCGGAAGAAACTCACTAATTCCCTGAATGATTGAGAGCAGGGTCATTTTTAACCAGGTCATTTTGAAATCGTTCCCAGGGAAAGGCGTGTGTGACTGTTCTTCTATGGGCAATTCAGATGAAATTATAGCTGAATGGGAGGTGTGTCGTAAGTGTAATGAAATTAGAGGTTTGAGATGTAATTGTGCGTGTCGTTGTTGGTAGAAACCATGAGAGGCTATTCAAGAGACTCTATAACGAGGAATTTAAATCTTGTCAATTTGAGTCGACTTTGACGGTTGAATGGGTTGGGGAGAGTCGTTATCGTGGCTCGCTACTGTCAAAAGTGCTTTCAATCTGTTTCTTTGATTGTGATGGAAAACAATGAATACGCTCATACCTGTGACAATGGTGTTATCTCTTTCTTTGGCGCCGATGAAAACAGTGGAAATGCCTCAACTGCCAGAGCATGTCGTTGAATTATTTAAAATGGAGAAAGATGTATCCAATCATCAAATACTCCTGTTTACCGCCAGCTGGTGTCCCGCCTGTGTGCAGATGAAAACAAACGAATTTCCCGCGCTGAAAGAAAAGAACTGGGATATTGGTTCTGACAAGTCAAACCATATTCGAGTTATAGACGTTGACCAGAATCAGGGGCTAAGCGACAAGTATGGTGTGCAATCTTTACCGACTCTGATATTATTAATCGATGGCAAAGAGGTCAGCCGGTCGGGAGCACTTAATGCTTATAGTATTGCTGAGATGTTCTACAATCGTAAATAACTTATTATGAAGTAATATGCGGTGCTTCAGAGCCACTACCTGTTATAGCCTCAGTTACTTTCCAGGCACCCAGGATTTTGGAAGTAGCAACCTCGGTTCGTAGTTGATGAACTTCACTTCTCATGCGTTCGAGTGAGTGTTGTAGAAAGTGGACTTGCTGACATTCTCTTTCTAAATGCGGAAAAAGTCCGTGGGATAATTTTGCTTTTGCGAGATTGTCAGAAAGCTGGTTGATTTCCTGTTCGAGGCCTCGTTTCAATTTTCTGGTAAACATCATCACCAGAAAACCAGACCAAATTAGAAAAATTACGCCCGCTGTGACATAAAAATCAATGGCGAGGATATGTGTTTCATCCAGAAACGAATCGTAGAAAAAATTCTTTCCAATTCGGACCAATGCATAAATAACCAATGAGAGAAACAGAGTCTCGTACAAAATTCTGGTGAACCATCCCGAGTTTTTATGCGCTAGCTTTGTGATAATACCGTCAATCTTTGTGCCAGCATCATTCAGAAACTGTTCTTCGACGGAAGCGGCCTCTGATTGAATATTTTCCAGCGAGCCGGAAAGGTGTGCTTGGGTTGTTTCAAGACCTGCTTCCTGTGCATAACCATCAATTAATAATTGAGATTCTCTCAGCTTATTGTCATCCAACCCAAAAGATCCGATTCGCTTTAAGCGGTCTTCTGTCGCGTGTTCTTTTTGACGGTTTCCAATCCACCGCGCGCCTTGAAGTGCTCCAATCAGTGCGACTTGTGCAGAATTTCTTGCTCGAAATAAGCTGGCAGAAGCAAATAGATTTCCCAAGCCATTATAAACACGTAGCATCGTAGAAAACGGGCTGAAGCCCCAAGAGTCAGAGACGCAGGAGAGTAATCGCCGTTCCCAGAGATTACGGCTGATGAGTAACTCTTTACGGAGTTCTTGAGACATTTGAGTCGTGAGTGCTGTCTGTTGTTGTTTTAGAAACGATTCCAGTTCTTGAATGGCTGGTAAATCGGTGTTCATTTTTTGTGAACAATGATCGATGGCATTCTGAATTAATTCGAGCAAATTCGCACGCCTTACCTGCAAACGCTCCGATTTTCCAAGTTGTGTACTTAAGATGTTTTGTAGATTAGCAAACTCTTCTTGTAATGGTCGATCAGCCAGTTGGTCTTCCAGGGCTCGTACGGAGTCGACAAAATAAATTTCTGGAACTTCAAACTGATGCGAAAGTTGTTGTTTCCAATCGTCTCGAATGTCTTCGTCTAAACCTGCATGAGTTTGTACAAAGATCAGACGACGACCTATGGCTGCCTCTTTTAGTTCTTCTGAAACACGCGATGATCGATATTTCTGTTGAGTTGAAGTATAAAGCAGGATATCACACAGCGGGATGATATGTTGCAAGCGGGTGAGATTATTTTCCTCCCCCGTGGATTCAGAGGTATCAGGATCTGGGCAGTCAATCAGAATGATGTTACGTAGTTCATCAATTTTCTTTTGTTCAACCTGAAATTGACTTAAGTCTAATCCTAGGCGATCCAGGTCTGTTTCTGGATGAGCGATGAGGACTGGTTTTGTCGTGGTCGGACGTTGTCGGCCTGATGTTGTGCAATAAGAACCAATTAACGCATTGACCAAACTACTTTTACCCGTACCTGTTCCACCAAAGGTCGCAATTACCAGCGGGGATTCAAGACGTACGCGTAACATATCCAGCCGGGGTAGTAATTGGCGAATCACTGTCTGACAGTGGTTTGCTGTTTTCCAGCCGGTTTTCTGCTCACTCCATAATTTGAGCTGGTGAATTAAACGATCCACGGCTGCCAGCATTTCAATTTGGGCTAACTCAGATGTAGGCATTAGGAATGAATTCCTGTTTTTAAGTTCTTGTTTCTATTACAGAAAGTTGGCCTAACTGTTTTTTTAGTTCCAATACCGAATTCTGTACTGCCAGATAAACTTCAGATTCGGGAAGGTCAACGGCTGATTTTAGTTCCTCTGGAAGTGTTTTCAATAAGTGTTCTCGAACAGCGTTCGCCAGCCATTCTGTGCGTCGTTGTGCAAATACTGCGTGAAATCTTCGGAATTTTGCTTCAAGATATCCAATACCTGTTGACGCAGTGCTACTAACTGCTGTCTCTCCCACGGTGGTTGCCGCAGCCCCTCCGGCAACATCACCGGCTACATTTACCACTGACTGAATCATGGTATTAGTTACGAGCTGGGTACCCGCATCGCCAACCGCGCCAAAACCAACAAAAAATAAACCGACGCTCAAGGCAGGTCGCGCTACAGCTCCAACTCTGTCTAATTGTTTCAAAAACGTATAATATTGTGGGCTTTCATTTTTAAAGAATGCCATTTCACTATTGATTAACTCTTGAAGTTGAGCAGTGAGATCTAAATCAGAATGCTCTTGATGCAGAGTCTTCAGTAGTTGTTCGCGCGAGGTGCCACTAAGTAATGTTTTCAGTCGATTGGTTAATAATTCGTTTCCTAATTCGCTGACGAGCGTAAGACGGTCATAAATTCGTTCAATCGTTTGTAGCACGACAGACCATTCTTGTTCGCGATAAAGTTCCATGGGAGGGCGTTTTTCTTCGGTTCGCAAGGATTTAATATAGCGAAGCGGCCACAGCACTCCCGATCCAATTGTATTATAAAAACCATGTACCTGAGCTGACCAACCTTCTCTTTGAGATTGCCACCACTTGCGGACAGCATCAATGATCACAGCATTCGGTACCGCAGGCCAATTTTCGATTTCCGCTAATTCATTTTCCGAGAGTAACTCAGAAGCAGAACGAAACTCATTACTGCGAGTTTTGATCTCCCGGAGATAGGTGGGAACCCCGGTATCTTGTTCGACGAGATAGTTTAAAGCGCCTTTGAGTGTTTGAACTTTGATCTCCCCAAAATGCAGTTGAGATAATACCTCCATCAAATCGCAGGGAGCATCAGAAGGAGCGGTATTAGTATTGACTGGTTCAGTTTGAGAGTTTGTTGGTTCAAATGACCGAGCATAAAAAGGTAGCTGCAAGCTGGTAGCGGCTTGACGATCATTGGGAGCAATGAAAACAAATTCAGGCCGTACTCCGGTTTCATGGCAGAAAGTATTAAGCCACAAAGGCCAATAAACTTCATCGTCTGGCAGTTCGCATTGATTGAAGATGGTGATGACGACTTTGTCTTCACGAGCTGCTTCACGAAAAAACTGTTTTACAGCGGCATCATTGTATTTCTGTTGTGTTAACACAGTGACCAATACATCCGCGCATTGTCTGATTCGTTCTGCACGTTCCCAATTCACTTCCGCATCGCTGTCGATGTCTGGTGTATCCAGTACAAGTAAATTAGAGGCCAGAGTTTCACTGCTTTTCCAAAATAACAAGTGTTGCTTATCTACTTTGAGAGGATCTTCAGGAGATGACCAGGGAATCATCTCAAATCCCTGAAAAATTTTGTCCAAATTATGATTTTGTTCAAAGTTTTTAGGGACTAGACAGACTGGGTGTCTTGTCTGAGATGCCAGGGGGCTAATGGCGCTATTTTGTTGATTCACCAAATGATTGAAGATCACACTCTTGCCGATATTGGTACCACCTACGACAGCAACGACCAGATAGACATGGTCGGAGAGTTGTGGGATCAATTTTCGTTGCAGAATTTCAAACCATTCACGATCATTGAGGCCTGAGAGATCAAGCCGGTTGGTTTCCCTTTCGAGCGCAATCAGATTGTCTCTGAGCTGTTGGGTGAGATTGGAAAATTCGTGCAGGGTAGATGACATTTCGAAAAGAGATCACAAATAAAAGGGAGTTTTTGATTATTAGATTCGTTATATGGAGTCATTTCTTACAAAAATCGAAGGTAATTCAGTATATCGCGTCCCTGGATTCAGGATGAGTCCAATTGGCCATTAGCAGGCTCCAAATTCGATTCAATTCAATGAATTAACGGTCGCAAGGTTTGACGGGTGCAAATAACTCCGATACTATCCTGCTGTGAGCAGTTCTTTGCGTTTTGTCGCTCGGGTTGCGCATAGCTATCTTTGTAGGATATTTTGACGCCTTCAATAGCTAAGACTATTGATTGTAATTGTTTAAGAACGTGGCCCATCGAAGGTCATGTGCCCATTTAAAAAGAGGAGTTTGAAAATGTCAGATTTAGTTGTGAAAGAAATTCTTGAAGCGGGTGTCCACTACGGCCATAAGACCAGCCGTTGGAACCCTAAAATGCGTCCTTATATCTACGGACGTCGGAATCAAATTCATATTATTGATTTAAAAGAGACCGTGCGTGGCATTATGCGCGGGAAACGCTATCTGGAACGGGTCGCTTCTCAGGGTAGCTTAATTTTATTTGTAGGAACAAAAAAGCAGGCACAGGGTCCCATTAAGGAAGCAGCAATCGCCAGTGGAATGCCTTATGTGACCGAACGCTGGTTGGGAGGGGCTTTAACAAACTTCCGCACAGTTCGTGGTCGGTTGAAACGCCTGGAAGAATTGGAATCGTTTGACGAAACAGGCGAAATTAATTCCTATTCCAAAAAGATGCAGTCTACTTTGCTGCGTGAAAAGCGAAAGGTATTTCGCAATCTGAACGGGATTCGCACGATGAACCGTTTACCTGAAGCTTTGGTTGTGGTTGATCCCACCAAGGAGAAAAATGCTGTCCATGAGGCACACATCTTGGGAATCAAGGTGGTGGGGCTAATTGATACCGATTCAAATCCTGATGAAGTCGATCTGCCCATTCCCGGCAATGATGATAGCATTCGGTCTATCCGATTGGTGATGAATCAATTGGCATCTGCTATTATTCAAGGTAAAAGCAAGCTTCCTGATACTGGTAAAAAAGACGATGGCGAGTCCGGTGATGAAGAGCATAAACCAGTTCCTTCAATATAATAGAAATGCCATTAACAAATTGTGATGTTGATCTCTTCTGACCAGATTGAGCAAATGGTAAACAGAGAAGCATCGAACAGAAAACATAGAAACCAGTCTAGCATTAGAATCATTTGAGCTTTCAATTGATTTCAAAGGAGATTAGAGAGATGGCTGAAATTACAGCTGCAGCCGTGAAAGCATTACGTGAGATTACTGATTTGCCCATGATGGCTTGTAAGAAGGCGTTGCAGGCAGCCGAAGGCGACCAGGAAAAAGCGATTGAAATTTTGCGTGAAGAAGCGGGTAAAATTCAGCTAAAACGTAGTGGAAATGACACGACTGAAGGTCGGATTACTGTTCTTTCCAGTGAAGATGGGTCTCAGACCGTAATGCTGGAAGTTGTCTGTGAATCTGCTCCTGTGGCGGGGGGAGAAGACTTAGTCAATTTTTCGAATGCTTGTGCTAACCAGCTGCTCGCAAATCCTAATGTCAACTCGGTCGAAGAGCTGATGACGTTACCATCTGAAAAATCACCTGGAAAAACATTGAATGATGATTTCATGGATATGCTCAACAAAATCCGTGAAAAAATTGTCGTTTCTCGTATTGCTCGTTCTGAAGGTCCGACAGGTGGCTATGTTCATCACGATGGCAAAACAGGAGTCTTATTTCAGGCATCCGGAGAAACAGCTGATGATGATTTGTTACGAGGAGTTGCAATGCATATTGCCGCCTTAAAACCAGTTGCCGTTAATGAAAACGAATTAGATTCAGCATTGGTTCAAGCAGAACGAGATCGGTTGGTTGCCGAAGCCAAAGCAACCGGCAAACCAGATAATATCATTGACAAAATTGTTGATGGTCGTATGAAAACATTTTTTGTTGAACAAGGGGTATTGGTTTATCAGCCTTATGCAGTTGATGATTCAAAAACAGTCGGTCAGGCTTTAGCTGAAAAAGGGCTGGAGGCTGTTTCGTTTACTCGTTCAAGCATCGGCGATTAGTCTTATGAAAACAGAGGACGCATGTGTGTTGATATCGCGCATGCGTTTTTTATATTTACAATGTAATAATTTTTGTGCTGACATTAAATTCTACAAACCATGAGGATTCCACGGATGACTGATTCTCCCGCTCCTTTAATTAAGCCTGCTTATAAGCGTGTTCTGCTCAAGCTGAGTGGTGAAGTATTCTGCCGCGATGGAGAAGGTGGAATTAGTATGTCTGAACTGGAGTCGATTTCTGCTCAAATTAAACGACTCGTTGATTCAGGAGTCGAATTGGCGATTGTCTGTGGTGGTGGAAACATTCTGAGAGGTAAACAGTTTTCTTCTTCAAGTGTCGCCAGTAATCCAGCAACAGCTCACTATATGGGGATGTTGGCTACAGTGATTAACGGTTTGGCACTACAAGATGCGTTAGAAATGGCAGGCGTGCCCACACGTTTACAAACAGCGATTCGAATGGAAGGTGTGGCAGAACCATTTATCAGGAGACGCTGCATTCGTCATCTGGAAAAAGGTCGTGTTGTCATTCTGGCAGCGGGAACAGGTAGTCCTTTTGTAACGACTGACACAGCGGCTGCTTTACGCTCCCGTGAGATTGACTCAGATATTCTCTTAAAGGCAACCAAAGTAGATGGGATCTATTCAGATGATCCGGAGAAAAATCCGCATGCAGTTCGCTTTTCAGAAATCAGTTATCAGGATGTGCTGCATAAGAATCTCCAGGTAATGGATGCTCAGGCCCTACATCATTGTATGGAACACGGCATTCCCATTTTGGTTTTCAACTTCCGTAAAGTGGGAAACATCGAAAAAGCGGTAGGCGGCGAGAATATTGGAACGCGTGTACTACCTACTGAGGAATCCCGGACTGAAGGGTAATTGGAGTCTCCGGATCTGAATGATGTTTTGGATAGCTTCTACAGAAATACTAAAATGTTCTAAGAATCTATGCTTATTTCTTGCGTAAGATAAATACGACATCTTCTGTTTGCGCGTCAAGTTCAATGACAAAGTCCATTTCGTACATAAAGTCATAAAGCTCGACTAATTCTAGCTCAGGTACTTTCGAGAGCAATGCTTTGAATTGTGGTGCCGTGTAAGTTCTGTAGTCCATTGTATCAAATAGTTGAAATTGACGAGTTGGTGTATAAACATCAAACGTCATTTCGAGATGCTCGTTTCTTTTCTTGAGATCGGTCTCAATCGATTGCATATGTGAATTAATCGAAAGATTGCCTCTGCGTGCTGACCAGCTTTCACTTTGCATTGGTTCACCCACAGTCGGGGTTAGGTGGATTCCCAAAATATATAGTCCGCCGGGTGAAAGTGCATCAGCCACACATTTCAAATGATTTTCTGCGGCAGTTTCTGAAGGAAGATGTCGAAAACTGTTGATGGTATTAAAGGCAGCGTCAACCGGCTTTCTTAATTTGAAATCTGCCATATCTCCCAGTACGGCAGAACGAGGAAAACCAGACCGTTCTAAGCGATCGTTGCAGTATTTAATGGCATGTTCATTCAGGTCATTTCCGGCGACTTTAAAGCCCGCTTGCGCAAGCTTTATCAGCAAACGCCCAGTGCCACAGGCGGGTTCAAATACTTTTTTTACTTTTCTCGTAGCATGTTTTTCAAAACAGTTTTGTAAGAAATCAAATTCAGCTTTCCAATCATCACCAAAAATTAAGTCATAGTATTTTGGATAGTCATAAAGATGTCCTTTGATGGTTTCCATAATTCTTTCTAACTAATCTGCACAGGACTTCATTGAGATGTTTATAGAACAAAGAGATTTGAATGCACCAGGCTTTTAGAAATGAATCTAACAAAAAAAACCTTGAGCAGATGTTATAGCCTGCTCAAGGCCGATGTTCAACTAGAAATGAATGATCAAAGTGATTCGAGTTACTTAGAGTGATGAACTTTTTTGATCTGATTCTTGGACAAGATCACCAGGACCGTGAACGTAGTCTACCGAGGGATCGTTTCCCAGTCCGAGATAAACAGAAATGGAATAGTTTTTAAAGAACCCTTTCCAGGTGTATTCTTTCATTTGTTTACACATATTTGTGTATTTATCAGCGGGACGGGTTCGAACAACAGGAGATCCTACAATGTATTTGTCGATGTCCGAAATACGCAAATCTTCGTTGATTTCCAGTTTTTCGTTTTGTGCGCTTTGCAGCGCAATTCCTGTTTCATTGGCATGAGTTTGGGCATAAAAATCAACCATTGCCAGACAGAGAACGATGAGTCCTAACGTCCAAACTGTTATTTTAATTCCTGTTTGATAATAGTTTGTTGTTAAGAATTTGCTTGAAGGATAGCCGGAACGCGCTTCAGGAGCGTCGAATGAAATAGTAGACATTTTTTAGCCTTTCTAAATATCCTACTAAAGGTGGGTGTAGGCATGGGGTGGGAAATCAAGGCATTTGAATTTGATTTAGGTTGGTTTATGAAAGCAGGTGAATACTACCTCCTGTTGGTTAATTTAACGATGTCAACGAGTTAATTTTTGGTGATTGACCTTACTTTTCGAATTACAATTCGGCTGATAAGGCCATTGAATAAGAAAGTAGGCTGACTTTCATTCTATGTTATGAGAATCAATAAGGGCTTGGCAAGTCATATTTAAGAAATTACATGTGATGTGTGGTCAAATGAATACACGCGTTGTCACTATGCCATTTCGTCATCGTCAAGTTTTACCTCTTTGATGATAAATTGATTCAAGTCAAATTCACCTTTTAGTTCTGAATCAATCAACTGCAGCCTCATTTCAATCTTATGTAATCGTGCTTCTAAAGCAGGATGGAATATTGGTTTATCTGGTTTTGCCAGGGGCCTGGGAACTTCTGGATATCCCAATTGCCGTTGGAGTGCCGCGAACATATATAAGGGATCACGGTTATGATTGGCTTTCGCAATTCGACCATCTTGTTTTGTGAATAAAACAGGAAATTGAGGTACAAAGTTCTCATTTCCCGGAAGTCTTTGTTGTTCATCGACAAAATGCTGAGAGCGAAGATACAGTAAGTCAGCGAAGTCGATGGATCCCAGTTGTATCTTGAGTTTTCGAATCCATTTTGACCAGTCATCATCATATATCGTGTCTTTTGAAATGGCATCTAATCCAGCCTGATATCCCAATCTGTTGCGGGCAATACATTCAAATTGGTAAATAAAGAGCCCGGAACTGCTGGGCGACTCTGAACGATATTCCGCTTCGCGTTCCAGAATTTTTAAACCCGTTTTCTGATCGAATTTTGATTTGTCATCTTCCGCGTTTTTCAAAATGAAGGTTTGGAATGGGGTGAAATAATGAGATAGTTTTTCCATTCCATCTGAAATTCTGCCTGTCAAAAGCAGTTCACCTTTCAGAAAATCGATTGCCATTGGTAGTTTTGTTGTGGCAAGTATTTCCTCATAGATCGTAGCAAGAATAACCTGTGAAGGAATGGCGTCTTCCAAACGCTCACGATAGTTTTTGAAGAAGTAAGCTTGTTCAATGTATTCTTCACGATCAAGGGGCAAATGCTTCATTGATTCTCGTTCGAAATCATTTAATTCTGAAATTCAGTAAAAGTTAAGTCATTAAACTATTATACAGAAATGACATCAAAATCGATTTAAAAAGATTTAGGAATTTGGTTTCGGTCTGGGCTCTCAAGGAAGGACTGCAGAATAATTTGGGCTGCCAGCTTATCAAGATACGCCTTTCGCTTATTGCGACTGACATTGACATTTACTAAGAACTCTTCGGCTGTTGCTGACGAAAACCGTTCGTCCCAGAATCGGACTGGGATTTGGGCTAGTTGACTGATCCAGTTGCCGAATTGGCGGGCTTCTTTTGCTTTTTGTCCTTCATCGCCACTCATATGAACGGGCAAGCCGACCACTAAGCCTTTGCATTGATATTCATGGATTATTTTTGTGAAGAAGCTTTCGTCTTTTTCTTTTGACTGTCTCGTATAATTTTCTATTGGACTGGCGATGTTTTGTTCAAACGTGGAGATCGCGACGCCAACACGTTTTGTTCCATAGTCTAGACCAAGTAAGCGGCCTTCAGAAGGAAATTCATTATCTGGTGGTTCCAGGTTTTCAGAGGAAACGTTCATAGCCACGTTCCTTGAGCAGGTTTACCAGTTTTTTTATGGCAGACTCGTCCTTTTTAGGGGCCATTAATGTGGCGTCGGGGGTGTGTACGATTAAGAAATTTTCCACACCGATGGTAGCGATCAGATGATCATCTGTTGTACGAATAATGTTGTTTGATGTGTCGATACCACAATGCAGCCCAATGATTGTGTTTCCATCAGAATCGGCCGGATAATATTTCTGCAAATTAATCCAGTTCCCCACATCATCCCATTCAAAATCAGCTTGAATGACTGCGACGTTGTCTTTTGATTTCTCCAGGATTGCGTAATCAATGGACTCCGATTTCATTGCGGGAAAGTTTTGATTCAGAACGTCTTCATAATGTGGAGTCTGAATGGCATCCGAGATGAGCATTAAGTGCTTATGCATTTCCGGTTCAAAGCGAGCGAAAGACTCGAGTATCGCTTGCGCTTTCCAGACAAAAATCCCACAGTTCCAAAGGTGGTTTCCCTCATCGCAATAACGCTGTGCCGTTTGGGGATCTGGTTTTTCTTTGAATTCCTGTACTTGATAGCCATTCAGCTTTAGGGTTTCTAAAGGTGGTCCACATTGGATGTATCCATAGCCTGTCGCAGGGTGAGTTGGTGGAACACCAATTAATACCAGGGTGTCAGGTTTTGCTTCTATGAGAGTGGTTGCCAGCTTAATCGTACTGTGAAATCCAGATTCTGGTTGGATAATCTGATCTGAAGAGGCAACCAGCATGATTGCTTCTGGATCTTGTTTCAATAAATGAATCGCCGCCAGTCCGATGCAAGGCGCAGTATTCCTTGGTACTGGTTCGATCAGAATCTGCTCTGGAGGGATCTTGGGAAGTTGATTTTGGATTTCCTCAGCCAGAACTCTATTCGTAGCAATCCAGATATGTTGATCATCTGTCAGATGGTTGCACCGTTCGGTAGTTGCTTGAATCATTGTGTGATCCCCTACCAACTTGAGTAGTTGCTTGGGCATGGTGTTTCGGCTTTGCGGCCAGAAACGTGTGCCGCTCCCACCCGCCATAACAACAGTGTGGAGCATAATGTTAATTCTCCGCCTTAGAGTTGAGATTCACGTGATGAGAGGAACTAAACTAATACTGTTCAAGAGAGACAATGTCTTATTCTCCTAAATAGATGGGGCCTGTAAAAACTGTATCCGATGAGATTTTTGATTTTAATTCGCTTTCGTCCAGTGCGACCAGTGGGCTGATTTCAATAGGTGTGTTTGCGGGAACGTCCACACCGCAGGATTTTAACCACTGCGTATAAATCTGGCAAAGCGCTGCTTGAGCCGTTTCTGGTGAATCTGCCCCTTCTGCATTTTTGAGAGGGTTAAATTCACGTTGACGGTCAATTTCATAAACGAGTACAGTTTCAGCTACAGGCAGGACATCAAAAATAAAGTGTTCAAACTTGATCGCGTTGGGATCTGTGGGGGAAATTTGATTACCTGTTGAATCAAGGAACGGGACTTTTTTATGGGCCAGATGAAAGGGGAGTAAATCATCATTGTTGGCAATTTGTTCTAGAAATGAACGGTTGAAAATATGGATGGCGGTACTACCCGCCCAATGCAATAAGTTGTTTTCCTTGTCCTTCATTTCGGCGATGTGTGCAGGGAGATCGCTATACTCGATGATTTGAGTTTTTTGGTCTACGTCACAGACGATCCCCATTTTTTCGTCGGCAGTTCGTTTGGCAACAACTTTCACGGAAACATCCGCTTGATGTCGTAGATGGTATCCCAGAAATTCAGGGTCGCAGACAATGGCTGTCGGATTGTCAACCTGATGATAATAGAGGTATTCAATTCCCTTATTTCGCATCACTTCAAACAGTCCAGAACTTCTGAGTGCTGCCAGAGTACCACCATGTCCATCCGGGCTGACTGCAATTCGATGCTTTTCTTCTAATAGAATCTGACCTGACTTAGCGTCGACTGCTGGCATGGTTCCCTGTTTAAAGAAGTAAAGATCATCTGCTTGCAGGTCAAAGTTCTGATGTGCTTTGAAGTAGGCAACTGTTTCTGCATGTGTGGCATCACTGGTCATGATGAAATAGCAAATGGACTTTCCCGCTTTACGGGATCTGGCGATTAATTGTTCTACCAGCATTTGGAAGAGGGAAGTTTGTTTGACCGGACCAATGGGGTACATGCCTTTAGGATGACTAAAACCCAGACGTGAGCCTTGTCCTCCTGCAACTAAAATGGCACCGACTTTACCTTCTGTAAGCAATTGCTCACCCGCCTCGACTGCCTGTGAAGTTTCGTTTTCTGCCTGAACTCGATCTTCTAAACGAATCAACGTTGCGGGACGAGTCGCACGTTCTGCCTTCTCAGCTGACGATTCTCCCTGCATTTGGGAATTGGTTGGGGAATAGAGACTTTGTATTTGCTCAAAGTCGATCGATTGAATTTGTGATGCTAGTTCAATCTGCAGCACTTCATTCAATTCATCCCACCATTGCAGCAGGTGAGTCTGCTGATATGTTTCCAAGACCTTCAAAAGGTCTTCTGAATTGGGCTTGGGGGTCGGCATCTTATTTAGTTCCTCTGAATTCAGTTTGAAGCTTCTCTCTTATTCGCATGTTTGGATTAACGCTTTACTCACACATCCGTGGTGAGCCTGTGACACTGTCGCTGCGAAATCAGCCAGATAACCTCTCGAATGAACTACAGGAGCCAAAGACCAGTTGTCCCGACGTTGTTGTAATTCCGAGTCACTGACTTCCAATTGGATTTGCCCTTTTAAAAGATCAAACGAAATGGGATCTCCATCTTGAACAAGACCGATAGGTCCACCGACGGCTGCTTCAGGAGAGCAGTGCACTCCGATGGCACCATGCGAAACACCTGAAACACGCGTATCAGAAATAAATGCCACTTTACCATCCAGTTCCGGAACGGCGAGAGCGGCAGTGGCAACAAGAACTTCGGGCATGCCCGAAGCGACGGGGCCCAGATTTCTTAACACTATAATATTTCCCGGTTTGATTTTCTCTGCTTCGACCGCTTCAACAACAGCTTTAGCATCATCAAAACAGCAGGCAGTGCCGCTGAAATGAGATTCTTGCATACTGGAAACTTTAAAAACAATGCCACCTGGAGCGAGATTACCAAAACAAACTTGGATATCTGCATAATCTTTAAACGGCTGGCCGAGCGGGGCGATCAGTTCCTGATCCAGGATGACATCCTCAATTCCTGACAGATTTTCTGTTAGCGTTTTTCCAGTGACTGTTAAGCAGTCTCCATCAATGATTCCTGCTTTCAGAAGATGTTTTAACAGAACCGGAGTGCCGCCCAGATGATGGAGATCGACCATTGTTTTTTTTCCGCGAGGTGCAAAATTACAATAGACGGGAGTTTTTCTCAATATTTCCTGAACGTCTTGCAAATGAAAGTCGACTTTTGCTTCTCTTGCCAAAGCCAACAAATGCAGAATGCCGTTGGTTGATCCACCGACTGCGGCGATGGTTGCCGCTGCATTCTCAAAGGCTTTTCGAGTGAGAATATCCCGAGGGCGAATATTTTGTTCTAGCAGATTCTTTACTGCAGAGGCGACATTCTGGCATTCGTTTTTTTTGGCATCATCAATGGCAGGGATTGAACTGCTAAAAGGCAACATCAGTCCTATCGCTTCCAACGCAATACCCCAGGTATTGAAAGATGCGGCAATTCCACAGCCACCTGGTCCCGGGCAGGCTGTTTTCAGGATCTGATCGGCTTCCGATTGTTCCATTGCACCGACAGCGGCAGAAGCTTGTGAATCGTAGACATCCAAAATGGAGATATCTTGTCCTTTATGGCAGCCGGGCATGATACTACCGCCGCTGACCACTAACCCTGGGTAATTGAGTCGTGCCAGCGCCATAGCAAAACCGGGACCATTTTTATCACAGTGGTGAAGGCCTATCAGGGCATCATAAGAGTGAGCACTCACAACACATTCGGCTGCATTGGCGATCATATTTCGCGAGGGAAGACTCGCATTACCTCCTTCTTGACCTTGCGTGATATTATCACTGACTGCGGGAACTCCAAAAGGTAAGCCGATCATGGAAGCGGTTTTGCAGCCTCTGGCAATTTCTTTTGCTAAGTCGTAAGCATGGACATTACAGAGGTTTCCATCCAGCAATGGTACGCCAATTCCGATCTGCGCTTTGTTAAAATCGTCATCAGAAAAGCCAAGGCCGTAATAAAAGGCAGTCACCCCTCGCTGCCAGCCATGAGTCAAATTTTGGCTGTTCCAATTTAATGCCTGTGCCATCTTGATATTCCTAAATCGGTAAAATATGAGATTAAGTTCGCTGTCTTGCTTTTTCTTTCACTCTAAACGGTCGGCATCAGGAGTCCAAGTTACTCAACATTTGATTTTTAAAAGAGAGCCAGAGTCCTGATGAAATCCGGAACTAGTTTCACAACTTTAGGTTCTGGAAAGAATAGATCGGTGACCTGTAGTCAGAATTGGCTTAAGGTAGACTAACTACGATCGAGGAATTTATGAAAAATTGATCGAATCAGTCTGAATCTAACTTAGTAAATTCTTTGTATGTTGTTTAATTGTAATAGTTTGCGATAAAATAAAGTCGAGGGGCTTTGCGCTTGCTCATTCGTGCAGAGAAACGTAAACTGTGATGGTTCAATGAGCTAGTATTTCTATAAGGTGTTTTGCTTCCTAAATTTAAGTGTAGATCCCGTTTTGTCCTTGTGGATCTTCGTTATAGCAAAGACACACTTTCATAGGCATTAATATTGATAGGGGGGAATCGCATCTGGGTTAGGTGTGTTTTCATACTCCCTCCAGCATGAGCTTGCCAGCAGTCAACTCATGAGATTGACAAGTTTATCAGGTAATACAAAGAAGCTGAGAAAATGAAAAAAGACATTCATCCCGACTACCACCCAGTTGTATTCAAGGATACTTCGACTGGTGATTCGTTTATGATTCGTTCCTCTGCCACATCCAAGACGACAGTCGAGTGGGAAGATGGAAATACTTATCCTCTTGTGACTGTAGAAATCAGTTCCCATTCGCATCCTTACTATACTGGTAAGATGAAGTTTGTTGACAGTGCCGGGCGTGTTGAAAAGTTCCAGAAGAAATACAATTGGGACAAGAGAAAAGGCGAAGAAGGGGACGCCAAAAAAGAAGGCGAGTAGCAAATTTACGAATGGTTTTTTATCGAGGCTCTACGGATCTTTCCGTAAGAGCCTCATTTAGTGAACAGTGGTGTCTTTCTTTTTTATGTCTGGTTTTTTTCATTCCTGATATCAATTTATTTTTTTGGAATAGAAAAACCTGGCTGACTTATTCGTGGATTTGGGTAAATGAAGTTTCCTACCCTGCAAGTAAAGTTAGAGCGTTTTGAAGAGTTGGAAAAACAACTTCAAGATCCTGACGTTCTGACCAATAATACAAAGCTCGTCGAGATCCAGCGTGAGTATGGTGGTCTAAGTAAAGTCGCTCAAGAAATTCGTGAGTTTAATGAGCGAGCCGAGGATATTGAAGTCGCACGCGAGATGCTCGAAGAAGAAACAGACCCTGCTGCCAAAGAATATGCGCAGAAGGAACTTGACGAGCTTTGTGAAAAGCATGAGGCGCATACGAAAGAGCTCGAAGACATTGTCGTGGCAGGGGACTCTATCACGCGCGGTGGTTTGATCATGGAAATTCGTGCGGGAGCAGGTGGAGATGAAGCTGCCTTATTCGCGCGCGAACTGTTTGATATGTACCAGCACTATGTAGAAGCTCAAAAAGGTTGGAAAACAGAGACTCTCAACTTAAATGCGACTGAGCTGGGCGGCATCAAAGAAGTAACCTTCTCAATTTCTGGTGAAGGCGCCTATCATCGACTTCAGTTCGAAAGTGGTGGTCATCGTGTTCAACGTGTTCCAGAGACTGAAACTCAAGGTCGCGTGCATACCAGTGCCGCAACAGTCGCTGTATTACCGGAAGCGAGCGAAATTGAAGTCGAAATTAAACCGGATGACATCCGCCTTGATACGTTTCATGCCAGTGGTCCTGGCGGCCAGAAAGTCAATAAAACTGAGAGTGCTGTTAGAATAACACACTTACCGACTGGGACTGTCGTACAATGTCAGGATGAAAAAAGCCAGCATAAAAACAAAGCCAAGGCTATGCGAGTACTCCGTAGCCGCGTGTTAGAACAAATGCAGCAGCAGGCAGCAGATGAACGTGCCGATCAGCGTCGTACATTGATTGGTTCGGGAGATCGCAGCCAACGGATTCGAACGTATAATTTCCCACAAGGTCGAGTGACAGACCACCGCATCAACCTTTCACTTTACAAAATCGATCAGATTATGCAGGGACACCTGGACGAACTGGCTGAAGCCTTGTTACAGTTTGATCGTGAAGAACGTTTATTAGGAAATAGCTCTGAAAGTTAATCGCTTTTATTTGCTGTTTCTCTGTTGGCTGATAAATCGATGGATCGTGTTGTGAAAGAAAATCCAGAAGCATCCGAGAGTCCTTCCAAGACTTCTGCAGAACCTTGGACGATACGTCGTATTCTCGATTGGACGACGGCTCATTTGGAGAAACATGGAAGCGATTCTCCCCGTTTAGACACGGAAGTGTTGCTGGCGTTTGCACGGAAATGTGAACGAATTCGTCTCTACACAAACTACGATGATGTTGTCACTGAAGCAGAACGCACTCTGATGCGACAACTCGTTCAAAGAAGAGCGAAATCAGAGCCAGTTGCTTATCTTGTAGGGAAACGGGAATTCTTCGGCCTGGATTTTTATGTCGACAGTAGTGTACTGGTTCCGCGACCTGATACTGAAACTCTGGTAATGGAATTAGTTGAGGAAACGCAAAAACGAGCTTCTTCTTCGATACTTGATTTATGTACGGGCAGTGGTTGTGTTGCTATCGCTGCTGCCGCTAATTGCTCTAATGCACGATTTCTTGCAACTGATATTAGTGAGGCGGCCTTGGAGGTTGCCAAAAAAAATGCTGAGTCCAATTCTTTATCTCAAAAGATTCGATTCCTAAAGAGTAACTGTTTTGAATCAATCCCACACGATTCTCTATTCGATCTCATTGTAAGTAATCCACCCTATATTCCTGATTCTGAAATAGAATTACTTGAGGCAGATGTCAGACAACACGAGCCTCGGCTTGCGTTAGCAGGTGGTGAAGATGGTTTAGATTTTTATCGAAGAATTATTCAGGAAGCACATCAGTACCTAAATGAAGAAGGTGTTTTAATGCTGGAATTCTCTCCCGAACAGGAAGTGGCTTTAAAATCGCTATTTGATAAATCTGAGAAGTATACTGATGTGAAAGTCAAAGCGGATTTGGCAGGCCGTGCCAGGGTCATTATTGGCAAAAAATCGCCTATCTTGAAATAATCAGATCGCGTATACTCCGTTTCAAAGTTTACTGACTAAAAGTTTGGGGGAGTTCCAGGGATGGATATGTTTATCGTTCGCGGAGGCGAACGGCTTTCAGGTTGCGTTTCCGTAAGTGGTGCCAAGAATTCGGCTTTACCACTAATGGCGGCCGCTCTGGCTTGTGAAGGCGAAACCATCCTGCACTCGATACCCAATCTGGTTGATGTCTCAACTCAAGCACAGGTGCTAAGTTCTCTGGGAATGCAGGTAGATCGAGATGATTCAGGAGCTTTGCGCCTAAAAACCATAGATGAAACTGCCTGCATTGCCGACTATGAACTTGTACGACGGATGCGTGCCAGCGTTTGTGTCTTGGGCTCTTTATTGGCTAAACGGGGCATGGCTTGTGTTTCATTACCGGGGGGATGTAATATTGGTGATCGGCCCATTGATTTACATCTCAAAGGCCTCTCTGCTTTAGGAGCACAAATTCGCGTTGAGCGTGGATATGTCATCGCACGGGCCGACCGATTACGTGGGGCCAACATTTTTTTAGGAGGCGCGTTTGGAAGCACTGCCACTGGTACTTGTAATGTGATGACAGCTGCTGCTTTAGCAGAAGGGGTTACCACGATCGAATCGGCGGCTTGTGAGCCAGAAGTCGTAGATGTTGGAAATTTTCTCAACGCTGCGGGAGCAAAGATTGAAGGCTTAGGTACTCCATTTTTGCGAATTGAAGGAGTAGAAGCACTACAAGCAGTCGAGCATGAAGTGATACCTGACCGTATTGAAGTCGCCACGTTGATGATTGCAGCAGCAATGACGCGAGGTGAAGTTCGATTGGATGGAGTTCGTCCTGACCATGTAACAGCTGTCATTGAAAAGCTAAGGGACGTGGGAGTCACAGTCGAGTTGGAATCTCCGGATCAGCCTGGCAGAGTTCAATCGGTTCTCACAAAGGTAGCGGGAAAGCTTAAATCGGTCGATTGTATTGCTTTACCTTATCCTGGAATTCCCACTGATGTTCAAGCACAACTAATGTCATTGCTTTCCGGTATCTCAGGGATCAGTATTGTGACCGATAAGGTATTTCCCGACCGATTCATGCATGCTTCAGAACTAGCTCGAATGGGGGCTAAGATCCGTCGTGAATCTGCCAGTGCCATTCTCAATGGCGTTTCCAGGCTCAGTGGTGCTTGTGTAATGGCTTCAGACTTAAGAGCCAGTGCTGCGTTGGTTTTGGCGGGTTTGGCAGCGGAAGGAGAGACTGTGATTCGTCGAATCTATCATCTCGATCGTGGGTACGAACGTTTGGAAGAGAAACTCATCGCATTAGGAGCCAATGTCCAAAGAGTGCGCGATGAACCAAAAAATATGCCGGAAAGTTTGAAGCTTACCGATGATGAGAGCCGTCCCAGTCACTCGGAGTTACTGGCTGCATTAACCGGCCCCCACTGGAATCAAAATCAGAGCGACCAACGTGCTCACAAATCAAAGAACTCGAACATGAGATAAGTTTGCGAATCTCAACTAACTGATTTGGTATTAAAGAGTCGTATCACATATTATTTATTTTTTTGTGAATTTTTGTCAAAGTCCAGACAGAGTACATGTGATTCACTCCGAAGATAGAGTTTTTTGTGAGCTAGAACCGGCGCTGTCCAAGATGGATATTTGATTTGTGGAAATGAAGTACGACAAACCTCATGAAATTGGTCTGGATCGACCTTCACAATTGCGAGAGTTCCACGTTCTCCTAATACGATGAATTTATTATCTGCTAGAATTGCAGAACCACGTCCATAAAAAGGCCAGGGGGCTGGTTTACCAGAATTAATCCATTGGAACTGCCCTGTTAGTTGATTGCGTTTTACTTTTCCGATCACAGGTGCAGTCCCATCAGTCTCCCACATGACTTTTCCATCCGACAATCTCACACAGCGCATTGTAGCACCTCGTTCATGCCGACCACTGAAGCCGTAGAGATAACCTTTGTGATGAATGGTCGTTGACCAGTGAGTCATCATGTTGGTGGGGTTACGCCAAAGCTCTTTGTAGCTTTTCCCTTCCGGGTTTACCTGCAGTAGCGCAGACCCAACTTCATATGCGGCAGACAAAAAGATCTTGTCATCCACAACCACTGGACGAGCCGCATTCACAGAATCATTAATCATGGAACGAAACCAATACTTGAAATTGACGGAACCATCTTTAGGATCCAATGAAACAAGTCCCTGACGCATAAGGCACAGCAGATGACGTTTTCCATGAATCGTAACAGCGAGGGGAGACGAATAGCTGGAAAGTTTTATATTTGCACCGCGCCATTGATAAACGGGCATACGTTCCCAACCCGTTGATGTTCCGTCCCAGACTTTTTTTCCCACGTTTTCCCAAAGCGTTTTCCCAGTTAATGCATCGAACGAGACCATCCCAGAGTTTGGTTTGCCACCTACCATGACAATCAATTGATTTCCTTCCAGGATGGGCGTGGAACCAACCCCAAAAAATCCGGGAGGAACGTCAAACTCTTTGAGACAATCGCGATGCCAGACGAGTTTTCCATCTTTGAGATTTAAGCAATACAGTTTGCCTTGAGCACCAAATGTATAACAGTATTTGGGAGTCAAAAGTGGAGAGCAACGTGGGCCATTGTTATATCCATAGGGGTCGCGAAAATCAGAGTCATATTCATACTTCCATAGCAGTTTACCAGTATCTGCTGTCAGGCATTCGATGACTTCTTTACTTTTTCGATTGGCGTCTGGTCGGTGATGAATGATTAATTGATTCCCCAGAATTGAGGGGGCACTATAGCCAGTGCCTATCTTTTTTTCCCACAACAGTGCGGGACCTTCTTCTGGAAACTCGTCAATTAAATTGGTTTCCGCAGAGATCCCGGTTTGTAACGGTCCAAGAAAGTAAGGCCAGTCATCTGATTTCGCAGCGACCGATTGTGCTTTGATGGTCGCATCCTGCGTACCATTCTGAGGAGTTGGTAACGGAGTAATCAGCAGCACACAACTTGTGAAAATCAATGCGGACAAGTATTTCATGTAACGGCGAGAGTTGCCTGTGTCTTTCATAAGGATTAACCATTCAAGGGAAGATGATCAGGGGAGCTCGTATACTTTATAGGTTTGATTTTGATAAATGGGTTTGAGTGTTGTAAAGGGACCAAGTCGTTTTACCAGGAGATGCGTGATTTTTGTCTCGTTATTGAGGACACGAATCGCATTCTCGTCAAAACCGTTATTATAATAGTTCTGGCCCCATTTTCGAAGGTATTTTAGTCGTCGATTCCATTCAATGAGGCCGGCTGCGTCTTGTGGACAGTCTTTAATAGTGACGTATTCCGGTCGTTGTGCATACCACTTGAAGTCAGACTGGTGGGTGGGGGTCAGAAATAGTGCGGTTTCAGGAGTATGGTTTTTGATCCAGCGGCAAGCGTCAATCCAGTCAGTGCGCTGAGCTGGTGACATCTTATGAACCGGAGGAAAGGTCCAGGCAGAATAAATCGCTGATATGAAGATGCAGAAACTGAACAAGGGGATCATTCGTTTGAGAGATGTTTTTTTGATTAGAAGTAATTTTGAATCTGTGTTTTCGTTTTGAAAAAGCCAGTATTGAAAAGCATTGACTATCGAAATTGTGACAGCAATAGGGAGTAAGGCATCAAATAGACGAAACGGATAAAATTTTAACAGTGACATGCGAAACGCATAATACGGCATTTCGCTGGCTGGTCGTGGGCCGGCACCCAATAGTAATCCGATGCATGCAAGACCAATTGTTCCTACGATAAAAAGTTGAAAAAAGCGATTCGGAAACGATGGTCCTTCATTTCGCTTCAAGATCAACCAGACTGCCAATAGAATCGCATAAAATACATAACTGCTTAAATGAAAATCCATCGGATCAAGATGATGCTTAATGCGGTAGAAGACTTGAATATAATTCGCTGCGAAGTTCTGTTCTGAATTGCCTTGGGCCAAGAGCCCTATTGAGGGAATCAGCCCCGGAAGTGAGCAGAGGATTAACAGTCCGGTAGCCGAAATCACTGATCGCAATGTCTGTCTATATGTGGCTTTGTTAAAATCTCTTCTTTTCCGATACCAATCACAGACAAGTGAGAATCCACCACAAAGTACGCCCCAAATTCCTACGACAGGATGCCAGCTTATGGTGAGTCCTGCATAGATCGCAGCCCGATTCCAGTGTTGCTCACAGGCACTGGCGAGTGACAAAAAAAGAAAACCGTATGCAAATACCTTAGATTCTATTCCACCAATGATCCATTCACCCGAAAAGTTACCTATCGCAACCATTCCTAAATAGATCCAAGCTGTGATTAAGGGGGACCAGTTTCCCGGAACTAATACTTTGACTAGCCGATACCAGCCCATTGCTAACAGCAGGAACGCTACAAGACGTCCGAGAAGTGCTGTGTTATGAAGAGAAAGCCATTGAGTGAGGCTCCCCATAACCTGATAGAAAAAGGAATGCGCGTTGGATGACTCCAGAAAAAAATCACCAGAACCCCATTGTGGGTTCCAGTAATGTTTTGCTTTACTTAGATAATGCGGTTCATTGATTCCCGGGATAGGGAAGCGAAGAAAAGAATCGGCGGCGAAGGAACCGCCGATTAACAGAATCATGAGTATGGCTTGAGGAGGAATTTTAGAAGCTTTAGATTCAGGGTTCACTGAACTTGAGCACATTGTTAAGCCATAAAAATAAACCGTAAGAATGCATGGTAGAGAACTTAAAATCTAATAAGAGTGGTTTATTTCTTAGATTTTTTTCGGGCCGCTTTCTTCTTCGCCGTCTTTTTCGCAGGTGTTTTTTTTGCAGGTGTTTTTTTTGCAGGTGTTTTTTTGGCAGCTTTCTTTTTTGCACTCCCCTTTTTGGCAGCGGCTTTCTTTTTAGACCCTTTTTTGGCAGAGTCTCCGAAGATTTTGTCGTAATTTTCCCAGAACTGTGGTGTGGTACCTGTGCGAACAATCGGGCCACTCATAAGCTTACTACTCCATAAATATTTGAAATTTCAGAATATCATTTCAAACGCAATATAATTTAGTTACCAATAAGATAGTCATTATATCAGTTGATACTGGTATTGTCTTATTTCCGAGCGATGATTCTTTCGATCTGACACTGAATTGTCAAGTCTGCTCACAATGATCTGGTTGAACTGAGGCAGGAAAAGAAGTTCGTAATTCGCTACTTTTTTGACGAATCGTTTCTAAGAGCTTTGTCAAATGAATGTCGGTTGTGAGTGGGTTCATGACGGTAATCCGAAACGCTGCCTGACCATCAATGACCGAGTGTACGATATAAAATTCTCCGGATTCGATAATGACTCTTCTCAACTTGAAATGAAACAAGTTTTGTTGTTCTATAGATAGTTGTTGTAACCAGTCTGGTTGATAACGAAAAACGAGAATATTACACTCTGGCTTATGTACAGGTTCAAAATCAGTCGTTTGCTCCAGCATTTCATAAAATATTTGTGCGGTTTCAAATGTGACATCGACAAGATCTGCAAAGAGACCTTTTCCAAACAGTGACCAGACTCCCCAAAGGCTATAACTGTTTGCGCGTTTGGTGCATTCAATTGTTCTTAATCCTAAATCATATTCTGCAATCTCAGGTGCAGACGGATCGAATAAGTAGGGAGCTTGTTGTTGAAACGCTGCAGATTGATGCGCTTTGTCTTTAAAAAACAAGAATGCACATAGGGCAGGCATGAACATCATTTTATGTGCGTCAAATACCACACTGTCCGCCCGGTGGAGCCCTGCTGTTAGATAATTATGATGCTGAGAAAAACAAGTTGGGCCGCCATGTGCTGCATCTACATGTAACCAGATTTGAAATTGTTCACACAAGTCAGCGATCTCATTCAGGGGATCAAATGCGCCAATGGGTGTGGCACAGGCACAGGCGATGACAGCAATGATTTTTCGGTTTTCACTCTGGCACTTTAAAATCATTTCTCTCAAAGCGAGCGGATTCATCCTGCGTTGTTGGTCCAGAGAGACTTTAAGAATATTTTCGGTACCGATTCCGAGAATACCAGCAGAGCGGGTCAAGCTATAATGGGCATCGCTGGATGCGAGTATGACAGGCATTGGTTCATTCTTAGCTGATGCTCCCTGTTGCCAAATTTCCGGGCACGTCAGATTCCGAGCCGCCAATAAACCAGTGAGATTTGCCAGTGATCCCCCGTGTGTGACAAGGCCAGAGAATTTATCGGTTGGAAATCCAATTTCTTTACCGATCATTTTGATTAATGCAATTTCGACTGCTGTGGCCCATGGTCCCATTTCATAGACGGCCATTACCTGATTCGTGACTGAAGCAATTGCGTCAAACAATCCAGCCAGTGGAACAGAGGCAGGCACCTGATGACCAATATATCGGGGATTTTGTAAGTTGTGTCCTTTCTCTAACATCAATTGTGTGAGCTGTTGAAATTCCTGGACCTTAGGCTGTTGTGATTGAACCTCCGGTTCTGTACTTGAAGTTACATGTGAGTTTAACTTTCGCAATGCCAGTTGGATGTTTTCAAGCGGCGGATTCCAGTTCAAAACTTGACCGTCTGGAGTTTGCAGGGAACGCGCATGTTGTGTGAGTGCTTCAGATAAAGTCTGGCTAGCTGCAGACAATAAATCAGGAGAATAAGTAGCATGAATTCTTGTTCTTGCCGATTGTAATTCAGGGGCTGTCATTGACATGGAATTCTCATTACCTGCGAAAAGGGAAAACAACTTAGCAAGCGAAAGTGTGCTGAATATCGATTAATTGTATTCGCTTAGATCATACCGAAAACATGGACGGGTGAATATAAATGAGCCGGTCCTAATTGAGAACTCTTAAATTCGTATTTAAATACGTTTAGGAAAGAGCGAGCATGTGGGTTGTGAATGTTCTATTATGATAGACATTTTAGAAACGAAAGGGTTCAGAGTTCATTTCATAGCCCGGATGCATGCAGATATTCATCAGAAGACCTAGAGCGAGGCATGTGCTCAGCAGACTGGTACCACCATAACTCATTAAGGGGAGAGTCATACCCGTGATGGGCATCAGTCCGACTGTCATACCGGTGTTAATAATTGTCTGTGAAGCCAGGAGCGTGACAATCCCCACTGCAACAAGTCGACCAAATGGCTCGCGTGTTGCCGTAGCGATTTGTAAGCCTCTGACAAACAAAAACGTAAAGACTCCCAGGCAAAACAGGCAGCCCATAATCCCAAAGCGTTCACCGACCAGACAAAAGATAAAATCAGTCCGTCCTGCAGGAAGGTGATAAGCAGCGGGATCATCAACGGGCATGCCAGCAATCTCACTTCCCCAAACACCACCCAACGCCAACATCTGTTTCGACTGATAGAGATGATAACCATCTCCCTTGGGTAATTCTCCTCCATCGCGTTGGGTAATCAACGCAACAATTCTCGATTTTTGTTCCGAGTTCATCTCGAGCCAAAGTAATGGTAAAGTACAGATTCCCAGAACGAGAATTGTGATAAGGTGTCTTGGTCTCGCTCCTGCGGAAAACAACATCGCGAATAAGATGGGAAAGAATAAGAGCGAAGTTCCCAGATCTGGTTCTCGTAAAATCAGAAAAACAGGCAGGCATGTCAAAATGAAGGGGATGATTAGTCCCGGGATCCGTCTATAATTTTTACGGTGCATGAGGTAATGTGCTAGCGCCAGGATATAAGTGATTTTGGCTAGCTCTGATGGTTGAAATTTAAAGAAACCTAATGGAATCCAGCGGCGTGAACCATTAATTGCAGGGATAAAAAAGACGGCAACTAAAAATAGTAGGGTTACAAAAAAAAGGGGGTAGCTGATACCTCGTAAATTTCGATAAGGGAAAACCATTGTGCTGCAGAGTGCCAGCAAAGAGATGAAAGCCCAGACGCATTGTTTCTGAAAAAATTGTCCTTGGCCCGATAGTTCGTCGCCACGCGCTATTCCAGCCAGGCCGCATCCTATAAGTAAAAGAATACAGCATAAAATTGACCAGGGAATTTTGTGAATGTTTGCGTGACTCATTGAAAGATCATTTAAGGATTTATGAAGCAATTGTGAGCGATTTTTAACGAAAAATCGCTATTTTGGAAAGAGAAATCTTTTTTGCCTCAGTTCAACAGAGTCGGTTCCCTTTACTGGTGTCAAATCAAGAGAAATCAGCTATTCTTTCCTACGGTAAACAGACTATCGTTGTCATTTGAATTCAATTCCATGTTTTACTCATTTAGAAAAATCTGTGCGAAATATCCGGTAACTGCAGCATACATTGCGGTGGCAATCGGGTTATTTACTGCTGTTCAGATATATCGAGTCAAAAACACTTCTTACGGAGCAGAGGCGTTTGATGACGCCTTATGGAAATTGGGGGCGGTTCAGCCTTTAGTATTTGTGCATGATCACCCCTTGATCAAAGAGAAGGGTTATCCTACAGGCGGACCCTTTGATCTATGGGCAGGGGAATGGTGGCGGATTCTCATTAGTGGCTTTCATCATGGTGGTATTTTGCATCTGTTGATGAATTGTCTTGCCATCGGTTTTCTGGGGCGCTTAATCGAACCGGTAATGCGATTCTGGGTTTATGCCGCTTTTCTGATCCTGGCGACGTTTATCTCTTTACTCCCGGAATATTATTTTGCTCATTATCCAGTAGGGCTTTCGGGAGGCGCCTACGCGATGTTTGGATTGCTGATTTACCTCAGAAAGACCAATGCAGATATCGCTGCCGTATTTACTGAGAGAGAGATCACCTGGGGGTGTGGCTGGCTGATTTTGTGTTTTGTGTTAACGAAATTCAATATCATGCATATTGCTAACGCAGCACATCTTGCTGGCTTTCTTTATGGTTTACTCGCAGGAGCCGTATTGATCAGTCGTTCCCGATTTGCGGGAACATTTCGGTTTACATTTATTGCTGCACATTTATTAATCATTCCCTGTACCTATTTGATTTGCAATCCCGTTTGGAATGGCAAATATTACTGGTATCTGGCACGCCATGAGAATAACCTTGAGCAACGTATTGCTTATTTAAAGCAGGGGATGGAATTGGCTCCTGGGGAGCCAAAAATTGGAGCGGAATTGGCATTAAGTCTTTACCAGACAGAAACTGTGCCCATGAATTCCTGGAAGATTATTCTTCAATCTTTAAATAAGAATCGTTCCTATGATAAGGGAGTTCAAATTGCTCGATTAATTTGGGGCCAATTTGATTCAGATAAGCAAAAAGCAAACGCGTTAAAAATTGCGAGAAATGTTTTTGGCAATGAATCGGATGACTGGCTGGAACGGCTCAATCTTGACTCAGAGACAATCGCACAGGTAGAAGTGCCATTAACAGGGGAATCTGGTTTTCCTAAAGAGGAATTTCTGTTTTTAAAAGAAGCAGGCCAGCAGGTGAAACCAGCAAAACCAAAAGATTTATATGCCCCTCCGGTTGATCCCCGGTCACCTCAGAGTGCCGTTGAGGGGGTCACACTATGATGGATAGGGACGACTGACAGAATTGGCAAAATTGTTACATTTGCTTCAAAATTCATAAATGCCTGTTGTTTTTTATCTACAGTCATGATTCCACTAAGTGAATTTTACTCAGAGTCTGTGCTTGAACTACGCTTAACGTAAACGAATCTATTGTTATGCTGTACTAAAGAGTTTGGTCAGGAATGTCACTCACTCTGTTTCATACAAAAACCTGCTAGATATTCATTTGATCGAACTCGTTTGACTCTACAAAACAGCATATGATGTTTAAAAGTAATCTCTCATATCGATCTGTTTATTATGGCCACTGCTTTGGAAAACCAAAACGAATCCACAAATGGGAATCCCAGCGAGGAAGACTCCGAGGAGTCGATACTGGTTGATCGCTTTCCTGAAGCATTGCGAGTATCCCGGTTTACATTTTTTACTGTATGTATTCTGTCATTATCTTTTTTACTGTTTAGCTCGCTTCCGCTCTGGCACACAGATATCTGGGGACATTTAGCTTATGGAGAGCTGATCTGGCAATCAGGCGGTATTCCTGTCTTCGAGCCATTGGTCCCCCTTTCATCGGGAATACCATTTATAGATACCGCCTGGCTTAGTCAAATCTTTAGTTTTCAGGCGTACCAGTTATTTGGAGTCGCCGGGATTAAATTCCTGTATGCAGCTGCTATCACAGCTTGTCTGGGCTTGCTTCTCTATCGTATTCAAAAAAGAACAGATAGTTTTTTGTGGGGTCTGCTTTGCGTGATCGGGTTTCTATTATGTGATTGGAAGCAATTGGGAATAGTACGCCCTCAATTAGCAGGTTTACTCTGTTTTGTTTTACTGTTTACAACACTTAATGCACGTCAATGGCGCAGATTTTACTGGTTTGCGATTCCAGCGCTCTTTGTTTTATGGGCGAATCTGCATGGTTCCTTTCCCGTTGGATTAGGTTTAATCGGCTGTTTTTTAGTCGGTCGTGCCGTTGATGTCGGGAGGAAATCTGGAACATGGAAAGCAATGTTTCGAGACAGTGTGACTCGTAGATATTTCTTACTGCTAGAGCTGTCTGCCATTGCGGTATTAGTTAACCCTTATGGCTTGCAATTATACACAGAAGCATTTGCTTTCTCGTCTCATCCCAATCTGGCAGAATTGGTCGAATGGAGCCCTTTAACTTTGCGGATGTACCAGGGTAAGGCAGCAGCTTTGCTTGGATTACTGATTGTCATTGCTTACCGTTTGACTCCCCGCAGAATTTCTGTGGCTGAAGTTCTGATTCTTGTGGGACTGGGAACTGCGGCCTTGTGGAGTTCGCGGATGATAATCTGGTGGGCACCAGTCGCCGCTTACTATCTGGCATTACACGGTGCGGCAATTTGGGGGCATAAACGGAAACGCCTGGTAGATGAGGCCGAAGAGAATGCGGTTCATTATGCGGGGAAATGGACCGTTGTTTCTGTGGGTATGATCTGGATCTGCTTTGCCGTTACTCCGATTGGATCTAGAATTCTGCATGGTAAGCAAGTTGATTTTGAGAAGAGTGTTTCTTCAACGACGCCGATTGGTGCGGTGAACTATCTGAAAGAAAAGAAAATCGAAGGCCAGCTCTTTAATTCGATGGAGCTCGGCGATTATTTATTGTGGGATGGTCCCAAAAATGCTTCGGTATTCGCAAATTCCCACGTCCATTTGCTTCCACAGGAAGTATGGGATCATTATTTACGCATAATCAATCTCGGGAGTGATGGTGAGGAATTGTTGGACAGATATGGCGTCAACACAATCGTGTTGGATTTACCGCGTCGAAGCAATTTGTTGCGTCGTTTGGAACGTAGTGGAGATTGGCGTGTGGGATACAAAGACGGTCGGTCAGTAGTGTTACTACGAAATGTACCCATTGAGTGATCAACTTCTGTGTTCTTTTATCAATTACTAAAATACTTCTTTCATTTTGAGCTCAGCTATGAAGTCACGCAAATTGACATTGAAAACGATAATTACAGTACAAATTCTGGTTGTGATCACTTTTTGTGGAGCTTATACCCTTGGTTCCAAAGAGTCGCAACAAGAATTCAACAATGTTTTTCTGA
Organism: Gimesia aquarii; assembly: GCF_007748195.1. Lineage (NCBI taxonomy): Bacteria > Pseudomonadati > Planctomycetota > Planctomycetia > Planctomycetales > Planctomycetaceae > Gimesia > Gimesia aquarii. Next base: position 2,994,072 of record NZ_CP037920.1, read on the forward strand.
AGCAAATTTCATATCCGGAAATCAAAATTGATCGAAAGGTTCCATTTCAAGTGGAGCCGTTTTATGATGATCCTTCCGTTGTGACAGATGATGAATTAGCGGCGGTACTTAAACAAGTGCGGCCTAAATTTCCACGGAAACGCATGAAGCCGAATCATGTCGAGCATGCACTGCGTACCTGGAGTATTCAATCTACATTTCAAGATCCGAGTGTTGTTTCAGGAATTGAAATGAGAGATTTTTTAATTGATCATGCTCGTTTTTTGACTTCATGGGGAGATGAGATCTCACCACTGCTTGTAGAGGAACCAGCGGGGATTTCGATTCGTTGGGGCAGTCAGGCAGGAGGGTCTGTGCATCATGACCATTGGCTCGCTTCGTTGACAGAAGCTGGTATTCATTTAGATGAACCCGTTTTTGGTCCGTCACGGCGTGATATGGATATTAATGATGTGATTCAGGAATCACTTCGCGATTTTCGTTTGGATGAGCGAGAAGTGGAATGGTCGGCGATGGCGTTCGGGCTCTGGATTCCTCCTGTGAAACAGTGGAAGACGGTAGATGGTCGCGTTGTCTCGTTTGATCAGATCGTAAAACGATTGATTCGAGGGCATAAACGTTTTGGTGTTTGCGTGGGAACTCATAGAGTTTATTCGCTGATGTTACTGATTCGTCTTGATGACGAGTTTCATATTTTATCGAAACCAGTGCGGGCAGAAGCTTATGCCTATCTGGAGCGTGTTCGTGACTTGATCAGTGTTTGCCAGTTTGAAGATGGACATTGGCCAGCTAACTGGATGGATGGGAAAAGTGCTCTGACTGATCCTCAAGAGATACCCGATTACAAAAATGTCATTGCGACTGGACATCATCTGGAATGGTTGGCGATTGCTCCTAAAGAATTGCATCCGCCGCATGAGATGATCGTCAAAGCAGCAAAATGGGTCATTAAAAATACCACTTCACATACTGAAGACGAAATACTGCAAAAGTATACGTTTTACAGTCATGTCGGGAATGCGTTAGCATTATGGAGAAAAACGCATGCGGCAACGTTCTGGAAGAATTGGCAGAAAACACACCCTTACGTTCCAGATACAGAAGATCTTCAGGGAGCCAATGATAGTATCGAAGCGCGTAAGCCGAAGCTATAAACTAGATCACTTCAGGTATCGTTATCTACTTACTACCACCCACAACTGTAAACGGTACTTTTGAGCCCAGCAGTTTAAAGAGTTCTGCTTGAACTTCTCTGTCCTCCCGATTTCCTAGATTGCTCAGTAGAGTTAGTTTATAGACGCCTTTTTTCAAATCGAATTAATTTTCTGACTCTGATTTTAATTGACACGCATCAACCCAGATTTTGGTGTCTTATGCAGAATTGATGCGAAAGCCGACTTTGCCTGCTTCTGTTACATTAAGTTCTGCTTGTAAGAGGACTGAAGAATCAATTCTTCAATGGGTAATAAACCTGCCACTATTGCATATTGTGTCATCCAATTCGTCGTAGGATCGGAGTGCACAGATTCTTTATAAACGATTTTTCGTCTTAAGAAAGGATCTTTCACATTTGTTTTAATACCAGCAAAGTCACTAGTCTGGCTATCGTCAATTTTATTTGGAACGGTTTTTACTTGAATCACTACCCAGATCCTTTTATCGAGATTCTCGATCATTTTGCGAAGTTTTGTCGAGAGATTGACGGCTCCAAAAGATTTTTTTGACCAACATAAATCGAGTAACCATTGACGACTAGATAGACATACCAGAACTGTCGATTTTTCCAGAGCTTCTGCTCACAGATTTTTATGTAATCCGTCTGGCTGGTTTTAGCTTCAGTTATTTTTGCCTTTCTTTGGCATGGATATTTTCAGCCTCGAAAATTGTGCTGAGATCATGCATAAAGGAATTTGCAGGGATTTCTTCACTGCGATAAGCATTCTAATTAAATAGGTAAAAGAGGTAGGGACTCTGAAGGTATTTTTTTGAGTCAAATGATTTGGATAGGGGGGTTGCTATACCGATCCAACCTATAATTTTGTAGCATGGTACTACCTATGTCAAACTAAGCTCGTAAGTTGGCTTTTATTGTCTAGTTATTTGAACATCAGTAGAACGATAAGGAACTTTGAATGGAGTCCAACTTAAGTTCAACTCGAGGGAAAATAAAGCAATTTCGTATTGATTCTACGTCAAAGATAAAGAAACCGCTAACAGAATCCTATTCTCAGACCGCAGAGCTTTCATCTATTAAATTATTAATCGAAAGTATTCCTTCAGGTGTGGTTTTATGTTCTGAAGGAATGTTGTTTGTCAATCAGAGAGCAGACGATCTTTTAGGTGGTTCTGAGAAGCATCTGGCAATCTTTGAGGAAAACCTTAAGCAGTTATTTAAATTGAGGACGAAAGTGCCAACTGCATCAAAGGTGTTGCAGCATTCTGAACAGGCAGAAATTTGTTTTCACCTGAATGATGGAATGCAGCATTTATGTGAAGTTACACTTCCGAATAACACGGAAAAAGAACTTTGGCTGATCGATGATATTACCGCACAAAGGCAGAATGAACGCTTACTGCGGTTACTTTCTCACGCGACGAGTGGCGTTACTGGAGATGAATTTTATAAACGTTTAGTAAAGGTATTAGCCGATGCCCTCAGACTAAAGGGTGTTTTTTTAGTTCAACATACGGAATCAAGTGATCAAGTAGAAAAGTGTCGGACAATTGGAGCCTATCTTAATGAGTCATTGGTTCCTGATTTCGAGTATGAAGTGGCTGGGACCCCTTGTGAGAGTGCTGTCGGAAGTGAGCCATATATTGTCCATAGTGGTGTAGCCGTACAATATCCTGAAGATTATTTCTTAGTTGAACACCAGATTGAATCTTATTTTAGCATTCCCATGATCAATAAAAATGGGGAGATTCATGGCCATCTGATTCTACTGGGGGATCGGCCGATTTATGAGAATCTGACAGAGATTCCAGCCATAAAAAACTATACATTTCGGGCTGCAACTGAGGTAAGCCGGGAACGTGCTGAAAAGAAACTTAAGGACAGTGAACTTCGCATTACAATGGCTGCTCGTGGATCGGTTATGGGGTTTTGGGATTATGACATTCTTACTGGTCAAGTTAAGTTCGATGATCATTGGTACTCAATGCTGGGTTATGAACCAGGGGAATTTCCAGCTACATTTGAAGCATGGGAAAAATTAGTTCATACCGATGATTTACCGCCCACTCTAAAATTACTTGAGGATTATATTCAGGGAACGTCTACTACATACGAAGCAGAAATTCGTATGAAGAAAAAGAATGGCGATTGGAAGTGGATTTTTACGAGAGGGAAGATTTCCTCCTATAGCCCCGATAAGAATCCATTGCAAATTATTGGTACACATATCGATATTGATGATCTAAAACGCTCTCAGCAAATCCGTTTGGAAAATGAAGCGCGATTAAGAATTATTATGGATCAAATTCCCGCCATTCTATGGACAACGGATTGCAATAACCAATACACCTCAATCGTAGGAGCTGGACTCAACCAATTTGGGATTCAGCCTAATGAAACTGTGGGACAGGCGATTTATGGTTTTCATGAGTCCCACGATGCTTCTAAAAATATGATAGCTATGCATGACAGGACGTTAAAGGGGGAATCGGTCCGGTTTGAGCAGCGCTTACAAAACACGATTTTGGATATTCATATTGAACCCCTAAGAAATTCGAATGATGAAATTATCGGCTGCATTGGTTTGGCAATAGATGTAACCGTGAGAAAGAACACAGTAGAACAAGTAAATCGTCAACGAATATTACTCCAGACGATTTTCCATTCTGTCACGGATGCAATGATTGTGACAGACCGAAGTCATAATGTCGTAATGTGTAACGAATCAATTCAAATCTATTTTCGATGTAAAGAGGCTGACCTCTTGGGAAAACCGATTCGGGAAATCATTGCCTCTGGTGAGCAATATGATGATGAGTATTTAAGAGTTTCCTATCCGAACTCCCGTGTATTGAAACCTTTCATCGTAGAGTATCAACGTGCTGATGGATCTTGTTTTCAGGGGGAGACCATTGTGACTCCTTTAAGACGATCCGATAATCAAATCACTGGTTATATTCAGGTGATTCGGGATATAACCGATCGAATTCAGATCGAAGAAGAAAAAGATCAATTGCATGCGCAAATGTTGCATGCTCAGAAACTGGAAAGCCTGGGGGTTTTGGCAGGTGGTGTTGCTCATGATTTCAATAATTTATTGCTGGCAATTTTAGGTAATACTAATTTGGCGCTGCTGGATTTAAACGAGGACTCTCCCGTTATTCAGAATGTTCAAAATATTGAAATTGCGGCCAAGCATGCGGCAAAAATTTGTGAGCGACTTTTAGCATATTCAGGTAGGCGTACTTTTGCTTCAAGCACCTTTAATCTCAATCTTATTATTCAGGAAACAGTTGAGATTTTAAAAACGATTGTATCTCCGAATGCTCTCATTGAGTTGATTCTTTCTGAAGAGGAATTGTTGATTCATGGAGACACGGGGCAAATTGAACAAGTCGTTCTGAATTTGTTGACGAATGCTTCTGAAGCAATCCAGAATCAAAGTAGGGCAGGAAAGATCTGCATTCGAACAGGCATATTGGATTTAACTCCAGCACAATGTGCAAGCTACTACTTTTGTGAAAATATTCATCCAGGAAAGTTTGTCTACTTCGAAATTGAAGATAACGGAATTGGAATGGATGAAGATTGTCAGTCAAAAATGTTTGATCCCTTTTTTACCACAAAATTCACGGGAAGAGGACTGGGTTTGGCAGGAGTTTCTGGAATCATCCGTGGGCATCATGGAGGACTTTATGTTGAGTCAGCGCTCAATTCGGGATCTTGTTTTCGTGTGATTTTACCTGCAGCTGATCACACCGTTGAGGACTTAAAATCTGATAGTAGTGTTGATTCTCTTGTAGCTCCTCATGCGAGTTCTGTTTTGGTTATTGATGATGATAAAGCAGTGTCGAATGTGGTCAACAATATTTTAAAGCGATTCGGATTTTCGGTATTAGTTGCAAATTCTGGGAGCGAAGGCCTCGAGATCTTTGAGCAGAATCGTAATTTGATCAATGTTGTATTACTGGATATGACTATGCCGGGGCTGAGCGGAGTTGAGACACTCAATTTGCTGAAGAATAAAGGAATTACTGTTCCAGTGATTTTGACCAGTGGTCTGAGTGAAACCGATGTTGCCAGTCAAATTGAAAAATCTGAATTTGTTCACTTCCTCAAGAAACCCTATAAACCACAAAAGCTGGTCAACGTTGTCAGTCGGGCCTTGTTACGACATCAGATCCAGGAAGATTCATCAAGCAATTATTACTAGATCAAACCCCATTAAAGCAGACTCGTTCAAATTTATTGTTTGAACTAAATGACACTGACGATGCTGTAATCAACTTGGGCAGGCTATTGTTTGATTCATTGAAACAGAGTTTGCTTGATCAATTCTGCATACTGATTGAAAACGAATGCCATTCCTAGGAATAGCATGGCGATATAATCACTTTTGCCAAAGCGATCTGCTCTTCCGTGTGATCTTACAAATTCAAAAATTGTTCCAGTCGGACAACCATAGTGGCAGTATGCTTGAGGGACAAACAAAGATGCCAGAAGTCCGATGATGGCAATTAAAATCGAAGCAATCCCAGCAGACGCTAGCAGATAAGCATCAAATGCTTCCAATTCAGCCAAATCAATCGGGAGATCTATAAAAATCACCGTTAATACCACAACCAGTAATAAAACTGGGATCCAGCGTAGTGCTTTTTTGACATCCGGTCTGACTTTCCACTTACGCTTTGCAGGCACAATTCTTCCTAGAAACTCTTGCGCAGTTCCATGCGGACAAATGCTTTGACAGTAGAGATTTCGACGGGTTGCCCAAGGTATGAAGATTGCAAGCACCGCCAGGACGACGAGACCGAAAGATTGACGCCAGGGTATCGAATATTTCGCCCAGCCGGCAAAGAGTGATTCTGCCAATAGATCACCACTCAAAAACCCAAGATAGACGAACGCTGTAGCTTTAAATAGATTTCGAAGCCAGTGGTAATGTTTGAGGCGGGTAAAAGTGATGAGATATGCTCCTGCACAAAAAAGAACCAGAATTGCATCTTTCATCTGAAATTGGAAAGGTTGAACGATTTGCGATTTCTGGTTGGAATATTGAACGCGAAAAGCGATGGTATGGGCAATTCCCATACTAGTCATGGTGGCTCCTGAAACGCCTTCGATTTCTCCGTGCTGTAGATCCAGTTTCGCTAATTCATCCCATGAGTATTGTTTCCATAGATTCATAAAGTATTGATTGTTACGCACATCTTTCACATGCGATGTTGTATCACCACTACTGCGAATTGATAGACCAATCACTTTTTCAGTTGTCTTGTCAAAAACGAGAAGAGTGTCCGAAGGACCACAGTAGCCAATGATCTCATCTGAGATCGGGGATGTCCTAATGGCATAACCGATCTGTTTTTGGTTCTGGTCCAGAATGAACAGTCCCATACGGTCAGAATGGTCTATTTTTAAAGAATGGGCCTGCGGGAGAAATGACTGCACTTCTTGTAGCTCGATGGGGGACTTTCCCTGCACACGAGTGCGAACATAATAGTCCCGAATCAGGAACACGATGAGAACTAAGACCGACATGCGATAAGTTTTTAAAGCAATTGATTTCAGATGGCTCACCGGACGGGCAGAATGAGGAGGCTCGGCAGCTAGCGGTAACTCTGTCATCCTGCTCTCAATAAATCAATCAAAGCTCGTCTTGATTTCGTTGATCTTCATCATACAAAATTGCGAGAGAAAAACCTGCAATCTGATCTAGGGGCGTATTTTTGATTATTCGCTGGGGAGGATTTGAATTGCATCAGCATGCACATTACCGTCCACGCCACTATTTGACATAATCACTGCGATCGGCTGGTCTTTTTCAAAATTAAATGTTCCCAGTGATATAAAACCGTGAGCTAAGGGAGGCTTGACTCGTTGGTTGATTTTCACGGTTTTCGTTCCCTGTGATGAGCGAATAGTTACCGGTGTGTTCGTGGCACGATTTTTATGATGCCCATAAGCGAGACGGATCTCATACTTACCAGATTGATCCACCTGAAACTTGAAATGGATTTCTGCTTTTTTTCCTTTACCATGATAAACGTAATGATTGCCAATGTAACCTTTGAGCCCTTCGCCTTTGGTCCATTTGCCAACGAATTGAACATTATTATGTTCATCGTCAATGACCAATCCCGGTAGCGTTGCCGGATCAATATAAGCGTCGATCACGGGAGGAAGTTGCTTGGAATCTTTACGGATATAAAAACTTCCTTCAATTGTGTCGCGCCGTTCGATCCCTTTTCTTGCTAATAGTTTTTCAAGTTCTTGATAATGATCCGTATACACTGCTCGGGGATTGCATTGTTGATCAATACAGACCGCAGCCGCCTTTCCTACGACTTCACCCATCATGCCACCTGTCTTCATAACTCTTACGGTTCCGAGTGCTTCGTGAGTCACGCTAATACAACGTCCGGCCATAAATAGATTGGGAACATTTCGAGAATAAAAGCAGCGGTAAGGGATGGGATAGCCGCGCTTGCGGTCAACACTTCTGTCGAACACTGCTTTGGAGATAAAAGGATCCTCCGGATATTTTTGCATGTATTGTTTTTTGGGGTAATGTAAATCGATAGACCAGGTGCTGGGAACGCAGCCATCAGGAAATGCAACTTTGTTCGCAATATCTTTTCTGCGAAGTATGACGTCACCGCGTAACATGCGGGATTCACGCGGCCCTCCAATATATGCCATCCAGGTTAAGACAGCGTTGGCATGCTTGTCTTTGCCTCCTTTATTTTTCATCGCATTCCAGGCACCATAGACGGCTCTGAAATTCCAGTCACGCATTGATTCGAGATCTTTAATCGGATCTTTGTCGAAGCCACTTTCCCAGAACCATTGGCCATGAAAGCGCTGCGGATAAGGAAAGTCTTCCATATCAAGGTTTAATGCCCATTCAACATGGGGGAAGGATTGAGATTCTTTGGTCTCTTTCCAAGTCCACATGTTGCTCATACCCATGTGTCCTTTTTCATGAGTGTAATAATCTGCACCAGCAAGAAAGCCGATTTCAGCGTGACCTGTACAATCAGCAAACAGAGTGCCGAGAAATTCGGTACGCTTAGCGGTCTTGGTATTAAATGCCGTCACACTTCGAATTTTATCGCCCTCTTTTTTGACAGCATAGGCGTGTGTATTTAAGAACAAGTCAATATTTGGTTCTGCCTTTACGATTTGTTCTTTGATCTGATCTCCGAACTCTTCATAGGTTCCCGGAGAAGCAGTCGCCGAGTCCGCAAATTCTGCAATGATTTCGCCAATGTGAGGATATTTGCCGCGGCGGACCAGTCCCTGTGCCCAGACACGCACTTCAGAACTTCCGTTCCCCCCCAGTACAGGTCGGTTTTGAATCAATGCGACTTTGCAGCCCATGCGTGCGGCAGAGATGGCTGCCCCCATACCTGCATATCCACCACCTACGACAACTAGATCATACGGTTTTGTTTTTTCAGGTTGATCAGGAAGTCCCAACATTTCTTTGCGCCACTGGTCCATCGGAGCCATGTCATTTGGTGGATTATAGGAAAGATCTTTTGTGAACAGAATCGCGTCACAACGGCCTGCAAACCCGGTTAAGTCGTGTAATGTAAGCTCAATTTCTGGCTTGGTGATTTCGACGGTTCCTCCATCATGCCAAAACCAGGTGGGACTTTTGGTTCCAAATGTTTCATTTATTGGTTTTCCGTCGACCAGTAATTGGAACCGACCTGGAGTACCAGGTGCTTTCCAGGGAGCGACCCAGTCTTTGGTGCGAACAAAGAGACGATACTTTCCTGTGGAAGGAAATTTGACTGTCGTCTTCGCATCTTCAACAGGCTGTCCCAAACCGTGTGCCAGTAAGTAGGGCGAGCCCATGATATGGATAAACTGCGTATCCAGTTTCCAGCCTCCCTGTTGCTGAAAACTTTCTGCTTCCACCAGAACTCCCTCAGTGGGTTTCGAGTCAGCTAAGCTATTTGATGAGAATAGACAGAGCGAAAGTCCTACGAGTACGTATAGAAACTGAGTTGTGAAACGCATTCTCACTGACTCCTGTGATTACTTAGCTTATTAGCTTAGAGAACATGATCAATTATTTAAAAACACAATAGCTTCAACTTTCATATAATTATAAGCGCGAAGTAAAGCCAATTGCAAACAGAGGAGTCTTTTAAATTATTGCGAGTATCTGATACATAACTTTATTAACTAATATGCGTTATTCCCCAGAAATTGAAGTAATTCTGAATCGGGAACTTCATTACGATTTGAAAAGGACTTACCAGTCAGATGAGGGGGAATCTCCGGTCTTTTGAATCTGACATAGTCAAAACCTGCAACTAAGTCAGGACGGCCTTGCTTAATCACTCTTGTATTTTGTTGCGCAGGTTGCATACGAGACGCAGTTCGATAATCGGTATAAACGGTTAAGCCAACCTGCAGTTCTTTTGGCATGTCTGTGCGTCGATACCGCTGATGAATATTCCAATTGCTGTTAGGGGCCTTCTTCAAGAGAATAAATTCATTACCAATTCGTGCAATCTGAATCAGAGCGGTTGGGGTGTTGGCATCAGTCACAGAAAGGTTAGAGCGGCTGTTTAGCGTTGTTTTGACTTCAAATTGAAATGTCCCCGGTTTATTAGCAGAACCAAGTGAAAGAAAAATGTAGTTTTCACCACCGGGTTTCCATGTCTGAGGTGTGACTTGGCGAGGGGTTCTGATCATAAGACCTGCCAGTGAATAATTGCTTTGTGGTGCTCCGTCTCCATTACGTCTGGCAACTCGAATATTGGAAGTGACGACAAAATTACCTTTGACTAGTTTGTAAGCCAGTACGCCGCGATAGTCCATGTACCAAGTGCTCGTATAAGGCATCATCACCATCCATCCCTGGCGGGTTTTACTGATATCAAACTGTTCCAGTTGATCAGCATCTGTCTTTTCTGTTTGATAGATGCGGGACCACTGTTCCAGGGTTGCAGGGTCAGCAAATTCGTCACTTAGTGAGCTAAGGTCACTTATTGACTCATTTTTCTCTTGTGCTTTTCCTTCATCAGGAAATTCTCCTGCTCCTCCCGACAAAAGAAATAGACATAGTAGGAAATAGGATTTCTTGGACATGAGGGGGGACATATTTTTCTCTTTCTTTACATTTGTGTATATTTTGTATTGAGTTCAGGTTAGGGGGCATTGATTAGCGGGAATACTCTCAGTGGATTCGTCAAGTTCTGTTAAATTACGACAAAAAAAACGAAAAAATTATACTTTCCTGCTAAAACTACATAAGCTGTAGAATGATCAGGATTTAAGCTATAATAGGAGAGATACTTAGGTGGAGGAGAATTTCAAGAAAGATGCCTCAAATGTCTTTGATTGAAGAGACAGTTACGCAATGGATTGACCAGTTAAAAACAGGTGACGCTCAGGCTGCGCAGAAATTATGGGAATCTTATTTTTTGGAAATGGTTGAAGTTGCTAGACGTAAACTGCAGGGGGCTCCCAAGGCGATGGCAGATGAAGAAGATGTTGCATTAAGCGCGTTTAAAAGTTTTTGTCTGGGTGCGCAGAAGGGCCGATTTCCTCAGGTCACTGATCGAGACAATTTATGGCCTTTTCTTGTTGCAATTACATCTCACAAATCTGTCGACTTAATTAGAAATGAGAACCGACAAAAGCGAGGGGGAACTGGTAAGAGTGGTGGTGCTTCAGAAAAGATGAAGTGGACATCAATTCCTTTGGATTTTGAAGAAATCATTCAAAAACAACCTTCACCCGAATTTGCAGCCCAATTAGCAGAAGAATTAGAACGGCTCTTGATTTTATTGGATAAAACCGGTGATTCGACATTAAGACAGGTTGCATTAGGCAAAATGGAAGGGGAAACTACTACTGAACTTGCGCAGAATCTTGGCTGTGCTCGTCGCACAGTTGAAAGAAAACTTCAGTTAATTACACGTCTGTGGCAAGAGGATTGCAATTTGTGAACTCACGAAATGAAACAGATTTCGAGCAGCTTCCTTCAGACTTGATGCTAAAAATTAATCAATTGTGTGATCAGTTTGAGTCCGAGTTGAAGCAGGAGAATCTACCTTCAATCAGTGCTTATCTTGATGATGTCGCTGTGGAATATCGAGATGTGATTTTGAAGGAACTCATCCCATTAGAGGTTGAGCATCGCTTCGAACAAGGAGAGCAACCAGATTCAAGCGAGTACCTTACGCAATTTCCAGCTCTGAATCAGGAATGGGTATTGACGGTGATCCGTAACGCACGTGCAGATAGTAAAACGGTTTCAGCATACAGTAAACATAACAGCCGTCAAATTAAATCTCGAGAATTCTCGCTTGAAGAGTATATTTCTGGGTTAACGGAGTCAGGAATTATCTCAAAGCATGATTTGAATGATTTAATACAAAAATTTGATAAAAGCAAAAAGCCTAAAACGATTTTAGATTTGTCAGAGTTACTGATTCAACGAGGTAAGCTGACAAAATATCAAGCGCATGTGCTCTCTTCTGGCGAAGACCACCCCCTGTTAATAGGTGATTACCTCATTCTTGAACCGATTGGTTCGGGAGGTATGGGAACGGTTTACAAAGCCATTCACCAACGCATGAAACGAGTCGTCGCGCTAAAAGTAATTCGTACTGATCTGGATCAAGTACCTGATCGACTGAAGCGATTTGAAAGAGAAGTGCAGACTGCAGCCCGGCTTTCACACCCTCATATCGTAACTGCTTATGATGCAGGCGAGGAAAATGGGGTGCATTACCTGATTTGTGAATATATTGATGGTGAGAGTCTGACCGAACTGGTACGTGGTTCAGGCCCCCTGGATTTTTCTGATACGCTAAATTGCATTATGCAAGTCGCACGAGGTTTGGAATATGCACACGGTCAGGGTGTGATACATCGTGATATCAAACCGGCAAATATACTTGTTGATGATCAAGGTGATCTCAAAATTCTCGATATGGGTTTGGCCCGTCTTCAGCAATCTTCTGAAGATCTGCTCGCCAATGGTTCACAAACAGAATTAACAACAAGTCAGTTTTTCATGGGCACCATCGATTATATGGCTCCCGAACAAGCTAGAAATACCAAGTTGGCTGATCATCGCTCCGATATTTACAGCCTGGGCTGCACACTGTATTTTCTATTAACAGCAAAGCCGGTTTATGAAGGAGAAACAACAGTCGAACGTATTCTGGCGCACAAGGAACAGCCTATTCCCTGTCTTTCCGGACTTAGTCTGCAGATTCCAGCAGAATTTGATACCATTTTTGCAAAGATGTTAGCGAAAGAGCCCAACGATCGCTACAACACTGTGACGGAGTTGATCGCTGATCTCAAAGAGTTCAGTTCTGAATATTTGCAGGACCAGACTTTCACTTTACCTGTTGTTGATGGTAAGTCAAATACAGTATCTGATGAAAACTGGGCCAGTACTCCAACAGAAATCCAGTCGGCCGTTTCAGATCTCACAGTTTTGGGAACAGCAACTTCGCAGGAAAATCAGAATCAAAATAAAGCAAAAGAAAAGGTGCTTTTCTGGGGAAGCATTGCCAGCGCTGCTGTGATTCTGATTGGTATCTTTTTTTGGAATCGTTCCAATCAGAATTCGTTATCATCTGAGTCAGGTCTTAGTAACACTGGTACTCCAACGGCAAGTCCGTTCGCACCAGCTGAGGCGAAACAATATCAGCAGGAGTATGCAAAGAAACTCAAGCTGCCAGTCATAGAGTATGTATCTCTTGGTGATCAGGGTAAGGAACAGCAACTGGAGCTGACATTGATTCCGCCTGGCAAATTTACCATGCGAAATCCTTCCCATTCACTGACAGCTGGTGTTGAAGATGCGTATCTCGTCAAACTTACCAAGCCATATTATATGAGTACGACCGAGATTACGACTGGACTATATCGTGTTTTTGTGGACGAGACAAAGTACCAAACGGATGCAGAACGCAGCAGCAGTGGTGGATACGGAATGGAAGGTGGGGGTTGGCGCCAATCCAGCGACTACTCCTGGAAATATGTAGGTGAATTAGAGATCAAAGATCAGATGCCCGTTCTAAGTATCAGTTGGAATGATGCTGTCGCTTTTTGTAAGTGGCTTTCTGACAAAACGGGTGATCGTTATCGCTTGCCAACTGAGGCGGAGTGGGAATATGCGTGTCGTGCGGGAACTCAATCAGACTGGTTCTTTGGCACTGATCCAGGAGAACTGGAGAATTACGCCTGGTTCCGCAATAATTCTGAAAATCGAATTCATCCCGTAAAACAGAAGTTACCTAACCCATTTGGACTGTATGACATCTATGGCAATGAATGGGAATGGTGTCAGGATTTTTATCGTGAGGACTATTTTACTGAGTCTACTCGGGAAGATCCCACAGGCCCTGAGCAAGGGAGTGGCAGGGTCCGCCGTGGAGGTGGATTTGGACAGACATCTGATCAATTGACGTCCGATGCTCGTGAGAATGGAATTCCTGAAGCCCCGCTTCACGGCTCATTTCGCATTGTCCGTGAATTGAAACGAGACTAGCACTTTTTCAGCAGTAGCAGTGTCTTGGTCTGAAAAAATCCATCGCTTTGGGCGCGACTAGCGATACACTTGCTGCGACCAGTACTCTGGTTACCACTTCTTTTCTCAAGATAGACGATACCAAACCGCCTCCACATGGCTTGAAGAAAGCAGTGAAATATTTGTTCGATGTTTTTACTACCACGAAACACACGAAAATGCAGAGGTGATTCGAGATGTGATCTCGCGATCAAATATTTCTTTTAGATTAATGAATCACAGAGAATTGGCCTGAATCACAGTTAGCAGCAAATTTCATGGATGCAGTTGCGAATTCCCTGCTGTGTTGGATTAGCGATGCCATATTCAGTTCGTGACTTTCGTGCATTTCGTGGTAGTAGAAAAACAATGAATCTTGCATGAACGAACTCATTTTCAAAGCAAAATGTGATAAGGCTGGTTATTGATGAACTGTCAGTCAACTAACGGCTTTTCCATAAAAGTGTTGTAGATGCGCTTTATAAGACTCAATCTGACCTGAAATCTCTTCTGAAGATAATTTTCCAGATTCAACCAGACATTGAGCAAGTTCCTGCAGCGTTTCTCGTTGTAATGTCTGTTCAAAGACCAGCATCAGACGGCGCTCAACAAGGTCACCGATAGTTTCAACCCATTCATGCTTGATTGTCCAGAGCACATACTTTCGGGGAAGGTGAGTCCCCGTGATCAGTTCGGTTGAGAAGTCAGGAATCGAATCTAGAATGTCTTCCAGATAGGTACCATGCAGCCCCCATAAATATTGAATGCTTTCCAGTGATAATTGGAATTTTTCACACAGACGGCTTTGTTCTGCTTGCCTAATCGATTCGGTTTTGGGGTAATCCTTCGAGCCAGGGATGATGCGCGTCTTCGAATCAGAGAAATAGCTCATGCCGAGTTTTTTCAAAATGCGGTCTGTTACTTTCTCCGCAAAGGCGCGCCAGGATGTTAATTTTCCCCCAACCAGAGTCACAATCCAACCTGCAGGGCCTTCATATTCTTTGATCGAGTGATCGCGAGAGATGGAAGCCGCTTTCCCTTTTGGCTGGTAAGGTAAAGGACGCACGCCACTGTAATGGAAATTGATGTCGTTTGTCGTTAACCCAACCTTTGGAAACACAAGGTTGACCATGCCTACCAGATATTCCAGTTCTTCGGGACTGGCGACAGCTTCGAGCGGATTCCCCTCTTCCCGTACATCGGTTGTGCCGATCAAAGTGCTGTCGCCGAAAGGTAGTATAAAAACGAGTCTTCCATCGCTGGCTTCTGAGTAGACTGCCTTTTCGCCAAGAGCCTCGATTAGTTTTGGATTGAACGTGACAATGTGACTACCTTTGGTGCCTCCCATTAATCGGGGGGATGTGATATCGACTTGCTGTAGTGTTAAATCTCCACAGGCGCCGGAGGCATTGATGATGACCGTTGGTTCGAATTCCTCGAGAATGGAGTTTGGGTCTTGTAAAGGACAGAGCGCAACTTTTCGATCTTTTAGTGACACTTTATGGTATGTATGGAGATCAAATTGCAGATTCTTTTCCTTTGCGATCATTTGACAATCATGCAGTAGAGAGACCACAAACCGTTCCGGAAAACGCATTTGTGCATCGGAGTAACAAGCCATCCAACGAAATTGATTAGAATTGATTTGGGGAAGTCCTTCTTCTCCACTATCGTGGATGGAGTGTCGAGGAAGGTTTCCTCGTGAGGCGAACCAGTCATAAAGTGTCAGACCCATATTCACCAAGTAAAGCCCGCGCTCGGAAGAAAAGTGATATCGGGATGAAAGCCAATGCGCACCGGGGACTCTGAAACCACTCAAAAAACGGAGTCCCGAAGACATGACACCAGTCGCCCGATGTGCCAGTGGAATCGCAAATCGAAGTGGTTTGACAAGATGAGGTGCAAGTTCCAGAAGAATTCCCCGTTCGTGAACTGATTCTCTCACGAGTGAGAAATCTCCATATTCGAGATAACGCAAGCCACCATGAATTAATCTTGAGGACTTGGAAGTGGCTCCCTGAGCTAAATCACCTTGATCGATCATACAGACCGAAACACCGTTCAGGAGCAATTCACGTGCGACGGCAACTCCGTTAATGCCAGCGCCTAGTATTAAAACCCGCTGAGATTGTTTCATAAAAAGTCCAATATGTGAATTATTGTGCGGGCAGATATTCCATCAACAGACGATGCTCATGTGGTCGATAGTAACCTTCAATCCGAGTTCTTGTTCGAAACCCAAAACTTTCATAGAGTCGTACTGCAGGAGCATTGTCGGGGTTTACTGTCAGTAATACAACCGATTTCGCAGCCTGAAGTGCCTGTTTCATGAGCGCTGATCCAATGCCTTGCCCACGAAAGTCCGGATGGACCATGATTTTATGCAAGAATATTTCTCCCGTCTTAGTCGGGAACATTAAAAGTACGCCGGCAATTGTGTGTCGATGATTTTCATTGGCAAGTTCAGCAATCAAGACGGTGGCATACTCACACCACAGTCGCCAGGCGTGTTCACCATCGGGAATAAATGTATCCGGTTCTTGAGGCCAGGCGCTTCGGTCCAGAGCTGCAATTTCAAGAAAATCTTCAGATCGGGCCTGTTTGATAGTGTAGTCCACGAAAGTCTTTCATAATCAGTTGTTGTAGATTGATAGCTTGATGACAACGTCGGATTGTATTGTAAGAACTCATGCAATCTGTTTCGATCATGATTGAAGAGAAATCAAACTTGCTGTAAAAGAATACGCTGAAACTTATGAAACGGTCCCTCCACTTGTCTTACCTTTCGCTAATTACGAATCGGTTGAATCACGACTTATGGCTAAATCTTCGATTCCTCATGTCGCATTGTTTATTGAAACGTCTCGCTCTCATGGTCGTGGAGTACTGAATGGAATTCGTCAGTTCATTGCCGAAAACGAGGAATGGTCGGTTTTTATGATGCCGCGTTCGTTGGATTCTCAAATTCCCGATTGGATTTCTCGCTGGAACGGTGATGGTATCATCAGTCGCACTTCCAGTCAGGAGATGGCCGATGCAATTACACAGTCGGGAATACCAACAGTAGAATTGCGTTCTACCAAGCTAAAACATGCGTTTCCCTTTCTGGGAATTGATAATCGGGCTATGGGACGAATGGTAGCCGAACATTTTCTGGAGCGTGGCATTCGTCACTTTGGCGTTTATGAAATTGGGATTGAAGTTTATTTTGAAGAGCGTCGTGATAATTATATTCAAACAGTAGAGAATGCTGGTTACAAAGTAAGCGTCTTCTCAGCAGCCGAAGATTCTGAAGTTCCCCGCGAATGGGAAAAACATCAAGAACAAATGGTGAAATGGGTCAAAGGGTTACCCAAGCCAGTCGGGATTATGGCATGCACTGACCAACTTGGATTCTGGTTGTTAGATGCCTGTGATCGAGCGGGGATTTCTGTACCCGACGAAGTGGCTGTGGTCGGTGTAGAAAATGATGACATACTCTGCATGATGGCCCGTCCGCAACTATCGAGTGTCGCTTTTAATTCGACTCGCATCGGATTTGAGGCAGCTGCATTACTCAGTCGCCTGATGAAAGGTGCCCAAGTCCCTCAAGAGCCTTTTCTGGTGACTCCTTTGGGAATTGTGACCAGACAATCCTCCGATGTTGTCGCCGTTGATGATCCTGAACTGGCATCGGCACTACGATTCATTCGAGAAAATGCCTGCAAGGGAATTCAAGTGAATGATATTCTCAAAGCAGTACCGATGTCACGAACCGCTTTAGAGCGACAGATGAAGGCAGCCATCGGTCGTTCTCCCAAGGCGGAGATTATTAGAACGCAGCTTGAACGTGCCAAGGAATTATTGGTATCGACCGATTTTTCACTCTCCCAAATTACCGAGAGAATCGGATTTCGCCACTCTCAATACTTCAGTACCTTATTCAAAGAGAAGACAGGCGAAACACCGGGAGCCTATCGCGCGAAAATGCGTTAATCTGAAGTGTTCTCACACAATGCCAGGAAAAAAAGAGGCATTATTTGAAGAACATTCTATAATATACGCAAAACCTGAGAATGTTTATGAGTTTCCGTAATGACCCGTCTGGATTCAATTGTAAAATGGATCCAATTCAATGATTTGAATTTTACGCAGAAAGAACGTTTTAATGAACAAAGTGTTAATCATCGTTGGGGATGCAACTGAAACTGTCGACACACTTTACCCCTATTATCGATTGATCGAGGGGGGCTATGAGCCTGTTGTGGCTGCACCGGAAAAGCGTCTTTATCAGATGGTTCTCCACGAAGTAAAGCCAGGTTGGACCATCACCAAAGAGTGGGAAGGGTACACGATTCAAGCAGATATCGCTTTCAAGGATATCAATCCTGAGGAATATCTCAGTATCTTTTTCAGTGGGGGCCGCGCTCCGGAATATATACGCGATGATGAAGATTTGATTCGGATTACACAACATTTCTTCGAAAAAAATAAACCCATTGCTTCTGTCTGTCACGGCGTAGAAATACCAGCACGTGCAGGTTGTGTTAAGGGGCGTCGTATGGCGACGGTACCGAAATGCCAGTTTGATCTGGAAGTATGCGGCGGTACCTTTGTGAATGAGGCCTGCGTGATCGACGGCAATCTGGTAAGTGGCCGCACCTATCATGACCATGGCCAATACATTGGTCCCTGGATGAAGCTGCTCGATGAAGCACGAAATCAATATTAGAAAGTTACCTTTCAATTTCAAAAAGTAGGAGAGCTCGATGACTTCACAGAAACTATCTCGCCGCACGTTTGTCAAAACGGTTGCGTCCGGACTTCCAATGGCTTGTATTGCTCCAGGAGTTTTTGTGAATACAGCACGCGCGGCCGACAAACCACGGAGTCCGAACGAACGCTTAAAAATTGGTTCGGTTGGGATGCGGTATCAAGGGGCCGTCATCGCTGATAAAGCTCAAGAATACGGTGATATTGTTGCCATCGCTGATGTGGATCGGGAGATTGCTGAGAAAGCCCGCAAGCAGTTTGGGGGAAAGGCAACGCTATTCGAAGATTATCGGGAAATGCTGGAAAAGGCAGACATTGATGTGGTAACCATTGGTGCTCCCGACCATTGGCATACCAAGATGTTGATCGACGCTTGCCAGGCCGGCAAGGATGTTTACTGTGAAAAGCCGTTAACTTTGACAGTAGATGAAGGCAAAATCCTTAACAGAGTGGTTAAGGATACCAAAGCGGTTGTGCAGGTGGGAACCTGGCAGCGAAGCGATCATCGTTTTCGACAAGCTGTCGAAATGGTCCACGATGGCCGCATTGGTAATCTCAAGAAAGTGACTGTGACGCTCAGTAAGAATAAAACCAGTGGTTCGTTTAAACCAGATCCTGTTCCCTCGGTTCTGAACTGGGATCTTTGGCAGGGACAGACGCCTGATGTCCCTTACATTAAAGAACGCTGTCACTATACGTTCCGTTGGTGGTATGAATATTCTGGCGGTCAGATGACAGACTGGGGCGCACATCACATCGATATCGCACAATGGGGGGCTGGTATGCAGGACTCCGGCCCCGTTGATATCGAGGGAACGGCGACATTCCCGAATGTCAAGAATGGTTATAATGTCGCCATCGATTATCATTTAAAGGCCCGCTATGCCAACGGGGTGATTTTGGAAGTGAACGACTCTGGCCGTACAGGTGTGATGTTTGAAGGAGACCGCGGACGAATCTTTGTGAACCGGGGGACTATTGCCGGTAAACCTGTCGAGGACTTGGCGAAAAAACCGTTGTCGCGTGAAGCATTCAAGATTTATGGTCACGACAACCTTTCACGACCTCCTCGTATGGGCAAACTGGATGCCATTGTCAATCATATGGGGAATTTCTTTGACTGTATTCAATCTCGTGAAACACCGATCTCCAGTGTGGAAAATCAACATCGTTCTGTAACTGTTTGTCATATTGGAAATATCTCACAACGCTTAGGCAGAAAACTAACTTGGGATCCACAACAGGAACAGTTTGTAGGCGATGCCGAAGCGAATACCTGGCTCAAACGCGAACAGCGGGCCGGGTATGAAATCAAAGACACCTAAGATTTGTCGCTCAATTGAAGTGATTGTTACATTGATTGTGTTTATAGTTGTGAGGAAAAATTATGACTGTCTCAACGGGAATCATCACCGAAGATCATAAGAAACAATTTGTCGAGGAAGGTTATTTCATTCTGGAAAAGGTGATTTCTGAAGAGCACCTGCAGATCATCCGGGATGCGTGTGACCACTTGATCGATTTAATGCATCAGGAAATGGATCGTCTAGGGACCGATCACATTCATATCAGTCATCGTGGCAAACGCTATCATATTGCCAAGAAATATGATCAGGCGCCTCGATTGGATGAGTATGTATTTGGCGATTTGATGGCCGAAATCTGTAAAGCCACGATTGGTGACACTGCTTATCTATTTTACGATCAATATGTAGTCAAAGCGGCTGAGAAGGGGATTAAGTTTTCCTGGCATCAGGACTCCGGTTATCTGGGCTTTCGTCATCGCCCTTATGTGACATGTTGGGCGGCCGTTGACGATATGACTGTCGAAAATGGAACCGTCGATGTATTACCTTATTCCACCATCGGTGTTCGTTCTTTGGTCGAGCACATTCAAGATCCGGAAACCGGAGATAAAACCGGTTACTTTGGTAAAGAGCCAGGAGTGACTGCTGTAGTACCGGCGGGTAGTCTCGCTGTCTTCAGTTCGCTTACCTTTCATCGGAGCGGCGCGAATACAACAGATAAGATGCGCCGGGCTTACGTGACGCAATACTCTCCCGCACCGATTATTGATCCTGAGACTCAAGAACCCAAACATCTGGTAGTGCCTTTCTTAATGGATGGTGACAGAGTCGTTTCTTAAACGGATCTCAATTATGTAGTAATAGGAAAACAAGCTCATGTCCGGTTCGCTTAATCGTCGTGATTTCAATAAACAACTTCTGGGTAGCGCACTTTCAGCAGGTTTTGTGGGAAACGTGTTAGCCGCGGGCGCAGATGGTAATCAAAAACCATTCCAACTGAATTACATCGTAGCTTCTTGTATGTATGGGACATTGCCGCTGGAAACCATATTGCAGGAGACGCCCAAAACGGGGGCTCAATATCTGGAAATCTGGGCGAAGCGACATGGGAATCAACGCGAACAAATTGATGAATTAGGCATTGAGAAAACCAAACAGCTCTTTGACAAATATAAGGTCAAACTCGGTAGTTTTACCTGCTTCAAGTATGGTCTCTTCAATATGCAGGGAGAGATGGATCTGGTCAAAAAATTGGGTGGTGATATGGTCATCTGCAACAGTGGAGGACCGAAAGGTTTGAAGGGAGGCGAACTCATGTCTGCAATCAAAGTCTTTGCCGAGAAACTAAAACCGCATGTAGGTGCAGCGGAAGAGAAAGGCATCATAATCGGTCTGGAGAATCATGGAGGTGGTTTAATTAATGATCCGGATACTCAGCGCTGGTTGCTGGATGCACTGCCTTCCGAAAATTTTGGCATCGCCTTGGCGCCCTATCATTTGGAACAGGATCCAGAAAAGATAGCTCAGCTGATTTTAGACCTGGATGAGCGGCTGGTGCATTTTCAAGCCTGGCAACACGGTATGGGCTGCATGAAGAAACTTCCCAAAGAACAGGAACTAATGCAATTACCGGGTAGAGGCGATCTGAATTTCGTTCCGATCTTAGCCGCATTGAAAAAAATCAATTATCCGGGACGAACGGAAATCTTTATGCACCCCGTACCACGGGGCATTCCGATTTTGCCAACTGCCGACGAAGTCACAGCAGAAATCAATCGATCACGCGCTTATCTCGAAAACTGTTTGAAGCAAGCCTGAGATCACTCTGACTTTGGTTACTCCTTAATGAGTTAAGGTTGAGAAAATTCATGAACGCGCGAAGAAATATTTTAGTTGTCGTTGTATTTCTTTCCTGCTTTTTGATTCGTGGTGGCTGGCAGTCCATTCAAGCGAAAGAACGATCCGGGCAGCCGAATATCATTTTGGTGATGACCGACGATCAGGGGTATTGGGATACGGGAATTTCCGGTAATCCACACATTGAGACCCCAACCATAGATCGAATGGCGGCTGAGGGGGTGACGTTTACCCGTTTTTATGCGAATATGGTCTGTGCTCCCACGCGTGCTGGATTAATGACGGGCCGCCATTATCTTCGTACCGGTTTGTATAACACTCGTTTTGGCGGTGATACACTCGGGAGTCAAGAGACAACGATTGCCCAAGTCTTGAAATCAACTGGCTATAAAACGGGATTGTTCGGGAAATGGCATTTGGGACGCTATGCGCAGTATCAACCACATCGTCGTGGCTTTGATCATTTTTTTGGTCATTATCATGGTCATATTGAACGCTATACAAACCCGGATCAGGTGGTTGTGAATGGTCAGCCTGTAGAAACGCGTGGTTATGTTACTGACTTGTTTACCGATGCAGCCATTGATTTCATTAAAAGTTCTCAATCACAGCCATTCTTTTGTTTTCTGGCTTATAACGCACCGCATTCTCCCTTTTTGTTGGATACGTCGCACTACGGTCAGCCGAAAGGGGATCAACTGATTAAAAAATATCTTGACAAGGGACTACCTTTGCGGGAAGCGCGGATATACGCAATGGTTGAGCGGATCGATGAGAATCTGAAACGGTTGCTGCAGTCGGTTCACGATCTCGGGATTGATCAGGAAACGGTAGTTATATTTACCAGTGATAATGGTGGGGTCAGCCGAGGATACAAGGCAGGTCTTAAAGGAAGTAAAGCGAGTGCCTATGAAGGCGGTATTCGTGTGCCGTTTGTTGTGCGATGGCCGGGGCATTTTCCAGCAGGAAAGACCACGGATGCGATGGTGGCACAAACGGACCTCTTCCCTACGTTTTGTGAGCTGGCGGGAATTAAAGTCCCCGCGAAACTCAAGTTGGATGGAAAGTCAATTCTTTCACTAATGGAACAGGGAGAGGGAAAGTCGCCGCATAAATATCTCTATCATACCTGGGATCGGTATACTCCGAATCCCTATCACCGCTGGTCGATTCACGGTGAGCGCTTCAAATTGGTGCTACATAATTCTCAGGGGAAAAAGAAAAAAATAGAGCCCATGGGGCAACTTTATGATCTGAGTGTCGACCCGGGTGAGACGCAAGATCTTGCAAAACAATATCCGGAAGAAGCGAAACAATTGCGTACTGAGTTTCTGCGTTGGTTTGATGATGTGACAGCCGGACAGGTTTATCAACCAATGCCCATTCCAGTAGGTGATGATCAGGAGCCTGCAGTCGAACTGCAACCTAGTTGGGCCATCTTGAAAGGGGGTAGCCTCGAATATTCCTTTGATGGTTATGACTGGGATACCATTGACAATTGGCAGTCGAATCAGGGGACTGCCGTTTGGCAACTCGATGTATTAAAAGCGGGCCGGTATGCAGTGGAAATGAGCTATGGGTATCGATCAGCACAACCAGAAACAGGGCAACTACAAATCTCAGTGGGCCAGGAAAAAATCCTTTGTCAGCTTCCCATGAGTACGAGTCAGAATGTATTTTTCAAAACAAAGGCAGGAATTCTGGAACTGAAACGGGGACGGCAGGCATTGGAGGTTCGAGCTACCAAAGCTTTTGGGATAAAGGGGCTACGTCTGAATTCAATCTGGTTGAAAAAACTAGAACTGAAGAAATAATCACTCTCTAAGCAGGCAAGCATGTGATGCTTTTTTGTATTGTTCAAAAGAGTGGTAGAGATAAAAAAAGCCGTAGGATCATTGCGTTAGCAATATCAATAAAGAAAGCGCCTAAAAGAGGAATTACAAGGAATGCTTTCGGCGATGCCCCATATTTTATTACAATTGCATTCATGTTTGCCATGGCGACAGGTGTTGCTCCTAGTCCTAAGCCAACGAATCCTCCCGACATCACAGCGGCATCGTAATTTTTTCCCATGACTCGAAACACGATATAGTATGCAACTAATGACATCAAAATAATCTGAATGAATACTACCGATAAGAGTGGACCTACGCTTGAGGAAAGTGTCCAGAGTTGCATACTCATCAAGCTCATACTCAGAAAAAGTTCAAGCGAGATGTCACTGCACAATCTGATTGCATTATTATTTAGATCTTTCTGAAATAGATCGAGAAGATTGGTCAACACGATGCCGACAAACAGTGCAGTCAGAAAACCGGGAAGCCCTAACCCTTTTGTTTGTAGCCAAAGATTGACGATGTCTCCTGTTGAAACACAAATTGCGAGTGCGAGAATCGTGCCCAACATTCCTTCTAATGTGACCGGAATCGTACTGCTTTTTGAGTCGACATCCGTTGTAGTGTCCAGCTCTTCGTCCGACCCAGTGAGGTTGTTTTTTTGAATCAAATATTCAGCGATGGGGCAACCTATTAAACCACCTGCGATTAGGCCAAATGTAGCACAGGCAATACCTGCTTCAGTCGCTCCATTGAGACCGGCTTCTCGTGCTACTTCTCCCCAACTGATCGCGGTACCAAATCCACCCGCAAATGAAATACTTCCTGCCATTAATCCATAGCCAGGATTAGCACCAAACAAATAGGCAACGCTGATTCCAGCAATATTTTGCAGGAATAAAAAGACAACAGAGATTAAAAGCATTAGTCCCAATGCCAGCCCTCCGTCAGCCAGAGTACGAAGTTTGGCAGATAAGCCAATTGTGCTGAAGAAAATCAATAGAAGGAGGTCTCGTAATGAGAGGTCAAAGGTGATTTCCCGACCTGTTGTAACATAAATTATGACGACGATCAGGCTACACAATATCCCACCAACGACTGTAGCAGGGATATTGAATTTTCTTAACCAGCGAAATTGATTATGCAATAGTGATCCAATAGAGAAGACCAATATACTGATAATCAAAGTTTGAGTAACAGAGATTTCCATCGGATTGCAGAGAAAACCTGATGATCAAGCAAGGGCGATACTAGATGAAATCGTAATAGAGTATTACTATTCTGTTTAAAGTGATTTCCGAATGCGCTGAAATCCTTGCTCGATCTCACTCGCGACGAGGCTTAGTGCTTCAACAACGTTATTGGCAGATTCTTTCATTGCACTTTTAACTGGTTCATAGTCTTTTGTTAATTCATCTAACTTGGTTGTTACCTGATCCCATTCATCTTGAACTTCTTTTTTTCCCAAGTGGATTTTTAATGCCAGTTCATCACGCTGTTGTTCGAGTGCGCTAATCAATTCGTCTAATCGGTCTCGGCTGGTCATGAGTATTCCTTTCAAGATTTCACAACGATATTTACAAAACTTTTGGAGTACCTCTTCGCACTTTTTCAGCTATCTCTTCGTGTTATTATATTATAGCGTTTGCAAAATCGATAGATGTAAGCCCATGATGCCATTTTTTTGTCAATGAGCAAAAATGATCTTTTGAGAGAAGGGAGTAGAATTCTTCCTTTCGAAAGCTTAATGCAAGCGAAGTCGCAATTGATACTCGTTAATTCAAACCAAATCGAATGGAGATTACATAAAGAATTGCCAAAATAATGACTTAATTAATTAAGACTAAAACATCATGTAATTCATTTTGGTCATCTTCTGCTCTTGGTAAAGATGCGGAAGCCCGCTCACCAATTTCTTTAATCACATCACAAATTGCAGTAGTAGCATCCCCGGTATGTAAGCCTTCGGTTAATTGCAGGCAGATCTGATCTATGAATGATTGTCCTAATTGATCGATGATTGCCTGATCGGCTAATGCGACTGCCATGTGCTCGAACAGGGAGATGTATATCAAGATGCCCGTTCCGCCTTCAGTATGGTGGACTCGTTTGTCGAAGAAAATTTCACGTGCGCGGGCTGCGACTTCATCTTGCATTTGTTGACGAGGGGTAAATAATCGCCTGAGCCAGCCAAGCCTACTGCCGGCAACTGCGCCGATGATAAAAGCGATGATTAACAATAACGTAGCAAAGATCAATTCGACACCAAGCGGTAAGCCACTCCAGTCACCACCTTGTCCCGCGTTTCTTGGAAAAAAGTACCAGAGACAAAGTGCTGTGATAATGGTGAGCCAAAGACCTACGATATCTTCCGGGCGATCATAACGGCCTGAAGAGGTCGCCACGACAGGCACGATTTCGCAGGAAGTACGTTTTTCTGCGTCTACTACAGCTTGTTCGACCTGTTTCTGTTGCTTTTCATTTAAGAAATCAAAGGCGCTCTGCATGAATCGATACTTTCATTATTTTATGAGTGAGACATTGGTTACCAGGAACCGGTCGCCCCGCCGCCGCCTGAAAATCCACCGCCAAACGAACCACCACTGAAGCCTCCGCCACCTCCACGATTGCTTAACATCTGGTAGAGAATCGTACCAATCACAGCAAAAACGACACCCCAAAATAACCAGGCCCAGCCACTGGAACCGCGACGGATCAATGAGATCACTGTGAAGATTCCCAGTCCGATGACAACAGCGACGATGACATACGACCAGGCAGAACGTGGTTTGGTTGGCAATTCGAGCTTCCGCGCCATTTTGTCCAATGCTTCAACTCCGAGTAAGATCCCTTCCGAGAACTTACCCTGTTTAAATTGAGGAACCATGTAATCATCCATGATTTGACGGCACAATGCATCTTCGCGACGTCCCCAACCTGCACCGAGTTCAATTCTTGCTTTACGGTCATTTTTGGAAACTAATAATAAAATTCCCGTGTTCCAATCTTGATCTCCCAGTTTGGCATGGCCGATTTGCCATTGATTAAACAGAATGGTGGCGAAGGTTTCGATTCGCATATCGGCCCCGCCATATTTTGCCATTGAATCGATCGTGACTACAATGATCGGCGTTGCTTTGTCTGTGAGCAGTTTATCGCAGATCTCTTTAATCTGTTTTGTAGTCTTTTCATCAAGCATGCCTGCGAGGTCACGAACAAATTCACGATCTCCCGGGGGTTCCAGAGCTAGTTCCAGGGCATTTGCGGGGGATAATCCTTTAATGCCGAGAATGAATAGTAATAGCAGCCAAACTGTGATTCGCTTGCTACTAAGTAGATATTTCACACGATCTCGCTTAGAAAAAAGGCTGGTAGCTGTTTAATACTGATACCAGTCTATGAGTCTGAGCGAATAATTTCAATTCCACTTAGTGAAGGCGGCATTTGCTTTGCACTGTCGTTGAGTGGTACAAATTCAAGTTGTAAATGATCTTTCACAGGAATGCCTTCAAATTTTCGAACCAGTGTAGATTTTGCTGCGTAGGGATTGAAGTTTTTTTCAACCACTTTCCCTTGTAGCTTAATGTCAAACAGAGGCTCTCCTTTTTGGCTTAGATTCAACGAAACTGGCTCTAGAGCAGAGAAGGATAATTCTACGCTGTAGGTTGCCGGTGCATCTTTTTTGCCTAATAGTGGAATGGTGCATTCCTTGAGACCACGAGCCCAGGAAGTGAAAACCCAAGAGGGCTCTGCCTCTTTAATGGGGTTTGTGATCTCATTAATACTGTTATATCCCCCTCCTTCTGTGAATTTTGGTTTGATATCAAATTTAAAATCAAGACCTGTTTCACGACTGGGGCGAGGACGGGGATAGGCCATCCAGACAGTACCATGTGCATCTCGTCGATCCCCGGGAGCACCCATATTTAAAGCCATGTGTTGGACTGGTGTTTTGGGACCAACAGAACTGAAGATGGTCCAGTGGGTTCTCTCTTCACGTGGCTCAAGAACGATTGTAGAAGAAATCGAGAATAAACAAACACAGCCTGCACTGGATTCAGGAATCATTACCAGACCATTGGCAGGAATCGCATTGATCCAGCAACCCGTGCGATGTCCGGCAAAGTGACGTGTGCCGCCATCTTTTTCAAGATCGTAAAAGCCAGTATATCCGGAACGGAACATTAACATATTCTCAGACGCTGCAAGCATACCACAATGATGGCCCTCTCGCATAATACTCCAGGGGACTTGTTGACCTGTGAGGGGATGCTTGCGTGTATGTTGAATGCCCGTGTAAAGGTCATAGGACCAGGGTTCTGCAATAATTTTTTCACCAACAATGATGGGACGGTGTCGGTAGTTTGCATCTTTTTTCCACAAAATTGAACCATCAGTGGCATTTAATGCCACTAATCTACGGCGAGAAAAATCACCAGCGATAAACTGTTTCCAGTAATGACCGTTCGCATTCGCACCACATAGCAGCAGAACATTGTTCTGATAGAGCAATGTGAGCTTGCCGCCCCCAATCCCGATCTCGCTACAATCTGTCACATCGACGGGTTTGGACCAGAGTTGTTTACCTGTTTTAATGTCTAAACCTACGGCTAATCGAAGGTCTTGTTTTTTGAGCCGATCTTCGGCGATTTCTTTTTCTTTGCCAGTTAGTTTTGCTAAGTGTGATTTATCCTGTCTTAGAATTTCTGCGCGTTGCTCACTGGTGATAGAGCTGTCAATGAAATAAGCGGCCTCTGGACCAATGGCAATGGTGTGATGTGCGATGTTTTTGCCTTGATAACTCCAGACTGGTTTTCCTGTTTTAACATCGATTGCGAACAAAGCATCTGTTGAATCTTCTGTCTTTCTTCCTCTGCGTCTTAGTCGACTTTCGAGTTCATTTCGTGTGGTAGCAGTCCCAAAGATCATTCCATTTTGATAAGCCAAATAACCCCATTCATGTTTTCCATCGTTGAGTTTCTCTGGTAATGGAATTTTGCGAACGGTTTTGCCTGTGGCTGCATCGAGCTGATAGCAGAACTCCTTCATCATAAAGAACAGGCTATCCTTGCTGGCTACTAAATTTCCCGGGTTTTGATTTTGAAAGACCCCTGTACGAATCGCTTGCGGATTTTCGCGTTCCCAAAGAAAGAGACCGTTGTAGGCATCAAAGGCCATAATGGTACTTTCGCCTTGAATAAACAATCGACCGTTAATTGCCAATGGTCCAACGGCACCTTCATGACGGTTGACCATTTTCTTTTCGCCAGGATCGCCAAACCACAGAACTCCGAGACCACCGCGCACTAATTGGTCTTTACTGCTGGCAGTATTTCCCGGATCGCCGTATTGGTGTGACCAACTGCCCGCGCCTGGTAATGCACCGCGAGTGAGGATGGTATAACCACCTACAGTTTTGATCTTAGATGTCTCTGCGAGTTTTGTCTGCTTAAGCCAGTCTGTCAATTTTTCAGATGAAGCACGTTCAGTATTAGAATTTGCAGGCATACCAAGACAGATGATTCCGCCCAGCGGCTTCACATGTTTAGCGATGTCTTTGGGAATTCCAGGTACTTGACCTGTTTTGAGGAATGTGTCTGAGACAATCAAGTTTGCAAAGTAACGCGAGTAGGGGAGAGGGGAAAGTTCCGTTTGATGAACGGTAACACGATGCCCGTAATAACCTGCCTCACTCAGTTTTTGGCGAGATGTTTCGGCTTTGGTAATATCAGGTTCGATACAATAAATTTTTAGATCACTGTTGCGAGCCAGTTCATAAGCCAGCCTTCCTTCTTCACTTCCCAACACCAGACAGAACCCATCTTTGATTTGTGAATTCGTTAAAATATCTTTGGCTGCCTGTTGATAAAGGGGCGTCCATTTGTCCTCAGCGTAGGGGGATTTTTGAGTGATCGATTCAGCTGTTGACTTCGACGGATTAGAGTTGTCAGATGATTGAAAGGCAACAATATCACCAAGTGATGTACTCACAACCAGATTACCATCAGATACAGCCAAACCGCGTGCTTTGCCGTTGACTTTTAATGTTTCCAGAATTTTACCAGTTTTTTCGTCGAGAAAGACTACTTTATCTTGACCGCCGATAACCACTTTGTTGCCCGCAACGATGAGTGCATCGCGAGCATCGGAGTTCTGTTCCCAAATGACTCCTATCTTTGCATATGTCTTATTTTCATCTTTCAGCTTTTTAATTTGATCACGTACTTCATCTGCTTTTTTATCTTTCAAACCACGTAGTTTGCGTAACAAACTATTGATTGTCATATCATTTTTATGTGTTTTTTGAGAGGCAGCTGCGTATTCTTTTCGATTGACTTTCAGTACGGAGCTACCCGTTGCAATGTATCCGAAGTCGCCTTGAACCGCCATTTGTTGACCGTTCAGCCAGGCGAATCCAACGTCTCCTTTATCTTGAGATAATGCTAAAATATGATGGGCACCCATCGAGTAAATTTGCCCATCGGCGAGTAATGCTTGTGTTCCACCGACTACACCACCGGCTGTACTTCTCCAACTATAAGAACGCTTGTGTTCCTGTTGGCCTGTTTTTTTATTAAACGCGGCAGGGAGAGACCGGCCTGAGGGAATGATCAATATATCGTCATTTGCCAGAAGATATCCTTGTGGCGAAAGCTCATTTCGACCCGCACTTGTCTGGCTGAGGTTGTCTACTTTCCAGATGACGTTGCCGGTATTCGCGTTGACCGCATACAAATAGATATTTTCATGAGGAAAAATACCCGCTCCAAAATAGGCTACTCCCTCATCAACCAGAATATTTGTTCTCACAGGCCATCTTGAAACCATTTCACCTCGCGCGATAATCATCTCTTCGTTGAGTCCTGCTCGTAGCTTCCAATGCGGTTTTCCAGAATTCGCATCCAGGCAGTAAACAAAGCCATCATCGGATCCAAAGAAAACTCGAGATTGACTAAGAGTCGGGGCTAATCGGATGGGGCCTCCGGTAAAAAACTTCCAGATGATGTTACCACTTTTTAAGTCAACACACCGTAGTTGATGATCGACAGAAGACCCGAAATACGCACGGCCTCCTGCGATTGTAACATGAAAAGCATCATCGAAATCAACTCGTGATTCCAGGTCATGTCCTTCAATCACACGTTCGCCGGGATCTGTTTGACCTGTTTTTGGTTTACTGGGAGCTGTATATTTCCAGGCTTGTGTGAGTGGAAGCTGAAATGAATCGGAAGTGGCTCCTGAACGTTCTTTATCACCCAGGTAAGTAGACCAGTCTTTTGCCTGAGATTGATCACTCATCAGACAGAAAATGAAAGTAAGGCTTAATAGTGGCAGGACAATGTAAGGGATGCGATGATTCACTGCAAGATCCTTGATTAATTGGACGTCTTAATAAATTCAGGTTTGTTATCAGGTCGACGCATAGAGGTTTGTTTATGCTTTGAGTATACCCTGTATGAGCGGGGAATCGCAAGTAGTTGCAGAAAAGAGATGCTTTGAATTGCAATGTTTCTGCAAGGGCTCTATTTTGGGGATCATTGTTAGAAAAAGAGGATGGTTTTGTGAATGTTTCATGTCGATTGATTTTTCTATGAGAAAATAGGAAAGCTTCCAAATCCAAGAATCCTCCCTTAATCACTAATATGTATTTTCGAGCAGTATCGCCCATAGCAAGGGATGACAGTATGAAAATGAAAGCGATTCTTTCTCTGTTGGGATTATGTTTGTTATCAGGTTGTCCTGATTCGAATACCCCCAAAACTCCTGATTCCAAAGCAAAATCGACTTCAGCGGAAGAGAGTCATTCCAACAAACAAACAAATGAGGCAGTTCAACCAAAACCAGACGCTCCTGAGGCAGTTCAAGCTTTTAAGGATCTGGGAGCAACGATGAAACTGTCGGATGATGGACGCATTCTGATTCTGGATTTGAAAGGGTCAACGGCTAAGGATGAAGATTTGAAGCACCTTGCTGGGTTGCCATCCCTGGAACGACTGACGATCTGGGGACCTGATTTTACAGATACCGCTACCGAAGAGATTAGTAAGAAGAAAAATTTATGGTATTTGAATATGGAAAGTACCGCCATCGGTGACGAAGGTGTCAAAAACCTCGCCGATTTAAAAAATCTGCAAGTACTCTCTCTGCGGGCGACTAATATTACCAATGATGCGCTAAAAGTCGTTGCCGAGTTTCCTAAGTTGAAAGACCTCGATTTGCGATTCAACAAGGAAATCAATGATGAAGGAATGCCATTGATTAAAGGCATGAAGAACTTAAAAGTTCTCAAATTACAGGCGACACAAGTAACTGACGAGGGAATGAAGAATGTGGCCGAATTGCCGAATCTGCAAAGATTGAACACTTGGGGGAGGAATATTTCAGATAAAACTCTAGAACTCTTAAAAGATAAAAACCTGGTATCTCTGGAACTGGATGATACGGAAATTTCGGATGAGGGACTGAAACACCTTAAAGATATGACCAACATGGAAGCCTTGCATTTACGGCGAGATTTTGTGGGCGATTCTGGAATTGCGAATTTACAGGGGATGAAAAAACTTCAGACTTTGCATTTACGCGACACCGTGGTTACGGATGAAGGTATGAAGTATTTGTCTGGTTTAACCGAACTGACTTATCTCGATTTGGATGAATCGATGATTGGTGACAAAGGGCTAGAGCAGATTAAAAGCATGAAAAATCTGCAACGGCTCGGATTATGGGGAACTGAAACAACCGATGCGGGATTGAAAATTATATCGGGCTTGACCAATCTCACACGCCTCAATCTGGAAGGCACGAAAATCACTGATGAGGGTCTAGATTATTTACTTCCGCTAAAAAAGCTGGAGTATCTCAACTTAAGCAAAACAGAGATTACGGATGAAGGTTTACAAAAACTGATCGCTTTGAAAAACCTGAAAGAACTCCTGCTCAGCTTTACACAAGTTACCGATAAGGGAGTCGAAAAGTTCAAAGCAGCAGTGCCGGGTTGTAAGGTGAAACGATAAAGTCAGGTGTTCGTGGGATGAATGACAATAAGAACAATCGTTCGCAAACAAGGGCTGCCCGCCAATTAATCGAAAGCTGGCAAAGATCTG
The DNA here is from genome assembly GCF_007748195.1 of Gimesia aquarii. NCBI lineage: Bacteria > Pseudomonadati > Planctomycetota > Planctomycetia > Planctomycetales > Planctomycetaceae > Gimesia > Gimesia aquarii. The sequence continues at coordinate 3,026,657 of NZ_CP037920.1, forward strand.
GGGTAACGCATATCAAACGTGTTGTTCCCGTCATGCCAGAGAAAACAGTAGTTGAAGAATCTCAACAGGTCAATCCGTCAGGAGCAAAGCCACGAACGGTTTCGAAGGAACTACAGAGTTCTGCTAATCAGGGGGTACTATTCCGAGAGAATGATCCGTCTCCCATCAATACGGTAATTGAGACTGAAGAACCTCGAAAGGAAATGAGTGTGACTCGAACCACGAAATCAAAACTGAAAAAGGCGGATCGACAAGCAGAGTTAAATATTATTGCTGATCAGGTTGCTCAGTGTCAAAAGTGTCCTGAGTTAGCCTCGACGCGCACGCAAACTGTATTTGGAGTAGGGAATCCCGCTGCGAAAATCATGTTCATCGGAGAAGCACCCGGAGCTGATGAAGATAGACAAGGCGAACCATTTGTAGGGCGGGCGGGAAAGTTGCTCGATAAGATTATCGAGGCTTGCCAATTAAAACGCAGTGATATTTATATCGCAAATATTCTCAGGTGCCGTCCACCTGGAAACAGAAATCCTTCTGATACGGAAGCCGCAAATTGTCGTGGGTTTTTGGATGCCCAGATTGAGATTGTGGATCCTGACTATATTGTTTGCTGGGGTTCAGTAGCAGCTAAGAATTTGCTGAGATCAGAATTACCGATTGGTAAGATGAGAGGCCGATTTTATGAATATGGCCGCGCTCGTGTCGTTTGTACATATCATCCTTCTTACCTGCTAAGAAATCCTTCAGCGAAGAAAAATGTATGGGATGATATGATTGATCTATTTCAGGACATGGGTATTGATTTAAAAGCTCAAAGCTGACAGATCAAAAAATGAGTGGCCCGTTATTTGGCCTGGGGAGCGTTTTGCTGCAGGAAATGTTTTCTGAGACTGTTTTTGGACAGGTGAGGTGGGTTGATTGTTGAAACGGTTGAGCCAGGTGCAGTCGTGATGGAGGCAGCAGATTCTTCGGAAGTCTGTTCCTCTGTCAATTCAATGGAATCCAATGCCATGATCACGCGAAATACGTCTCTGCAGCTCAGTTTACCAACAAGTCGACCATTCTCCGCGACGGCCATACAGCTGTTACGTCGGTCACGAAACAAAAAGGCGAGTTGTATCGCATCATCTTCTGGAGAGAGGGCATCAATTTGTACGTTCATAATAGAATTGATGGGGGCGTCCAGATTTTGATGCATGAGTTTATGCTTGAGGATTTCATAATCCGGAACAACGCCAACTAACCGCATTTGCAGATCAGTAACGTAGATTTCAGAAGACTCTGCTAGAATCATTTGTTCCGCAGCTTCCTGGAGACTTGTGCCCATCAGCACACTGGTGGGATTGACAGTCATTAGATCACGAACTCGTACCTGCATAGTTGCTCCCTTGGCAGCTTCCTTTTTTGTTTTAATCAAAAAAGGTTAACTATAAAGACGAATCAAATACTTTTATCTAACACACTATAAACGTAGTGGCCCACTGGAAGCATCAATAATTTGTCGAAGATAATCACTGAATTCTTCGATTGAGGCTCTATTCCAAGAATAAGTTGCGAAAGGACAACATGATGCTTTTTTTCATCATGATCTGGCAGAAAAAGTCATCATTTTTGAAATGATATCAGTCATACAGGTTGTAACGATTGAGTTTGTGACTGTTCACGATCAGGTTGTAGATGTGAGGCAAATGTGCTCAGGAACATGGGAGTATTTTAGCTGACATCCCAAAAATCAAGAATATTTGAGGCGACCCGTGAAACCACTTTGGGGCCGGTAGTTGCTTCGATGTGTCCAAGTTTGTGATGGAATGATTGTGCCCGCCATTGTTCAGCCAGCTTGTCAATTCGGAATGACGGAACAAAACGATCGTAGTCGGCAACATGAAGATAGATCGAAGCAGGTGACAGTAAAGGCTCCCAATTAGAGACAATGAGTGGACTGATAAGGGATTTCAATCGCTCCTGATCAATTGGTTCATGAGCCACTCCACGACGTATCGCATTTACTACCGCGCCTCCTTCATCAAGGATATGAAACAAATCAACTGGAGGTGTGATTGCCATCACGAAATTTAGCTGTTCGACCAACAGAGCGGCTGTCAACGTCATCCAGGCTCCGTGGCTGATTCCCACCAGACCAATTTGATGACCTTTTTCCTGCAATGTGAGAATCAGGCTCCAAAGATCGAGGACTCCCTGTCGTGCTACGGTTAACTGATGATCTAAATTGCCTCCAGCGATTAATTGCCCCGGACGATAGCCATTTGGAGTCCGTCTGAAATTAAAGGGGCTATCCATCATGATGACATCGATCCCAAAAGGAGTTAATCGCTGGGCGAGTCTGTTAAAGCTGCGCACACCCAATTGCACGATTCCATCGACGGCGATTATGGTATATTGTCGTGTTCCTTCTTTTTCGGTAGGCACGGAAGTTGATTTCCAGTGTCTCCCCTTTACGAGATCATTTTCAGGAAAACCAGTTTGGATGAAACTGGTGAATTGAAAATCTTCAACTTTCGCTGTGGAAATAACAGAATTGGATAGCGGTTTCAATTGAGGTTGATAATCCAATTGTGCTGGTGAAGGGATTGGAGAAAAAAAAGTTGTGAGATCGCTACTATATAACTCAGCCGATGTCTCTCCCGCATTCGAGATAATCAGTGGATGCTTTTTAAAATAGAAAAACCGGTGTAGGAGATAGAAGCCAAGAAACTCATCGAGGCAAGTCGACCAGAGCTTGCGGAACATAGTGATATCTCAAAAATGAGGGAATGGCTTAGTTTGTTTTTTGTTTTAGAGTTTTTTCTATCGCAGCTTTAATTTGAGCTTGTGTGAAGAGATTGTCTGGGTTGTCAGATGCGAATGTTTCGACTAATTTTCCTGCTCTATCATAGATTCGGTAATTGGGTAAGGCTCCACCTTCAATTTCAAAAGTATCCATCGGGTCCTGATCTTTGGCAGCCGTTGCCAGCAAGTTAATCATTTGTGCGTCTTTAGATTCCAGGAATTTTAACACTGCTTTTTCTGTGTCTTCATCCGAATCATCCATGCTCACGGAAATAACGCTCAGTCCCTGGTTAGCATATTCATTGTTCCATTCAACAGAATGATGAAAGTTCTTCACACAAGGAATACACCATGTTGCCCAGAAATCAACTAACACAACCTTCCCTTTTTGTTTGTCCAAGATTTCCTGAAAGCCTTTAAGATCAGTTAAGGCCAATGTAATCTCAATGGTTTCAGCTGGCTTGATTTCATCATCTTCAGGTTTTGTGGACTGAGTTTGAGTTTCGGCTGTGGTGTTGGAGGACTGCGAATTTTGGTCCGATGAACAGCCTGTTGGCCAGAAAACCAGGCTCAGCGCGATTGAGATCAGGCAGCAGTTCCCGATCTTATCCTTATAGGTTGAATATGAATTTGTCATGTCATCGTCCCTGAAATGAAGAAATAAAACAAACATACCTCAATAAATATTATACAAAACTGATAAAAGAACATAGTGTGAAGAGGACTAACTTCTGTAAGATTTAGATTGAGATCTATTTTAAGTATGAATCAAATGAATTAACGAATAACAGGAACTGATGCATGATTATCCTGCGAAACTTCTCCATCTTTTGGAGTATGGTCTTAATACCAATGATTTTCTGCACCCTGGCGATTGTGCATGCGAGTGAGCCCGTACATTCCTTGAAAATTGATGGGCTGGATGAAGCATTTCTTGAAGAAAACTCACAAGGAGAATATCAAATTGTCATTGCGGGAGAGCCATTAAGTCGTATGACGGGAGCTGAATTTTCTGCATTACGTGATCTTGAGATTGATCTACGGAACCAGAAGCATTCAGACACACAATCGAAGCTCCATTTAAACGCGTTGTTGATTGCAATGGCTCGGATTGCTGATAAACCGACATTGATGTATTTACATGAACTCTTCGAATCCTATCCAGAACGTCGAAATGATGTAGCAGAGGCGATCAGTTGGTACGCAAAGGAGAATCAGCGTCGAGATGCTGATTGGAGAATATTGGTCCGCTCTCTTAACGTGGTTGAAGGAGAGCAGGCAAAAACAGTGATGAATGTGCTTACAAAATTTCGCCGTCGTTCCAACAAAGCACAATGGATTCGACAAGTCATTTTGGTAGGACTGGCGCAGGATGCTCTGGGACAGAAAATTGCATCACAACTCTTAACTCATTGGACAGGAGTAAAAATCGATCAATCAACTGTAGATAAACACTCTCCCTTGTTGATTTGGCAAAAGTGGTTTTCCGAGAAATATCCAGATGAGATCAAGCCCGTTCTTCCCATAGAGGATGCAGATAGTCGTTGGAAATTTACAAACTTAATGAGTGAATTGAGAAAGCGGTCGAAAGACGAGATCAACTTAAAATTGGGTGAGCAATCATTTGTAAAAGCAACTTGTGTCAAGTGTCACCGTTTTGGGGGACTGGGCGAGAAAGTCGGCCCAGACCTGACGAGTGTCAGCCGCAGACTTCAACAGAAGGAAATTTTGTTAGCGACAATGTTTCCATCGCATTTCATTCCCGAAGAGTACCCCACCTTTACGATTGTCACTGTGCAGGGAAAAGTGCTTACAGGAATGATGGGAGCAGCAGCAAACCGAGATCAATTACTGATTTTGACTGGTAAAGGCGAAAAACATCTGATTGATAAAAAAGATATCGATGAAATTATTCCAGTAAAAAAGTCATCAATGCCGGAAGGTTTGTTGAACTTATTATCGAAAGAAGAAGTTTTACAATTAATCAGCTTTTTGGCAACGTTACCAGACGGGGCTCCTCAGACTTACCGCCATAAAAGTCCTTGACGAAATAAATCATTTGAATGGACTATTTACATTACAGGTGCAAACAGGCGACAGAGGTTCTGCTTTAAAATTGTGATTTTTCTACGCTTGGCCCAGTCGACTTTCGTAATTTTTGTTGCAGTAAGAATATCCTTTTCGGTTGATTCTATTAATCTTTGTGCAAATTTTCGATCGTAAATTGCCAGACCGACTTCAAAGTTAAGTATTAGACTTCGGAAATCAAAATTAGCTGTTCCTACCAAAGACCAGCAGCCATCGATTGCTAACGTTTTCGAGTGTAGAATCCCTTTTGTGTATTCAAAAATTTCTACTCCGGCATCCAGGAGAGAATCGTAATAAGAACGACCCGCATGTACCGTAGATGGATTTGCTGATTTGCCGGAAAGTAATAGCTTTACATGCACTCCTCTCTGAGCTGCTGACTCCAAAGCGGTTGTTAAGGATTCAGGTGGTACAAAATAAGATGTGGTTAGCTGAATACTTTCCCGTGCTTCATTGATCGCTGCAAACATAATTGTCAGAAAAACATCGGCATCTTTTTCCGGGCCAGATAAGAGGGTTTGGGCGGTCACATTCCCTGTTGGCTCCGGATGGGGATAGTAATGATATTGGGTCAACGCTACGCCTGTGGCAAAAAACCAGTCCTCTGCAAAGACCTGTTGTAGTTGTAACGCTTCAGGCCCTTCTATTTTTAAATGTGTGTCTCGCCAAAAACCAAGTTCTATAGTTTGTCCCAGGTACTCATCACCAATATTCATTCCACCGGTGAATGCTACATTTCCATCAACGATTACGATCTTACGGTGGTTTCTTAGATTGATCGACCATCGTTCGCGAAAAGTGGCGCCCGGAAGAAAAGGTGCTACTTCAATTCCCGCCTCAAGCATGGGTTTAAAAAAGCGATGTCTTAACTTTAGTGAGCCAAAACCATCGTATAGAAAACGAACCTCGATGCCAGCCTTCGCTTTCTCGATTAATAAATCTCTGATCTGAGTACCGGAGCGATCAGGTTGCCAAATATAGTATTCAAGATGAATAGAACTTTTGGCATTTAAAATCGCCTGTTTAATCAGTCCCAAGGTACGATTGGTATCTGTCAGGAGTTCAACATGGTTACCAAAAGTTGGGACGGTGTGACCGACGTTTTTGGCTAATCGCATCATGTTCCGATTGAAATGCAGGTAGCCATCCATGGAAAGTAATTGATTCTGGATGACTTGTGGAAGTTTGGGAGCAAGAGACTGGTTAGACCTTTCTTTTGAAAGAGAACGCCTTTGTACGCGATTGATTCCAAAAAAGAGATACAAGATCCCACCCAGACCAGGTAACAAAATAATTGTTAAGATCCAGGAGATCGAAGCAGAGGGGTGGCGTTTTTTTTGTAGAAGAATCGTTGGAATCAGAGCCAGAGTGATCAGGTAGCCACAGAGTGACAAAACGCCCATTATCCAGTCCATAGATTCGTCTCTTTAGATGTCTCAAATGTGTATAATTTGAATAAAAGTCAGATTATGCAGGAATCTTTCTCAATCTCATACCTTGAATTTTATGAGTTGATTGAAAAATCTAATAATTCCTGGAACTGAACACCAGAATTATCTCGTCTCAATGTTAGAAATTACTATGATCCTCGTCTGATACTCTCAATACCAATTACATCTTTACATACAGGTTAAACAATGTTTCTACTTAGAATGAAGAAAAGTGCTCAATGGTCATTTATTCTTCTCTTTTCCAGTGTCTTGGGAGTCTATCTCTTTGCCGCAGAGAAAAAGATTTCCGATGAACGCGCCCTGGCTCAAACGTTTCAAAAGCAGGGAAAGTATCGAGATGCGTATCAAATCTATCAGAAGCTGGCGACTCGTCGCAATAATACCGGTTTAGGCATTACCAATGATCTGCTTGGAGGGATTCAATGTCTCAAACGGTTGAATCGCGTGAATGAGATTGATGAATTTCGTAAATCTATTTTAAAGGTACATTCTGACAAGCCGCGCGTGTTGTGGAAAATCGCTGAGAGTCTGATTCATGGACCGCATTATGGATATATCGTTGATCGCGAATTTATTCGTGGAAATCACAGAGGAGCAGCACAGTATATCAATACTCAGGAGCAAGACCGTTTACGTGCACTCCAATTGATGACCCAGGCAGTCGATCAATTGAAAAATAGCGATGGTACTGTGTTGGCGAGAGATATTTATTATGACTTCGCAATGTATTTTATGAATGGTCGTCAAGGAGGAAATGCCTGGAAGCTGCAGATTCTGACGGACTTGAACAAAGTGCCTGACTATCTGGACGTCAGCGAAAATTCCGGAAGATTCTACCGAGGCTATCTGGGTGAGGGACCGCAAGGAGCACCCGTCGATGCAGCAGGCAATCCGATATTTTACCGCGTTCCTCAATCCTACGAGACTGCTGCTAACGACGGAGAACGCTGGCGCTGGATGTTGAACCGAGTGGTCTTACTGGGGCCGACTCGTCGGCAGGATGCATCCTTTCAAATTGCGAACTTTTATCATAGCCAATTTGGCGTTCAGACATTGCAGAGCTATATGGGGTATTTTTCGCGGATTAATCTCGATCAAAGTGAAGCAGAAAATGAACAAGTCAATCCATTTTCTTTGGAAAGCCTTAAAGAAACAGAGACGCTAACCAGACTGGCAACAGGTATTAAAAGGATCAATCTTCCAGATGACGTCAACTTTATTCGCTTGTACCAAAAGATTGTTGAAATGGGGAAGAGCATTTTTGCAGAAAATGCATTATCTCAATTGGCAAGCATCTTTGAAAACCGACGACAATATCCGACTGCAGTAAAGTATATTCAAGAGAGCATTCAAAAGTACGGTGACCCTTACAAACATAAACAGAAGCGACTTGACCAGATTATTAATAACTGGGGGCAATTTGAACCGATTGGAACGCAGGCAGCCGGTTCGGGAGCTAAAGTAGGCTTCCGTTTTCGAAATGCAGAACAGATTCAGTTTGAAGCATATGAAGTACATGTAGAAAAATTGTTGAATGATGTCAAAGACTATTTGAAGACACATCCCAAACAGTTGAATTGGAATGCGATTAATATTTCAAACCTGGGATATCGTCTCGTCCGTGAACAGCAGAAAAAATACCAAGGCAAACTGGTTTCTCAGTGGGAGTTAGATCTTGACCCACTTTCTGGTCACCGTGATCGATTGATTACAATCAATACACCATTGCAGAATGCAGGAGCATATTTGTTGATTGGAAAGATGAAAAATGGTAATACCAGTCGGATTATTGTTTGGCTGGATGACACAGCGATCATTCATAAAAAGTTAGCGGGGCGTACTTATTATTACGTTGCTGACTCTCGTACCGGTAAACCAATTCCCGATGCGAATCTGGAGTTTTTTGGTTATTGGCAAAAACATACGGGGCGAAACCAGTATCAAATGCTGACATCTAATTTTGCAGAGCAGACAGATGAAAATGGTCAGGCGTTTCCTGATGCGACTCTGCTAAAGACAAAATATCAATGGATCACAATTGCCAGAACTAAGTCAGGTCGTTTTGCCTATTCCGGTTTTGAACGATTCTGGTATTCGCGGTCAGTCAATGAAAAGTACCCACAGCGACCGAAAGTATATGGGATTACCGATCGTCCTGTATACCGACCCGGGCAAACCGTTAACTATAAATTCTGGTTACGCCGTGTCGGTTATGATTTAAAGGATACAACCGAGTTTGCTGATTATAAATTGAGCATCAAACTGAGAGACAATAAAGGTAAAACAATTTTTGAAAAGACTCTCACCACTGATACATTTGGTGGTGTCAATTCTGATTGGGAGATTCCCAAGGATGCAGGACTTGGTGTGTACTATCTGCAATTGCGCGCAGAATATCTCGCTTCTCAAGGGGCAAGCAGAAAATCAACAGTTCGGTCAAATATTTCATTTCGGATCGAGGAATACAAAAAGCCGGAATTTGAAGTTCTTGTTGAGGCTCCCAAAGAGCCCGTCGCATTAGGAGATACAATCACTGCGAAAATTAATGCCAAATATTACTTTGGCAGTCCCGTGACGAAGGGGCAAGTAAAATATAAAGTCACAAGAACCGCCTATGAGCAACGCTGGTACCCCTTTAGCCGCTGGGATTGGCTGTATGGAACGGGATATTGGTGGTTTGTCAGTGATTACCATTGGTATCCCGGCTGGGGGATTTGGGGTTGTCGAGCGCCAGGCCCATGGTGGATTCCCCATCGCTCCGCTCCCCCTGAGTTGGTTCTTTCAAATACGGTTGATATTGGACCGGATGGCAAAGTCGATATTAAAATTGAGACTGCTTTAGCGAAAGCCATTCATGGCGATCAAGATCATAAGTATGAAATTACTGCTGAAGTGGTTGATGAGTCGAGAAGGACCATTGTGGGTAAGGGAACGGTCCTTGTATCTAGAAAGCCGTTTAAAGTCTTTGCCTGGATGAATCGCGGCTATTATCAGGTGGGAGATACAATGACCGCCTCGTTCAAGGCACAGACTCTGGATTCAAAACCGGTGACTGGCAAAGGAAAAGTCATTCTCTATCGCGTGACATATGATGATCAAGGGACGCCAAAAGAGACTGCTGTCCAGGATTGGGAACTAAATCCAGCCGATGATGGAACGGCCAATCAGAAAATGTCAGCTACCCAAACGGGACAGTATCGTGTTGTGTATACGGTGACTGATAAAGCAGGAAATAAAATCGAAGGTGGGTATCTATTTTCGATTCGCGGCGAAGGATTTGATGGCAAGGAGTATCGCTTTAACGATCTTGAAATTGTGGTTGAGAAGAAAACCTATCGTCCAAATGAAAAGGTTCGAATTCTGATCAATACCAATCAGGCAGATAGTACAGTGTTGCTCTTCCTCAGACCGGTCAATGGAATCTATTCGAAGCCACATGTTCTCAAGATTGCAGGAAAAAGTACGGAATACGAATTGGATGTCAGTAAGAGTGATATGCCAAATATCTTTGTGGAAGCGGTTACAATCCATCAGGGTAGAGTCCATACGGTGGCACGCCAGATTGCAGTTCCTCCGGAAAAACGGGTGATCAATGTGGAAGTTGAACCTTCCGAGAAGGAGTATCTCCCAGGACAGGATGCACAGATTAAACTCAAAGTCACTGACACAGAAGGCCAGCCAATCGAAGGTTCACTCGTCGTGAGTATGTATGATAAGAGTGTCGAATATATCAGTGGAGGTTCCAATGTTCCCAATATTAAAGATGCCTTCTGGAAATGGAAACGTTCACATCATCCATTAACTTATAGTAGTCTGAATAAAACATTTCGTAATTTGTTACGACCCAAAGAAATCCCGATGCGCGTGATTGGCACCTTTGGTCATCTGGTCGGCGAATCAAAAGATAAAGCGCAGAAAATCGATGGGTTTTTCGGGGCTCGAAATGGCCGTGGTAATTTGAGTAAATCGATCACCAGATTAGGGAGTGCAATACAGAGTCGAATGCCTTCAAGCAACGCCGCTATGGAGATGGCAGAAGCAGAGTCGGCAGGAGCGTTCGCAAAAGTTTCGGCTGTGGTCGAACCTGTGGTCAGGCAGAATTTCGCAGATACTGCCTACTGGAACGGGCACATCACTACAGATGCAGAGGGCAGGGCAGAAATTTCTTTGAAAATGCCTGAAAATCTGACAAGCTGGAAGATTCGCAGTTGGGCCATGGGACAAGGCACTCGTGTGGGAGAAGGAGAGGATCTGGTTGTGACCAGAAAGAACTTGATTCTCCGTTTGCAAGCTCCCCGCTTTTTTACTGAGACAGATGAAGTGGTTCTCAGTGCGAATGTGCATAATTATCTGAAAACATCCAAACAAGTGAAAGTCGTTTTAGAATTAGATGGCGATACATTACAGCCGTTGAACGGAGCAGCACAGACAGTCGAAATTCCCGCGAACGGTGAAAAACGCATCGATTGGCGGGTGAAAGCAGTTCGTCCCGGTTTTGCTGTAATTCGTATGAAAGCATTAACGGATGAAGAGTCAGATGCAATGCAGATGACATTTCCTGTCAAAGTACATGGGATCTTAAAAACGGAGTCGTATACCGGTTCCATTCCTGCCGACGCTAAGTCAGCTCAGATTAGCTTCCAGATTCCGAGTCAGCGGAAATCAGAGCTGTCTCGCCTGGAATTGCGCTATTCGCCATCTTTGGCAGGAGCGATGGTTGATGCCCTGCCTTACCTGATTTATTCACCTCATAAAACGACCGATACCACTTTGTATCGTTTTCTCCCCACGGTAATCACTCAGAATATTCTGAAACGTATGGGATTGAACTTGAAGCAAATCGAAGAGAAACGAACTAACTTAAATGCGCAGGAAACGGGCGAGGATAAAAAACGTTCCGCACAGTGGAAACGCTATGATCAAAATCCCGTATTTAGTGAAGCAAAAGTGAGCCAAATTGTGAAACAGGGAGTGGCTGACTTAACCAGTATGCAGTTGGCAGACGGAGGTTGGGGCTGGTTTTCCGGTTGGCAGGAACGCTCATCGCCATACTTTACTGTCCGCGTCGTACAGGGATTGAGTCTGGCTAAACAAAATGGAGTTGCATTGGTACCCGGAACTTTGGAACGAGGAATTGACTGGTTGAAACAGTATCAGGCGAAAGAAGTACAGAAACTACTCAATGCGCCCAGTAAAACAAAACCATATAAACTGACTGCTTCCAATCTGGATGCTTATATCTTTATGGTGCTGGTCAATCAAAAAGTCGTTAACGAAAAAATGTACGACTTTTTGTATCGAGATCGGACGAAACTATCGGTCTATGCTTTGGGAATGTTAGGACTGGCTTCAGAGGAATTGAATCGTCAGGATCGACTCCAGATGATTGTTGAGAATATGGATCAGTATTTAGTTCAGGATGAAGAAAATCAGACTGCTTATCTGAATTTGCCTGAAAGTAATTACTGGTGGTATTGGTACGGTAGCGAAGTGGAAGCGAATGCTTACTATCTGAAGTTGTTATCGAAAACCGATCCTAAAAACCCCAAAGCGGCTCAATTAGTTAAGTATCTGTTGAATAATCGTAAGCATTCCACTTATTGGAATTCTGTTTCCGATACTGCGATTGCAATTGAAGCACTTGCGGAATTCTGGTCTGCCAGTGGAGAAAATCAACCCGACTTGACTTTAGAAATTTATCTCGATGGTCAAAAGCAGAAAGAAGTAACAATTACAGCAGAGAATCTTTTTACTTTTGGCAATAAGTTGGTGGTTGAGGGGGATGCCCTCTCTGCAGGCGCTCATCGGTTAGAGATTCGAAAGACAGGCTCAAGCCCCTTGTATTACAATGCCTATGTAACCAACTTCACCAAAGAGAATTTCATCACAGAAGCGGGACTGGAAATTAAAGTCCAACGAAAATATTACCAGCTAATTCCAGAGAAAGCCTCTACGAAAGTTTCTGGTTCGCGCGGTCAGGCGGTTGATCAGAAAGTCGAGAAATATCAACGCAAGTTAATTGATTCAGAGACGGCCCTCAAGAGCGGCGACCTGGTAGAAGTCGAGCTCGTACTTGAGAGCAAAAATGATTACGAGTACCTAGTTTTTGAGGATTATAAAGTAGCAGGATTTGAGCCCGTTGGAGTCCGCAGCGGATATGCCGGCATTGGATTAAAGGCTTACCGCGAATATCGTGACGATCGCGTTGTGTTTTATGTGAGACGTTTAGCACGTGGAAAACACAGCCTCAATTATCGATTACGGGCAGAAATACCGGGGCTCTTCAGTGGCTTACCTACTCAAGGTTACGGCATGTATGCCCCCGAGTTGAAAGCGAATTCGGACGAAATCAAAGTCAAAATCAGCGATTAAGGAAATTTGGTACTAGATGGGTTCCCAGAAGGCGCCATTCCATTTGCTGAGCCGATTTTGGGATACATCAAAGAGGTAGATCTGCCGATCTGCAAATATTGATTGTAATTTTGCTGGCTCGTCTCGGTCAGCACGATAACGTCCCATTAGAACCGACTGATTTAATTCAGGCTCGTTAATCACAAAATCAATGTGTCGATCTGCCGGATCATGAGCGATGAGTATGAGCGCCGGTTTTTCTATCTTTGGGTACTGTTGTATCATTTTTTGTAGCTGGAAATGTTTTAGCTTTGAAAAAGCCACATTATTAACCACGGTTTCCAACTTCGAAGAAGTCCATAGAGGGGAAATCGATGTCAGATTGGTCAAAACTGCGACCAACAACATAGAGATCCAGAGTAAAAACATCAAAGGCCGACCAATTTGTCTCCAGATTCTAAATAAAGTTTGGGTACTTCGTGCAAAAATCAATGCCCAGAGTGGTCCAGATTCAAACACATAGTGCCAGTGCATAATGCCATCATACCAGTAGGGAATATGAACGAAATGTAGTGAGATAATTGAGGCAAAAATCATCCACCATCGGCTTGCCTTTCTAATCTCGGTGATTAGAAAAATCAGTCCTGCCAGTCCGAGGGGAATGATTCCGAGGGTCCATTGCAGGCTGGCCAGAAATCGGTTTTGTACATTTTGCACTGCTAATGTTGGAGTCAGGTTTTCAGCCCATTTATCATAGTTTTCTAATACTTTGGGACCGAGTTTTTGCTCTCCCCGAATCACATTGTTGAACCCATAGACATGGCGGGGGGTATATATATCGGTATAAAGCTGGTAAGGCATTTTCCAACCACTACCGGTGATGGACTGATTGTAAAAAAATAAGCCGAGCAAACCACAGCTTAATGGAATTGCCAGACCAGTGGTCAATACCCAAGCAGGACGCTTCGTTTTCGAGTCTTGAGATTCTGACTTCGCCGAGTGATCTTTTTTACTGAAACAGGGTTTGATGAGAAGGAGTAGCAGCCAAATTCCAAAGGGGAGTGCAAAGCCTGCCGCCGTCATGGGACGACAAAGCATCGCGAATGTTAAACCGATTCCTGCCAGCGTTGCATCTCGTAGCGTGTAAGTCCGCTGCATTCTTAAAAATGACCAAAGGAAAAGAGCAAGGCCAACTAAAGTGGGGTGATGTGCTAAAAGCAGGTTACTGAAGATCGCCATGCCCGGTGAAAGTGCAATCACCAAACCGGCGAGAAAACCAACTCCATTTCCACCTAATTCTCTACCTGTCCAGAAAATGAAGAACGTAGTCATTGCGCCTGCCAGCCAATGGCCCCAATAGGGATGTCCCCAGGCGACAAAGGGCGCTAACCAGATTCCGGTTCCTGGAAAATAACGACTGGCCATTTTACCTTCATTCAGTACATGTACTTGATCGAAAAGCTCAGGCGCATCGGGATGACTCGGAAATGAAGTGCGGCCTTCCAGAAACGTTTTGGCCTGAAACAGGTAGCTGTACTCATCATGATATGCAGGTGGTAGATCACCCATTGCGAGCTTGAGTTCGTCATTCACGATGTGAGAGGCTGTCCAGACACTCATGAATAATGAACAGGATGAAACCAACAGACAGAGGCAGATCGCCATGAAATCCAGTTTTCCTGAAGCTTGTTTTGTTCTGACCCATTCTTTAGAGAGTCTGGGGAGAAGTACCTTTGAGAAAAACTTGAAATTAAAGTAAGGGCGAATAAACCAGCAGATGGGACTCAGAAGTAATAGAATAAAATACGGACTGGTATCGACGTTCATTTGTAAAAAGAAACGGGTGAGAAAGGGGAGGTTCTGGTCTTCGGATTGAACTCGATCCCATTCGTAGGGGCTTAAGAAGCAAAAGAGCAGAACTACAAATAACAGATGGAGCAGGGGAATCCAACGAGAGTGAGATGGTTGGTCCGGAAGACTTTCATGGTGTGCTTTAGACCTAGATGAAATTGGTTTTTCCGAATCCATGAGCCAGTACTAATTTCTGAATGTCTTTATAAATTTCAACTCAGCCGGGAATACATTTCGAAGACTGAGAATAGAAATAAAGGACATCGAAGAGAGCTTGATTATTTTCCACAGTATAGCTTTGCAGAGGACTCAAAAGAAAGGGCGTGGTTTTATGTTAAACCACGCCCTCGTACATGTTTCATCGGCTAGAAAAACGAAGCGATTCGGTATTATTTTTTCACTGTTTTTTTACTGGTTTCTTTCTTACTGGCAATGTCAGACAGAATTTTATCTAAAATTGATTTTTGTGAAGCTGTCAGAACGGTTTTACATTCTGCTTTCCGTTTTGAATTCAGTTCAGCAAGTTGCTTTCTAAGACTATCCATCTGGGATTTGTAGTTCGCTTGTATTTTATAGATTTTGTCGCGCTGTTCTTTTGAGAGGTTCAGTTTC